>JBKDYO010000013.1:0-3449 GCA_046305855.1 Paracoccaceae bacterium
CTTGGCGTCGGTCTGCGTGAGGAGGTTGTTGTTGGCGTCATAGGTCAGGGTCCAGAAGCCGAGGCCGGGGTCGTCAGCGGTGAGGCGGTTGCCGAAGACGTCGTAGGTATAGGCGAAGGTGATGCCGCCGGGGTCGGTGACTTGTGTCAGGCTGCCTTTGCGGTCGTAGCGGTAGCTTGTGGAGCGCAAGGCGGCCCCGCCTGCGTCAAGATCGCTGAGCGCGGTGTCGTTGCGGTCGGACCGGATGAGGCGCCCGGCGGCGTCGGTGATCTGGATCGCCTCGCCGCAGATCGTGTTGGCGGCGGTGGCATCGAAGCAGTGCTCGTCCTGGCTGCGGGTGGCGGGGTAGGCAAGCACCGGCCCGCCGTACTGGCTGAGGCTGACAGTGAGATAGGCTGCGCTGCGCTTTGCCCCGTCGGGCAGCAGAGTGTCCAGGGGCCTGTCGAGCCCGTCGTAGGTGAAGCTCGTTCGTTGCGCGGCGTTCGGGGTGGTGTTGAGGTTGGCGAAGGGTAACGGCAGGCTGGTCCAGGCGAGGTTGCTGCGGGCGTCATAGGCGCTGAGCAGCAGGATGCCGTCAGCCACGGCGCTGGTCGTGCCGGGTTGCACCTTGGCCCAGCTGCGGGCCAGCCCGTCAAAATACTCGCGCGAGATCGAGAGGTCACGGCCTGGGGTGGAAGAGCCGGATTTGGTCTCCCGCTCAACGTACTGCTGAGTGGGCAGACCGAAGGAGACGTAGCGGGTGATCTGGTATTGCCCGCCGGGCAGGTCGGTCCGCGTCTCGCGGCAGAAGGTGTCGTAGGTCTTGGTGGTGACGCGGAGGTTCAGGTCAGTGATCGTCGCTGGCGCCTGGCAGAGGGTGTTCCAGGCAACGGTCTCGACCTGCCCAAGGGCGTTCGTGGTGCTCAGCCGGAAGAGGCGCCTGGCGGTGTCGTAGGTGTAGGAGGCCGTGGGACCAGTTCCCGATGCCGCGGCCCTGGCGTCGGTCTCGGTCAGAACATTGCCCCAGGCGTCATAGGTCAGGAGTTTGGCGGTGCGAAGCGTGAGACTGGCCGTCGTGCCCGTCCACTCCTCCACTTTGGTGAGGTTGCCGTTGATCGGAGCATTGGTGTTGGCTGCGGCTCCGTCATAGCTCATGGCTGCGTAGGAGAGGTCGTCCGTCAGAGCCGCGGTTGTCGCAATACCGGCTTCCTCGCGCCGGAAGTTTGGGCGATCGACGATGTAGGCAGTCAGGTTCGGGACATATCCCATGGTCGTCGTGACGTCATCGGACGGATCAAGGTTCGTGCCACCGGTTGTGAAGCCCAGGTTCGTCTCGCGAATGATCTGGCCGAAGGCATCAAAGGCACGCGTCGTAGTCGTCTCGACCAGCGAACTGCCGTAAAGGGTCGCCTTGCGTTCCCCGGTGCGGTCAGCCCGCCAGGGGCCGTTGCCCGTCTTCTCGATCGTATAGTCGAAGATCTCGCGGCTGAGCGTCACGCCGCCCTGGATCACCACCCGCGACTTGATCAGGCCGTACTCGGCGAGGTGATCGTTCAGGTAGGTAGTGACAACCTGTGGACCCTCGGTCTCACCCGCCAAGGGGGGCAGGTAGGCGGTGACGGTCTTGTAGCCCAAGGTCTGCCGCGCGATGAAATCGTAGCGGCCGCCGACATAGCGGTGTTCCACCGTCGAAACCCCGCCGCGCCCGTCATCAGTAGTGATCGACTTCACCACTTGCTGGATCCCCGGCATCTGGTTGGTGCCAAAATCCGACGAAGGCGCATAGGCAATCGTCGTCACAGCTCCCGTCTGCGACTTGATCGACGTCAGACGGTTCGGAATGCCGCCGTTGCCAAAAAGGATCCGGCCGTCCTGGCGAATGTAAGTGCCCCAAGACAACAGACTCCCAGTCGTTACATTACTTGCGCCTTCAAGGGCGATGTCGGTTAATCCGTCGCCGTCAAAGTCACCCGTCGCAACAAGCCTGTTAAAGCCCGCCAGGCTACCATTTACTGGCACCTGAACAAAACCGTTTCCATTGTTTATCAGAATCCACGATTGGCCGCTCGTGTAGGGCAGGCCTGGCGAAGTGGACCCGCTTGAAAGCGTGGTAAAGCCGTCATGAAGCACAACGTCGACTAAGCCGTCCGAATTGATGTCGACTACTGCAGATCGATGGAGAGGAGGGCGAGGAGGTCCGGAGCGGCGAGGTAGAGGTCGACCTGGCCCTCGACATCCTGGACCCGGACTTCCCAGTCTCGGCCGTCCTCGGTCAGGATCAGGGGGGTGCTGTCAAGTTCGAGGGTCGCGCTCGGGTCGCTGGTCAGGGCGGCGGCGAGGGGGGTGCGGAGGCGGTCGGTGAGGCTGTCTTTCGCGGCCTGGGTGTCGAGGTCATCGGTCAGGCGGGCGAGGAGGCGGAGGTCGGCTTGGGTCCGGGTCTGGAGAGTGAGAGTGAGGACAGCGAGGAGGAGCACCGCGGCGAGGGTGGCGAGGGTGGTCAGGCCTTGGCGGGGGTTGCGGGGCATGGGGAGAGGGTGGCATGGGCGGTGGGGGGCCGCAAGAGTCTCTGGGTGTGCCCACGCGTGGGCAGGGGAGCGGGGTGAGGGATTTCAAGGGGTTGGCTGTGGGCGTTAGGGGAGTGTTAAGGGTTTGGGGTGGGGGTGGTGCGTTGGCAATGAGACCATCGGCACAATACATTCCCACCGGAGAAAGGTGCGTGAAATCACGCACCCCTACAGCTTGCTGTTTGCTTCGGCTTAACTCCGCTCAATATGCGGTGCGTGAAATCACGAACCCTAAAGCTCGTTATTCTACGTCAAATACCACTTGCGATCCGTCCGGTAGGTCCTTGATTTGCCGATAGATTTCTCCATGGTATTTCATCGCACTAGATCGATCCATACTCATCAAATTGCTGATCGAATAACTTCCACCCATAATGAATGGCTGCTTAGCAGCCAACCTGTCTGTTAGTTGCAGTGAGCCAACAGTTGCCTCCCACTCCCGAAGAATAGGAGAGCCAGAATAGAATTCAGGATCTTCGAGCATCTTCTTTGCCCAAGCGTCAAGGCTGGATGCCATTACATCAAACTGCCCGGACTCAGGGTCAAATTTAAAGATTGACTTGCCGTCAGTACAAAACTGACCGCTGAAAACATCCTCAGCAAAGAAAATCATTGAGCTGTCAATCTCATATAGTCGACGCCAGCCGTCAGTTGAATTCCACTGTGCGACTGAACATATACTATCAAACAAGCTCCTTGGAAAAACAAGGACCGATCGCTCGAATAAGTGCAATCCGTCATTGAGGTTAACCAAGTCACGAATATCTAGGCCAAGATCAGTGTTGGGCCATCCAATCTCTTCTTGAAAGATGCGCGGACCGTCCAGAGGCTGGCCGTGCGTGGAAAGGAGCTTTGTGAGGTTCTCGTGCATCGTCATTCTACCACTATAATGATACTCGTGCCGTC
>JBKDYO010000014.1:0-6312 GCA_046305855.1 Paracoccaceae bacterium
GCGGCCCCAGTGGCCACCACCCCGGCGCCCGCCGTTGCGTAGTACAGGAAATCCCGCCGAGTGCCTTCGCCGGTGCCTGCGTGATCGTCTGCGTGGGACACGAGATCTTCTCCCCTTTCGGGCCGGAGGCGCCGACCCATATGACCTTGGAGGGCATTGGAAACCCAAGCCCTGACGCGCGGTGTTTAGCCAAGGCTGTCCGCCGCGTCCAGCGGACAAAGCCGCGCAGGGCCGGGAAATCTGCCGGGAACAGCAGAAGATGTGGCGCAGGTGTCGCGGAGGCCGGAATTAGGCCGCGGTTGCCTGCATCGCCGGGCGTGCTGCAAAGCCGGACCACCAATCGCCCAGCGTCGCGTGGCTGGCGCGCCAGTCACGCTCGGGATGGCGCAAATCCAGGTAGCCCAGCGCGCAGCCAAGGGCGATCTGGCCCATGTCTAGCGGGCCGGACAGGTGGCTCATCCAGCGTTCTTCAACGGCAGTCAGCGCGCGGGCGATCTTGGCCCACTGGGCGTCGGCCCAATCCGGTGAGCGGGACGCCTCGGGCCGGATGTGCATTTCGTACCGCATCAGGACGGCGGCCTCGGCAATGCCGTCGCCGGTGGCTTCGATGACCAGCGTGTCCCACAAGTGCGGAGCGGCGGGGTAGAGATGCGCCTTCAGAAGGTCGTCGAGGTAGCGGGTGATCACCCGGCTGTCGTAGAGGGTAGGGCCGTCGGGGCGTTCCAGCGCGGGGATCTTGCCCAGCGGGTTGCGGTCGACCGGCATCGTGCCGGGATCGAGCGGGTTGCCCGAGACGGGGACCAGCGTGACACGATCGGTGGCCTTGGCTTCGTGAAGCAGGACCATGACCTTGCGGACGAAGGGCGAGGCGGGGGCGTGGTAAAGCTTCACTCTTCCCGCTCCCGCAGACGGAGACGGGCCATCAGGCCGGCGTCGACCTCGTAAGTCCGGCCCCGGAAGCGGATCACCCGGCGGACCCTTGCGGTCGCGTTGGTCTGGCGGTCCCCCGGATTATCGGCGACGCGGTCGGCCGGGCGGTGGACCGACAGGCCTTCCCCCAGCTCATCCAGCGCGTCCTCGGCCCGCTGGTCGGTGCGGCCGGGATGGGTGGCAGAGCGGACCCAGCGGGTCACGGCCCAGGTGGTCGAGGCGACGAGGCCGAGGCGGACAGCGAGGGGGAGCAGGGGGGCGAGGGGAAGGGGCATGGGAACCTCCGGCGTGGAGAGGAAAGTGTAGGGGTGAAGGGGGTGGGGTGTAAACGGGTCGCAGACGTGTCCACGGTGGACAAAACCGATATAGACAATGATTTCTGATGCTTGCTCGCGGGCGGTAACGGAAATTTAACAGATGGCCACGCAGGGGTCAGCGATGCGGATTGCCTGTTGCGGTCGCGCCGATCCTGCCAGGGCACGTCTGATCGCGCGGCTGACAGGTTGCAGGCGGGTCCTCCCACCCCCATCCCCTTCCCACGCGGGGGAGGGGAGGCGCATGACGACAGGCGACAGCCTTGCGTGCCCGCCCCCGCTCAGCGCGCCGTGCCCAGCCAGTCATTCACCGTCTGGGCCATCGCTTCGGGCCGCTTGCCGCTGGTGTGATAGCTGGTGAAGGGCACGATCTCGGGCGGGTCACGCAGGTCCAGTTCCATCCGGTAGGTGGTGCCGTCGCTGTCGGTGCTGACGCCCACACGCGCCCGGTCCAGCCGGTCCAGCGGGTGCACTGTCTGGGTCAGACCAAGAACCGAGCGTCGCGTCCGGCTCACGGTTCCGGCTCTGCGGTCGAACGTCAGGCGAACCCGCTGCACCATCAGCGCGCCAATCAGGACCGGCACGCCGACGCCGATCAGAAGCATCATCAGTCCGCCGAAAACCTCGCCGGACGCCAGAATCGCCATGCCGCCGAAGGCAAAGATCAGCGCCATGACGATCATCATGATGCCGATGAACCAGGGCTGATCTTCCAGTATCAGCAGCTGTTCGGTGTTGTGGATGACCTTCATGGCAATTCGCGCATCAGCGCCGCAATGTCCTGTGCGGCCGCGTTGCCGCGCGCCAACGCCGCCGCCGCGCGGGCGCGGACTTCGGGGGGCTTGTTCTGGTTCAGCTTCCAGGTCCCGTCGATCGAGGTGACGTGGAACCGGAACGGCAGGATCATCCGCATCATCCGGGGCATCGCGCCTTCGGTCATCTTGGCGCTGGTCCAGGGGCGCTTCTCCGTGATTCGGCTCTCATGCTCGGCTGACAGGGCATCGACATGCGGGCGGAGCGCGTCTTCGGGCAAGGCTTCCAACGTCCCGCGCAGATGGACGGCGACATAGTTCCAGGTCGGGACCTGATCGGGGACCTGATCATGCGGGCCGTACCAGTCGGGGGAAATGTAGGCATCCGGCCCGGCTACGGCGAGAAGCGCGGGCAGCGGAAGCCCGGCGCGGACGATGGGGTTCGACCGGGCGAGGTGCAGTTCGGCAAAGCTTGCGTCGTCGTTCAGAAGGAACGGCACATGCGAGGCATATGGGCCTTCGGGGCCGTTGACGGTCAGGACGCCGAAGCCCCGGGCGCGGGCGAAGGCGAGGTTCTTTTCTCGGGGATCCTGCCGGAAGGCGGGGTTGGTGTGCATGGGACGAAACCGTACAGAAACTCGACGCGCCATTATCCTGTGCCGAAAATGGCGGCACAAGCGTGTTCGTTCCAGTCAATCCAAGAGTTCGCCGCTGCCCAATCGCGGGCCCAAGTCCTCAACCAGAAAACAGATTGACCGTCAGCTGACCTGAAGCTCGCAGTTGAAAGCATACTTCAGGTTGTCGACGAATATCCCGCCATCATCCACGGACTCGATGAGAATCCCGCTGATCTGCGGCGGCAAGCCGGTTTCGGTGCCGTAAGCCACCGAAATGCCGCCTGTCGCGTCTATCCCCCGCTGGCCAAGCAATTCGCCTTCGGCCGAGAAAAAGCTGACCTGCACGGAGCCGGGTTCGGCAAACCCGGTCGTACCGGGCGGCATCATTCCTTCAAGGACAGTCTGGAAGCCCACAGTGCAAACCGGTCGGTCAAACAGAACGGCGATCGACCCTTCTCCGATGCCGTCCCTTCGTCCGGCCCCGGCTGGCCCGATCCCTTGAATCGCCAATGAAGCCGCATCGTCCTCATAGGCCCAGAACAGGTTCTGTCCCGCAGGATCCATCTGCAAAGCCAGGGGTTTTCGCGGTGCACCTGTAACCAGATCGAATCGTGTTGCGCCAATCTGCCGGTCGACAAGGGACTGTCCGTGAAAGTGGCTGGCGAAGGTCGCAGAACCCGAAGTCACTGGCTGATCAATCACCCGGGGCGCGTTGCCCCCGAACGCAGTGAACGGCTCAAGAATTGCCGATGGTGCGACAAGATTATCGTATCGCTCGTCAAAGATCGTTTCGCCCGACACAGCCTGCGGAATGGCGCAAATGGCAAGGACAACGAGATGCAGATGGGTCAATCCGGGCACCAACGGAGAAGGCAGGTTCGAAAACATTGAAGGAACAGATGCGGAAAAGCAAAGGCCGCCCGGGTTACCCCTGGGCGGCCTTTTGTCCGGTCAGCCGGAAGCGGCTCAGCCCTGGCGGGCCTTGTAGCGCTTCTGCGTCTTGTTGATCACATAGACGCGGCCCTTACGGCGCACGACCTGGCAATCGCGATGACGCGTCTTCAGCGAGCGGAGCGAGTTCGCAACCTTCATCGATCTTCTCCTTGTTCGCGGCGCGTCTGCGCCAGTGAAAACAACGTGCCCCCCTTGCGGGAAGCGGTGAATGGTGGGCGGTACTGGGATCGAACCAGTGGCCACTACGATGTCAACGTAGTGCTCTACCGCTGAGCTAACCGCCCACTTGCCCTTTGCGCTGCCCCTTGTCCCTTCCGGCGAAACGAAAAGGACGCGGGGCGAACCGCGTCGGTCGGGGGGTCTATACTGACAAGCGCCGAGGGCCGCAAGGGGTTTTGGCTTTCGGCAAACTCCGGCTATATCGGTGTGAAGAAGACGGAGTGCGCCCCTTGTCGCCGACCGAGACCGAGGCCTTTGTCCTGACCCGCCCGGCGCGCCGGATGTCTTCGCTGATCTTTGCCTCGCCGCATTCGGGACGTGAATACACTGCCGATTTCCTGGCGCAGGTGGCTTTGGACCGCCGGTCGATCCGGTCGTCGGAGGATGCCTTCGTCGACCGGCTGTTCGACATGGCGCCGGACCTTGGTGCCCCGCTGCTGGTGGCGCGGGCACCGCGGGCGTTTCTCGACCTCAATCGGGCGGCGGACGAGCTTGATCCGGGCGTGATCGAGGGAATCGCCCGGGTGCCGCACAATCCCCGCATCTCCTCGGGGCTGGGGGTGATTCCCCGCGTGGTGGCCGGGGGACGGTCGATCTATCGCGGCAAGCTGGGGCTGGCCGAGGCCGAAGCGCGGATCACGCGGTTCTGGCATCCCTATCATCAGGCGCTGGCGGCGTTGGTCGAGGAAACCCGGGCGGCCTTTGGTCAGGCCGTGCTGATCGACTGCCATTCGATGCCGCACGAAGCGATCGAGGCGCATACCCGCCCCGGCCAGCCTCGGCCCGAGGTGGTCCTGGGCGACCGCTATGGTGCCACGGCGGGGCGCGAGGTGATGGACCGGATCGAGGCGGCCTTTGCCGCGGCGGGGTTGCGGGTCGGGCGCAATGCCCCGTTCGCGGGGGCCTATGTGGCGCAGGCCTATGGGCGGCCCTCGCGAGGCGTGCATGTGGTGCAGGTCGAGATCGACCGGGCGCTGTACATGGACGAGGTCAGGATCGAGCCGCTGGCGGGGTTTGCTGGGTTTCGTGACCTGATTGCGGGCGTGGTGGCCGAGCTGGTGCAGCCCCCGGGCGTGGCGCTGGCTGCGGAGTAGCGCCGGACTTTTCGAAAAGTCCGGACCGGAGCCTTCGAAGGCTCCGATACGAATTCTTCAAAGAATTCGGCCTAGCGCAGTGCGCGTCCCTTGATGATCGCCTCGGCGCCGAACTTGGCGCGGATGGCGTCGGTGGCGCGTTCGGCGGCGGCTCGGCGGTTGGCCTCGGGGTCCAAAAGGTCCTGGGCCAGGTCGGCCTGGTCTTCGGGCGCAAGGTCAGAGATGCCGACGCCGATCAGGCGGAAGGGGCCATGTGTTCCGGCGTGGTCGAAAAGGTCCCGGGCGGCGCGGTAGATGCGGTCGGTGAGTTGGGTGGGGTCCGAAAGGGCGTGGCGGCGGGTTACCAGCTGGAAGTCGCCTTTCTTCAGTTTCAGGGTCACTGTGCGGCCCGAGAGAGCCTTGGCCTTGGCGCGGTCGGCGACTTGCTCTGACAGGCGCCAGATGTGGCCGTCGAGGAGGTCGGGGTCGGAGGTGTCTTCGAAGAAGGTCGTTTCCTTCGAGATCGACTTCAGCTTCTCGTCGCGGTTCACCCGGCGGGTGTCGAGGCCGCGCGCCAGATGCCAGAGCCGGTCACCCATCGACCCGAAGCGGGCGATAAGGTCGGTGCGGTCCCAGCGCAGGAGGTCGGCGATGGTGCGGATGCCGGCGGATTCGAGCGCGGTCTGGGTGGCGGTGCCGACGCCCCAGATGATGCGGACGGGTTTGGGTTTGAGGAAGGCTTCGGTTTCTGCCTTGCCGATGACGGAGAAGCCACGGGGTTTGTCGAGGTCGCTCGCAATCTTTGCGAGGAACTTGTTGTGGGACAGGCCGATGGAGCCGGTGAGGCCAAGCTCATCCTCCATCCGCTTGGTCAGGCGGGCGAGGAGGACTGCGGGGGGTGCGCCGTGCAGGCGGGCGGTGCCGGTGAGGTCGAGGAAGGCTTCGTCCAGCGACAGGGGCTCGATGGACGGGGTCAGCTCCTCCATCATCGCGCGGATGGCGCGGGAGGCTTCGGTGTAGGCGGAAAAGCGGGGTTTGACGACGATGGCCTCGGGACAAAGCTTCAGCGCCTGGAACATCGGCATGGCGGACCGCACACCCTTGATCCGCGCGATGTAGCAGCAGGTGGAGACGACCCCGCGCTGACCGCCGCCGACGATGACGGGCTGGTCGCGCAGGGCCGGATTGTCGCGCTTTTCCACCGAGGCATAGAAGGCGTCGCAATCCATATGGGCGATGGAAAGGCTGGTCAGTTCGTCATGCGCGATCATGCGCGGCGACCGGCAGGCGGGGCAGCGGGCGGTCACGCTGTCGGTGAGGGTCAGGCAGTCGCGGCAAAGGCTGGGCATGGGGCAAGGCTAGCACGCTGTCCACCGGCTGTGGAATACGGCCACGGAAAGCGGTTGACCTTCCCGCAACCCTTTCGTCCTATCCATGCGTCAGCCGCAAGGAC
>JBKDYO010000015.1:0-4518 GCA_046305855.1 Paracoccaceae bacterium
AGGTAAAGCCGCGCCGCGTGGCGTTTGCGGGCCAGGGCTTCGATATGGGCCAGAAAGACGCTGCCGTGGCCCGCCCCTTGCGCCCAGGGGCCAAGGAGCATCAGGCCCAGATAGGCGTCGCCGGGTTCGGGAAAACCATAGGACAACTCCGCCACTCCGGACAGGCGGTGGTCGACGAAAAGGCCCAGACGGTCGCTTTGGGCGGGGTCGCAGTTCGGCGGTGCGTCGGTGAAGAAGTCGGAGGCCTTGGCTTGAGGGTCAACCCGGCCCTCGGCCAGCAGCCAGTAATCCGGCGCCTCGCGGTAGAATTGCGCGACGAGGGCGGTTTCGGAGGGGAAAAGCTCACGAATCCGCATGGGCGATCCTGATGATTTCCAGGTCAAGGCTGCCGGTGGGGCGCTTCCACGTCACCACATCGCCGACCTGCGCACCCAGAAGGGCGCGGGCGAGGGGGGAGTTCGGCGCAATGCGGTGGCGGGGGGCGTCCGCCTCGTCTTCCCCGACGATTTCGCAGGTCGTCTCGCGCCCGTCCGTGTCGGCCACGGTGACGGCCAGGCCAAAGGCAACCTCTGTCAGTTTGTGCTGCGCAGGGTCGATGACGACGGCGGCTTTGAGGCGCGCCTCAAGCCAGCGCAGGTCCCGCTCGGCGGCGGCTTCGGGAAGCTTGTCGAGCCGGTCGGCACGGGTTTTCAGCGCCGCGAGGTCGGACTGGCGTTGGGCGATCCGGGCTTGCAGATCGGAAAGGCCGCGGGGTGTGACAAAGTTCGGGCCGGGGGGCACGGGACGCTCTGGCAGGTCGGGGCGGTCGTTTCCCGCATCCTCGTTGACGAAAGCGCGGCTCATTTCAGAATCACTTCCAGCGGATCGTACAAGGCCTCCGCCGCCCCCCAGGCGGCGTCGGGCAGGCTGTCGGGCTTGAAGCTGATATGGCCCGAGGCAAGCTCGGCGCGCGAAAAGAAGCGGCGGTCGGTGACGACGCCCTCGGGGTCGGTCCAGGTGTGGTCGAGCTGACCGGCCGCAATGGTGCAGCGAAAGAAGAGGTCGATCTGGTGGAACCCGGTCTCGGGGTCGTGGAATTCGTTGACCAGCACGGGGGGGCCGACGGCGATGGTCAGGCCGGTTTCCTCGGTAACTTCCCGCGCCAGATTTTCCGGCAGGGATTGCCCGGCCTCGCAGCCGCCGCCTGGGGCGCACCAGAGGCCGAGGTGCGCATCAGGATAGGCGTTGACGAGCAGAAGCCGGTCCTGATGCAGGATCAGCGCGCGCGCGGCAATGCGGGGTTTGAACTTGGCCATGCGGAGCAGGCTTGCGCAGGCCGGGCCGCTTTGTCCAGAGTGCGCGGCAGGCGCAACGGCATTCGGAGACAGTCATGGCCTATGGCGATGTGGCGAAGCGGGTGGCGCATTGGTGCGGGCGGCCCTCGACCTTTCTTCTGGCGCTGTCGGTGATCCTGGCGTGGATCGTGACCGGGCCGATCTTCGACTATTCCGACACCTGGCAACTGGTGATCAACACCAGCACGACGATCGTGACCTTCCTGATGGTCTTCCTGATCCAGAACACCCAGAACCGGGATACTGCAGCGATCCAGCTGAAACTGGACGAGCTGATCCGGGCAACGAACGGTGCGCATAACGCGCTGCTGGATCTGGAGGAACTGGACGAGACAATGCTGGAATCGTTCCGGGCCCGCTACGAAACTCTGGCGCGAGATGCGCGCAGCCGGTTGGCGCGGGGGTTGACCGACACCGACGCGCCTGAAGCGTGACGCAAGGTCAGACGATCCCGCCCTTTCCAAGCCCGGCCTGCCGAGGGATGATCGCCGCATGATCCGCATGCGCCTTCCCTTCTTGGCACCGCCCGATGCCGCATCCGGAGCCTTGCCTGCCGAACGGGTGATCCTGGTCCACGGGCTTGCCCGGTCGACGCGGTCGCTGGCGGCGCTGGGCCTTGCGCTGCGGGCGGCGGGCTACACGGTCAGTCCTGCGTCCTATCCGTCGACCAAGTCTGCGCCTGATGTGCTGGTCAGCCGGGTAGCAGAAGCTTTTGCGGCCCCTTTTGTGGGCACAACGCACTTCGTGACGCATTCGATGGGCGGAATTCTGGTCCGGGACTGGCTGTCACGCGGGCATCCCCCGGGCCTCGGGCGCGTGGTGATGCTGGCCCCACCGAACCATGGGTCAGAGCTGGTGGATGTGCTGGGCGACTGGAAGGCCTTCGAGCTGGTGAACGGCCCGGCAGGGATGACGCTGGGCACGGGGCCGGAAAGCTGGCCGAACCGGCTGCCTCGTGCGGACTATCCCCTGGGGATCATCGCCGGGACGCGATCGGTCAGTCCCTGGTTCAGCCAGCTTCTGCCGGGGCCGGACGACGGCAAAGTCACGGTAGCAAGTACCCGGCTGGAGGGGATGGCGGACCATCTGGAGCTACCGGTCAGCCACACCTGGATGATGGTCAACCCAACGGTGATCGCCCAGGTGCTGCATTTCCTGCGGCATGGCAGTTTTGACCGCCGCTGACGCCCGGATGCGATTTTTCGACGAAAAATCGAGCTAGCCGCGCTGGGTGCGGTTCACATGGCCCATCTTGCGGCCGGGGCGTGGGTTCCCCTTGCCATAAAGGTGCACTGCGGTGTCGCGGGCCTTCAGAAGATCCGGCACGCGCAGGACGTCGTCGCCGATCAGGTTCTCCATCACCACGTCGGCATAGCGGTTGCCGTCGCCCAAGGGCAGGCCAGCCACGGCACGGATGTGCTGTTCGAACTGGTCGACGGTGCAGCCTTGTTGCGTCCAGTGGCCGGAGTTGTGGACGCGGGGGGCGATCTCGTTGACCAGAAGGCCGTGCGGGGTCACGAAAAGCTCTACCCCCATCACGCCGACATAATCGAGCGCATTCAGGATGCGGGCGGCGATCAGGACAGCATCGGCGCGCTGGCCCGGGTTCAGTTTGGCGGGCACGGTGGTCGTGCGCAGGATGCCGTCACGATGGATATTTTCGCCCGGGTCGAAGCAGGCGACAGAGCCGTCAAGGCCGCGGGCGGCGATGACCGAAACCTCGCGGTCGAAGGCGACGAAGCCTTCGAGGACGCAGGCGGCATCGTTCATGCTGGCCCAGGCGGCGGGGATTGCCGCGTCGTCGTCCAGCTTGACCTGGCCCTTGCCGTCATAGCCAAGACGCGTGGTCTTCAGGATTGCGGGCAGGCCAAGCTTTTCAGCGGCAGCGCGGAGGTCAGCTTCGGAATTCACTGCGGCCCAAGGGGCGGTCTGCAGGCCGAGGTCGTTCAGGAAGGTCTTCTCGCTGATCCGGTCCTGGCTGATCGCCAAGGCGCGGCGGTTCGGGCGGATCGGTTTCAGGCTTTCGAGAAGGTCGAGCGCCGAGGTCGGGACATTCTCGAATTCGTAGGTGATGACATCGACCGATGCGGCGAAGGCGCGCAGGGCGGCCTCGTCCTCATAGGGCGCGGTTGTGACGGTTAGCGCCACATCGCCAGCGGGGGCGGCGCCGGGTTCGTAGATGTGGCAGCGATAGCCCAGACGGCTGGCGGCAACCGAGAGCATCCGGCCCAGTTGCCCGCCGCCGAGGATACCGATGGTCGCGCCCTGCGGGAGAGCGTCAGTCATCCTTTGGCTCCTCGGGGATCGAGGCAGAGAGGGCGTCGCGCCAGGCATCCAACCGTGTGGCCACGCCATCGTCGGAAACGGCAAGAATAGCTGCGGCCATCAGGCCCGCGTTGGCAGCCCCGCCAATGGCCATCGTGGCGACGGGGTAGCCCTTGGGCATCTGCAGGATGGAATAGAGCGAGTCGACACCCGCCAGGGCCTTGGTCTGCACCGGAACACCGATGACGGGCACCCGGGTCTTCGACGCCATCATGCCCGGCAGATGCGCGGCGCCCCCGGCACCAGCGATGATGACCTTGAGGCCCCGCGACACGGCGGTCTTGCCGTAGTCCCAAAGGCGGTCCGGCGTGCGGTGGGCCGAGACGATCTTCGTCTCGTAGGGAATGCCCAGGTCGTCGAGAATCTCGGCTGCGGCTTTCATGGTGGGCCAGTCGCTTTGCGAGCCCATGATGATTCCGACGGATACGGCCATGCGCGCCTCCCTTGGGTTCACGGGCGATTACCGGGAACCGCGCGCAGGGGCAAGCGTCAGGCGAGGATACCCGTCAAGCAATGATATCCGGGATCAGCATATCCTCGATCTTCACGATCTGGTCCTTCAGCGCCAGCTTCTGCTTTTTCAAGCGGCGCAAAGTGAGGGCGTCGGGGCGACCCGTTTCTTCAAGCGCATGAATGGCCGCATCCAGGTCGCGGTGTTCGCGACGCAGGACTTCAAGACGGATGCCAAGCATTTCGTCGTGGCTGAGTTCAGTGGGCGCATTCATGGCTGTGGCGAATCGGTTCCTGCCTTTCGCAAAGGATATAGGAAAGCGTTGCGCCTGCGTGAAGGTTTCTGCGCGAATTCTGCTTGAAAGCGCCACAGTCGCGGGGGGTCTCGGCCCTTGCAGGGCGTGGCACG
>JBKDYO010000016.1:0-20565 GCA_046305855.1 Paracoccaceae bacterium
CAGGATCTCGGCGCTGCCGGCCACTGAATCGGACACGTCGTCGGGGCCGAGTTCGGAGGAGATGCCGAGGTAGGTGTTCATCGACCGCTCACCGTCCGGCGAGACGAAGATCATGCTGCGCGAGGTCGGGAGTTCTCCGCCCGGGACGGGAGGGTTGACGAAATCGGTCCCCTCGTCGGCCATGGTGCGGGCGTAGAATTTCCCCAGCGCGTCGTCGTGAACGCGACCGATGAAGGCAGTGGTGAGGCCGAGGTTGCCTAAGCCCGCCAGCGTATTGGCGACCGACCCGCCGGGGGCCTGCTGGCGGTTGGTCATCGCGCCATAGAGAAGCTCGCCGCGTTCGCGTTCGACGAGCTGCATAATGCCCTTCTGGATGCCCATCAGGTCAAGGAAGCTGTCATCAGCGGTGGAGAAGACATCGACGATGGCATTGCCGATGCCGACGACCTGATAGGATTTCATGCGGTCTTCTCCTCATAAAGGCACCAGTCGCGGATCGGGCAGATGCCGCATTTGGGTTTGCGCGCGACGCAGATATACCGGCCGTGCAGGATAAGCCAGTGATGGGCGTGGGACTGGTATTCCACGGGCACGTTGTCCTCGATCGCGCGTTCGACGGCGGTCTCATCCTTGCCCGGGCAGATGCCGGTGCGGTTGCCGACGCGGAAGATGTGGGTGTCGACCGCCTGCGCCGGGTGGTGAAACCACATCGACAGGACCACGTTCGCGGTCTTGCGGCCAACGCCGGGCAGGGTGACCAGGGCGGCGCGGGACGACGGCACCTCACCCCCGAAATTCTCGATCAACAGGCGCGACAGCTTGATGACGTTCTTCGCCTTGTTGCGGAAGAGGCCGATGGTCTTGATGTGCTCGATCAGCGCCTCTTCCCCGAGGTCGAGCATCTTTTGCGGCGTGTCGGCGACCCGGAAGAGCTTGGCCGTGGCCTTGTTCACGCCGACGTCGGTGGCCTGCGCGGACAGGGCTACGGCGACGAGGAGGGTGAAGGCATTGGTGTGCGCAAGTTCGCCCTTCGGTTCGGGCTCGATCTCGGCGAACCGGGCAAAGACCTGCTTCAGCGTGGCGTAAGGGAGTTGCGGGGTCATGCGCCCTATGCAGCATGAAACGGGACAGGGGACAAGCCGCAGGAAACGGGTCGCGGGCAGCGGTCGGCCCGACTAGATTGGGCGTCCAAGGAGAAACCGATGACCGACCAATCCCCCGCTTACCATTACCAGGTGATTGCCCGCGCGCTGGACGTGATAGACGACGCCGGACCCGCGCTGACCCTGGAGGACCTTGCCCAGCGGATGAAGATGAGCCCGGCGCATTTCCAGCGGGTGTTCAGCAGTTGGGTCGGCGTCAGCCCCAAGCGGTATCAGCAGTATCTGACGCTGGGCCATGCGCGGCGGCTTTTGTCGGAACGCCACACGTTGCTGGGCACCGCATTGGAGACCGGTCTGTCGGGCACCGGGCGGCTGCATGATCTGTTCCTGACCTGGGAGGCGATGAGCCCCGGCGACTATGCCAGGGGCGGCGCGGGATTGGAAATCAGGTGGGGTTGGTTCGAAAGCCCCTTCGGCCCGGCAATCGTGATGGCCACGGCCAAGGGTATCTGCGGCATGGGTTTTGCCGATGAGGTGGGCGCCGAGGCTGCCCTTGAGGATCTGGTTCACCGCTGGCCGAAAGCCAGCTACGTCGAGGACCCGATGGCGATCCGGCCGATGGTCGATGCCGCGTTCAAGGGCGAGGCAGCCAACCTGCACCTGATTGGTGCCCCGTTCCAGATCAAGGTCTGGGAGGCGCTTCTGGCCATCCCTTCAGGCCATGTCACGACCTATGGCGACATCGCGGGGGCGATCGGTCACCCCTCGGCGCACCGGGCCGTGGGGACGGCTGTCGGGCGCAATCCGATCAGCTTCCTGATCCCCTGCCACCGCGCGCTGCGCCGCGACGGGGGGCTTGGCGGCTATCACTGGGGCCTTCCCCGCAAGCGCGCGATGCTGGCCTGGGAGGCCGCTCGCGCAGACGTGTGATGCGCGGAAGCCTGCCGAAACCTCACGGAACCGCAGGCCCTTTGACGGCGTTGGTGTATTGTGGCACGGGTCAACGCACAGGCCCGGAATGGGCCGGCTATCGAGGCGAGAGCAAACATGATGATGAAGACCCCCCTGATCCTGGCTGCGGCTGGCGCGCTGTTCCTGACGGCTTGTGTCGATCCCAATGCCTATCCCGATGATCCGAATGCCCGCACCAAGAACGGCGCCGTGATCGGCGGCCTCCTGGGTGCCGCGGCTGGTGCTGCGACGGCGCGCGACGGCGACGAGTTCAAGGGCGCGATCCTTGGAGGCGCGCTGGGTGCTGGCACGGGCGCGCTGGTCGGCGCGGACCTGGACCGTCAGGCCGCGGAACTGCGCGGTTCGCTGAATTCCAACATCTCGGTGACCAACACCGGCGAATACCTGATCGTGAACATGCCGCAGGACCTCTTGTTCGCGACCGACAGCGCCGCTGTCCGGGGCGATCTGCGCTCTGACCTGAGTGCTGTCGCGTCAAGCCTGTTGCGCTATCCCAACAGCACGATCCAGGTCGTCGGGCATACCGACAATACCGGCACGGCGGCCTACAACCAGGACCTGTCGCAGCGTCGCGCTGTCGCTGTCGCGTCGATCCTGCGCGAAAGCGGCGTGCCGGGTGGCCGGATTGCTGCCTTCGGTCGGGGCGAAGATCAGCCCGTTGCGTCGAACCTGACGCCCGATGGCCGCGCGCAGAACCGCCGGGTCGAGATCATCATCCGCCCGACCCGCTGAGCCTTCAGCCATTTCAGGAAAGGGGCCGGGGTTTCCCGGCCCCTTTTTCAATTGTGATCCTCGGCAATCGGTCATATTTCTAGACCAATCAGCGAGGCCAACATGCAGTTCCCGTCATGCCATTCCTGAAAGTCGCTCCCGAGAAGCTGTCGAGTGCGGTTGTGCGGCAGGTTGAGCAGCTGATCCTGCGAGGCATCCTGCGGCCCGGTGAGCGGCTGCCTTCCGAACGCGATCTGGCCGAAAAGCTGGGCGTCTCGCGCCCGTCGCTGCGCGATGCCATTGCCGATCTGGCCGAGCGGGGCCTTCTGGTCAGCCGTGCGGGCTCGGGCATCTTTGTCGCCGACGTTCTGGGATCGGCCTT
This sequence comes from Paracoccaceae bacterium, assembly GCA_046305855.1. Lineage (GTDB taxonomy): Bacteria > Pseudomonadota > Alphaproteobacteria > Rhodobacterales > Rhodobacteraceae > Tabrizicola. The sequence goes on from JBKDYO010000016.1 coordinate 3,169, forward strand.
TTCGCCGGCGCTGGTCGAGCTGTTCGCCACCCATGACGAGGCGGTCTTCGACTACATCGGCTTTCGGCGCGACATCGAGGGACTGGCAGCGGACCGGGCGGCGGTTCTTGGGTCGGAAACCGACCTCAAGGTCATCGACACGATCTTTGCAAAGATGGAGGCCGCGCATCAGAAGCGTGACCCGGCGGACGAGGCGCAGCTGGACGCCGAGTTCCACATGGCGATCATCGAGGCGAGCCACAACGTGATCATGCTGCACATGCTGCGGTCGATGTTCGACCTGTTGCGGCAGGGCGTTTTCTACAATCGGCAGATGATGTTCAAGAACCGGATGACGCGGGATCAGCTGCTGGACCAGCACCGGGCGATCAATGCGGGCATTCAGGCCCGCGACCCCGAGGCCGCACGGGCGGCGGTGGCGGCGCATATGGCCTATGTCGAGCAGGCCTACCACGACCAGATGCGCGCCGAGAAGAACGAGCGGATCGCCCAGCAAAGGCTGGATCACGAGGCGAACCGGTAGCGATCACTTCAGCGGCAAGTGCAGTTCGGTCACCAGATCCTCGGGCGCGGTGTCCATGGGCGTGTTGAGGTAGACCTCGAAAGACGGGGCATCGGCGGGTTCCTCGCCGGAGGCCGGCAGCCAGATGCCGAACAACTGGTCATAGGCGGCGGGCAGACCGGCATAGGGGCCGGTGTAGGTCAGCACCACATGACGCCCCGCCGCGAGGGTGATTTCCTGCAACGGGTCGGCGATCTTGGCATTGCCGGTGATTTCGAACCCGGCAAGGCTGCGCAGAGCGGCGACAGGAACCGATTGCGGATCGTCCAGGAAGACGCCCACCATGCGACCGGCTTTGCGAAACAGGTCACGGCTGGCCATTACTGCCGAAAGCTTCTGAAACGCGCGGGAAATCTCGTGGTAGGCGCCCTTATGCGGCACGGCGGCAAGGCGCAGCGGGGCTTCGGTGCGGATGGTGACGGGGTACATGAGCCGGGTCTCCTGAGGTTGGTTGCGGATGAAGGGGCGCAGCTCACCACGCTTGCGGAAGGCTGCGGGGGTCATCGAGAATTGTTCGGCGAAAAGCCTGCGGAAGCTGCTGGCGTTGGGCATGCCGACCTGAACGGCGATCTGAGGCAGCGGCGTTTCGGTCATCACCAGCAGGTATGAGGCACGGTGCATCCGGATCCGGCGCACAGCCTGGGCCAGCGTCTCACCGGTCATCGCGCGGAAGACGCGGTGCCAATGAAAGCGGCTCATCGCAGCGATGTCGGACAGGGTGTCGAGTGACAGGTCCCCACCCGCGTTGTCGTGGATGTGGTCGAGGACCCTGAGAAGCCGCTTTTCGTTCGGGTTGGTCACTATGCCGGTCCTTCCTGTCACCGGCAAAGCTTTGCACGGTCGGTCCGCACAAATCTTGCCGAGTTGCATCAGCCCCTCCCCAAGGGCATATAGGGGCCGACCCGGGAAGGAAGCGCCATGCAGTATCTTGAGTTCGAAAAGCCGCTCGCCGACATCGAAGGCAAGGCGGAAGAATTGCGCGCCATGGCGAAGACCGGCGGCGGCATGGACATGTCGAAAGAGGCCGAAGCGCTGGACCGCAAGGCGGATGCGGCGCTGCGCGATCTCTACAAGAACCTGAGTGCCTGGCAGAAGTGCCAGGTGGCGCGGCACCCGGACCGGCCGCATTGCCTGGACTATGTCGGCCAGCTGTTCACCGAGTTCACCAGCCTCGCGGGCGACCGGGCCTTTGCCGATGACCATGCGGTGATCGGCGGCCTGGCGCGGTTTAATGACCAGCCGGTCGTCGTGATCGGGCATGAGAAGGGCAACGACACCAAAAGCCGCATCCAGCGCAACTTCGGCATGGCCCGGCCGGAAGGCTATCGCAAGGCGATCCGGCTGATGGATTTGGCGGACCGGTTCCGGCTGCCGGTGATCACGCTGATCGACACAGCGGGGGCCTATCCCGGCAAGGGCGCGGAAGAACGGGGTCAGGCCGAGGCGATTGCCCGGTCGACGGAAAAGTGCCTTTCGGTCGGCGTTCCCCTGATCAGCGTGGTGATCGGTGAGGGTGGGTCCGGCGGTGCGGTCGCGTTCGCGACGGCGAACCGGGTCGCGATGCTGGAGCACTCGATCTACTCGGTCATTTCGCCCGAAGGCTGCGCCTCGATCCTGTGGAAGGATGCCGAGAAGATGCGCGAGGCTGCCGAGGCCCTGCGGCTGACGGCGCAGGATCTGCAGAAGTTGGGGATCATCGACCGGATCGTGAAGGAACCCCTGGGCGGCGCGCAACGGGCCCCGAAGGAAGCCGTCGACGCGGTCGGCAAGGCGATCGAGGCGATGCTGGGCGAATTGTCCGGCAAGAAGCCCGAAGCGCTGATCCGGGACCGGCGGCAGAAGTTCCTCGATATGGGGTCGAAGGGCCTCGCGGCTTGAAGGCCTGGGCAGTCGTCGCCATCGCGGGGCTGATCGCGGCCCCGGCTGCGGCGGGGACGCTGGAAGGGCGGCTTGTCACCTTCACGGTCGAGACCTGGGACCAGCGCGACCAGCCCTATCTTGAAGCGCGGGGCCGCACTGTGATGGTGGGCGAAGGCGTGGAGTTCGGCCTGGAACCCGAAGGGCTGACCGGGGGGCTAGACGTCGTCCCGGTGACGGTCGAGATCGGCCCGACACGGATCGAGCTGACCTATCCGCGCGGAATCGGGCGGTTCTTCGAGGCCAAGTTCAACGGCTATGTGCTGCGGTTCGAAACGGAGTGCGCGCTGTTCGAGAACGTGGCGATTGATCCGGTCGCAACGACGATGAAGGTGACCGAGGTCTGGGCCGAGACCGGGGCGCTTTTCATCAACGTCTCGGGGCTGGGCTACGGGCCGGAGGCGAAGCTCGCGCTGGAGCTTGAGGTCGCGGACTGCCCGTTGAGCTAAGTCTGTCCACGGTGGACAAACTCACTATACCTCATGAAATCAACGTGTTGATTTTTCGCGTTAACGATTTTGAAACATCTGTCCGCGCCGGCTACCACATCGTAAGCGCGGCCCGTCCCGGCCAGTCGGCGTCATAGGCCTTGCCGTCGATCCGGCCTTCTGTGATTTCGCGCAGCATGTCGCCGACGGTGGGCAGGCCCGCAGACTGGTCGCCGCCGGTCCAGAGCGCCGAGCGGATCAGGGCACGGGCGCATTGGGAGTAGACCTCGGCGATCCGGATCACGATCACCGTGCGGGGCTGTTTGCCGTCACGGGCGAAGCGGTGGCGGAGGTCCGGATCAGCGGTCAGGCGGGCGGTGCCGTTGACGCGGAGTGCGTTGTTTGCACCCGGGATCAGAAACATCAGGCTCACCCGGCCATCGCGGACGATGTTGCGCAAGCTGTCGATGCGGTTGTTGCCGTGCCAGTCGGGCAGCGCCAGCGTCTGGGGATCGAGGACAGTCACAACCGGCCCGTCGTCGCCGCGCGGCGAGCCGTCGCTGCCCTCCGGGCCAACGGTCGTGAGGATGCAAAAGCGGGCGCGGTCGATCCAGGCACGGTAGGCGGGGGTGAGGTGGTCGGTGACCTTGACCGTCGCGGCTTCTGCCGGCGTGCCATAGTGAGTGTGGAGGTCGTCGAGCGTGGTGATCCAGTCCATGTCGTCGCGCCTTGTGGCTGGCCCCGGAGGGTTTCACACCCTCCGGACCTCCCGTGGAGTATTTCCGAAAAGAGCAAGCACAATTTGAGTTAAGTTTTCGACTTCTTTGGTTTCTTCGGTTTCGGGGCCGCAGTTTCGGCGGCGACGGCTTTCAGGGCTGCCATGACGGGATCGGGATCATCCAGTGCATCGGTGACAAGCAGATGAAGCTTTGCGCCGGGATAGGGCGGACCGGTCGGGCAATCGGGCAAGGCAGCTTGGGCGCCGGGGGTGGGTTTGAGGAACAGCTGGTCGTCGCAGACGAGGGCCACCACCTTGCCGTCAAGGTAGAGGGCGTATTCGCCGAACATCTTGCGGGCAGAGAGGGGCAGGGGCGCGAGGGCGTCGAGAAGGTGGTCGATGGTCTGTGCCTGCGTGCCCATCAGGCCTTGAACCCGGCTTCAGCCATCAGGCGGTCGGAGTTGGTTTCGACCTCGGACTCCAGCCTGGCCATGAACTCGGGGACTGCCAAGCCGGGGGCGATGGGGGGCAGGAATTCAACCACGGCGAGGCCGGGTTTGCGCAGGATGCCGCGCTTGGGCCAGAAGACCCCGACATTGGTGGCGACGGGATAGCAGGGCTGGGCCAGTTGTTCGTAGAGAAGGCCGGTGCCGACCTTGTAGGGTTTCGTGGCACCGGGGGCGACGCGGGTGCCTTGGGGATAGATGATCAGCTGGCCGGGTTCGGCAGCCCCTGCCGCAACATCGGCCTTCATCTTGGTGATGGCAGCGCCACGCTTGCCCCGGTTCACCGGAACGCAGCCGATCTTGAGGGCGTATTGCCCAAGGAAGGGGGCAAACATCAGCTCGCGCTTCATGATGAACTTGCCCGCGGGGACCGCGTTGAAGATCAGGATGATGTCGAGAAAGCTTTGGTGTTTGGCGGCGATGACGGCCTCCGCGCTTGGGGGCGTGCCGCGCACTTCGGACTTGAGGCCGCAAAGGAGGTTCAGGGTGAAGATCACCCAGCGGCAGTAGGTCTTGCAGGCGGTGCGGGCGCCATGGCGCGAGAAGAGCGCCCAGGGGGCGAAGACCACGGCGATGACGGCCATCGCCAGATACATCTGGATGATGAAGATCAGCGAGAGCAGCCAGCGGATCGGGGTCATGTCAGCTCTCGCAGTTGTCGGAAGGCCGCGCGGCGGGTGGCGAGGAAGGCCACGATAGCAGCGAGGGGGGGAAGGGCAAAGGGCCAGAGCCAGCCGAGGCCGACAAAGCCGAGGCCGGTCAGGAAGCCCCCGGCGGCGTCGGCACCGGGCAGGGCGGCGACGCCGATGAGGCCAGCGGCGGCCCCCACGGCGGCCCCGGCGAAGGTGCGCAGCGTGAAGCGCCGGACAAAGGCGCGGGCGATGTAGCTGTCCTTGGCACCGACAAGGCGCAGGACGCGGATCACCTCGGCGTTGGTGGCCAGCGCCGCGCGGGCGGCAAGCGTGATCATCGCGGCCATGGTGGCGCCGATCAGCACGATGGAAAGCACGCCGAGAAGCCGGATGCGGCTCGCGGCCTCGACCAGGGGGCGGCGCCAGCGTGTGTGGTCGTCGAGCACGGCGCCCGGGGCTTCGGCGGCAAGCCGGTTGCGCAGGCCTTCGGAATCGTAGGGCGGGTCGGCTTCGACCACTTCGAACAGGCGGGGGATCGGCAGGGCCTCGATCGGCAGGCCGGGGCCGAACCAAGGTTCGAGCAGGGTCCGCGTCTCGGCATCGTCGATCGCACGGTAGCTGGCGACGCCGGGTGTGGTCGAAAGGGCCGCGAGGATCGCGTCGGTCTGGATCTGGACCTGTTCGGCCGGGGCGGAGAGGCGGATCGTGGCGGTCTTGGCCAGCGCCTCGGACCAGCGGTTGGCAAGACGGCCGGAGGCGAGGGAGAGGGCGAGGGCGAAAACGCAGAGGAAGGTCATCGCGCCGGCGGTAAAGATCGTGAGCCAGGCGGTGGGACCTGAGGGCGGGACAACCTCGAGCGCGCGGGTGGCGGGGCTGGCGGGTTTGGCGGCAGGAAGTTTCACAGGTCGGCCCCGGCAAGCTGGACACGGTGCTTGGCGATGCGCAGGACGCGGGCCTGGATCTGCGCCTTGGCCTGGCGGATCAGGTTCAGGTCGTGCGTGGCAACAAGGATCGTCTTGCCCATCTTGTTCAGCTCGACCAGGAGGGTGAGAATCCGAAGCGACATCTCCCAATCGACGTTGCCGGTGGGTTCGTCCGCGAGGATCACGTCGGGATCGACGATGACGGCGCGGGCGAGGGCGGCGCGCTGGCGTTCGCCGCCGGAGAGCTGCGGGGGAAGCGCGTCGGCGAGGTGATTGAGGCCGACCCAGGACAGAAGGTCGTCCAGATCGCGCGGGTCGCTTTCGCGGTCGGAAACGGTGAAGGGAAGCGCCATGTTGGCGGCCAGCGTCATGTGGTCGAGGAACTTGCAGTCCTGATGCACGATGCCGATGCGCCGCCGGGTGCGGGCGACATCGTCGCGCGACAGGCTTTTCACGTCGCGGTCGAACAGCGTCACGCGGCCCGAGGTTGCCTGCAATTCGGCATAGGCGAGCTTCAGGAAGGTCGACTTGCCCGCCCCGGACGGGCCGGTGAGAAAGTGGAAGGATCCGGGCGCGAGTTTCAGCGAAACGTCGGACAGAAGCTCACCCCCGCCATAGCTGTAGGCCACGTTCTCGAAGGTGATCACGCCGTTCCCCTGCTGCAGGCTTTGGGCGGTTTGCGCCCGTTGTCACTGCGCTTTCCATCGCACAGGGGGAAACGATTGCACAAGAGCACGCGACAAACCCTTGGAATGACAGGAATTAGAGATTACAACTTTGATCGAGCAGCCGGAAAACAGGCTTTGAGGGACGAATATGCGGTTGGTTTGCCCGAACTGTGAGGCGAAGTACGAGGTGCCCGAGGACGCGATCCCGGAGACGGGGCGCGACGTGCAATGCGCCAATTGCGGCCATGCCTGGTATCAGATGCGACCCCGCGCCGCCGCGGCCGAGACCGCGCCGGCTGCCGCAGCGGTGACGCCGCCGCCGGTTCCGGAGCAAGTGATCGAGGCGGAAAAGACGCCCGAACCTGCGTCTGCGCTGGAAAAGATTCCCGAACCTGAACCTGAGCCGGAAAAGACTCCTGATCCCGTGCCCGAACCGGCACCCGAGCCTGAAGTGACGCCTCTCGCCGCCGAAACGGCGGACCCTGTGCCAGAGGTGTCAGAAGTGGTCGCCTCGGTTGGCGAGGTCGTCGAAAAGGGTGCCGAGGACGCGCTGGCGTCTGTCGCAGATACCGCCGAGGTGATCGAAACTGCGGCCACGGACGTGGCGGCGGAGTTGGTCGCAAGCGCTGACGCAGTGGTCGCGGGAAATGACCCGGCGCCGGTGGATGTTGCCCCTGACGCATCCGCTTTGCCCGATCTGGAAGACGTAGCCGACGCGGAACCGATTGCGGCGGCCGGGGCTGCGCCTGCGGCCTATGCCGTGGATGACTCGGTGTTGGCCATCCTTCGGGAGGAAGCCGAACGGGAAGCCTCGGCGCGGCGGGCCGAGACGGCCAAGCCGCTTGAAGTGCAGGCCGACCTGGGGATCGAGGCCGCCATGCCTGCCGCCCGCATGCCTGCTGCCGCGATGGCCGAGGACGACAGGCTGTTGGCGCGCCGCACGAAGCTTCCGGATGTCGAAGAGATCAACTCGACCTTGCGCCCGGGCGAACAGCCGGCCGAGGACACCGAGGCGATGCCGCTTCCGGTCGAAGGGCGCAGCAGTTTCCGCAAGGGCTTTCTGCTGGTGATGACCTTCGCGATCCTTGGCGCGGCGCTTTACGTCAGCGCCGGTGCTCTGTCGAACGCGGTGCCAGCATTGGCCGGTTTTCTGGAGGCCTATGTCGGCTTCATCGACAGCCTGCGGCTGCAGCTTGACGGGCTGATGCAAAGCGCGACCTTGGCGATCAACGGGACCTGAGCGCCCGTTTCGGCTTGCCCCAGACCGGGCAGGCCTTTATCCCTTGCGGCCAAGCAAAAGCCCGTGAGGAACAGCCATGTCCACCAACCAGCGTTTCGACAAGTCGAAGCTTCCCAGCCGCCATGTGACCGAAGGTCCGGCGCGCGCCCCGCACCGCAGCTATTTCTACGCGATGGGGATCACGGAAGAAGAGATTCACCAGCCCTGGGTTGGTGTGGCGACCTGCTGGAACGAAGCCGCCCCCTGCAACATCGCGCTGAACCGTCAGGCGCAGATCGTGAAGCACGGGGTGAAGAAGGGTGGCGGCACTCCGCGTGAGTTCACCACGATCACCGTGACCGACGGGATCGCGATGGGGCATGAGGGGATGCGGTCCTCTCTCGCCTCGCGCGATGCGATTGCCGATACCGTGGAACTGACGATGCGCGGGCATTGCTATGACGCGATCGTGGGCCTTGCGGGCTGCGACAAGTCGCTCCCGGGCATGATGATGGCAATGATCCGGCTGAACGTGCCGTCGGTGTTCATCTATGGCGGATCGATCCTGCCGGGCCGCTACAAGGGCCAGGACATCACTGTGCAGGACATGTTCGAAGCCGTGGGCAAGCACCAGGCGGGGAACCTGTCGGACGCCGAGCTTGAGATCATGGAGCGGGTGGCTTGCCCGTCTTCGGGTGCCTGTGGCGCCCAATACACGGCGAACACTATGGCCTGCGTCAGCGAAGCGGTTGGTCTGGCCCTGCTGAATTCCTCCAGCGCCCCGGCACCATATGAATCGCGCGACCAGTATGGCGAAGCGTCGGGCGTCGCCGTGATGCATCTGATCGAAAAGAATATTCGCGCGCGGGATATCGTGACGCGGAAAGCGCTGGAGAACGCAGCGCGGGTGGTGGGCTGCACCGGTGGCTCCACCAACGCGGCGCTGCACCTGCCCGCAATGGCAAACGAGGCGGGGATCGACTTTGACCTTTTCGACGTTGCCGCCTGCATGAAGGACACGCCCTATTTCGTCGATCTCCGGCCCGGCGGAAAATACGTCGCCAAGGACCTGCATGAGGTTGGCGGCGTGGCCGTGGTGATGAAGGAACTGGCGAAAGAGGGCCTTCTGCACCTTGATTGCATGACTGCGTCGGGCAAGACCCTCGGCGAAAGCCTTGACGAAATCCGCGGAGAGGCGGATGGCCGGGTGATCTATCACATCAACTCGCCCATCACGAAAACCGGGGGCGTGGTTTCCTTGAAGGGCAACCTTGCACCCGACGGGGCCATCGTGAAGGTCGCGGGCATGACCGAGGCCGAGCAGGTTTTCACCGGCCCGGCGCGGGTGTTCGAGTGTGAAGAAGACGCTTTCGCCGCCGTGAAGGCGCGGGAATACAAGGAAGGCGAAGTCATCGTCATCCGCAATGAAGGACCTGCCGGTGGCCCGGGGATGCGCGAGATGCTGTCGACCACGGCAGCCCTGTCGGGTCAGGGCATGGGCAAGAAGGTGGCGCTGATCACCGACGGCCGGTTCAGTGGCGCGACGCGGGGGTTCTGCGTGGGCCATGTCGGCCCCGAAGCGGCGCATGGCGGGCCGATTGCGCTCCTCAAGAACGGCGACATGATCACGCTGAACGCGGTGACCGGAGAGTTGTCGGTCGCGCTGACCGATGCCGAGCTGGCCGCGCGGAAGGCTGATTGGAAAGGCCCACGCAAGACGCAATATACCAGCGGCGCGATCTACAAGTTCACCAAGCTGGTCGGCGGCGCTCGGTGGGGGGCAGTGACGCATCCTGGGGCCAAGGGCGAAAGCCACGTCTATATGGACCAGTAAGCCGCGATGGCTGGCCGCATTTCCCAGGCGCTGGAGGGCTGGCATCAACGCCGGACCGAAAGCCGTTGGACGCGGCTGGCCGAAACCGCCCCGGATCTGGAAAGCTTCGAGCTTCGGGCCTTGCGGGCCGAGGCGCGGGGGATGCGGCGGCAGCTGGACCGGGTGATGCAGGCCGCAGATGCGCGGCTTTCGGTGCCGGCCCTGACCACGGGCCTGCCCCAGATGCCGCTGGGGACCGACTGGTCCTGGCGGCCCGACCTGTGGCGCGGCGCGTTGCCCGAGCCGGGGGTCGTGGCGTCGGGTGACCGGACTCCCTTGGGGGACGGCGTCGCCCTTTATCATGACTGCCCGCTGGGGGAGGTTTCGGCGCGGCAGGTCCGCAACGACAAGACCGAGGATCGCGCGCCCTATGGGCTGGCCATCGACGTCTTCGGCTTCAAGGGCAGCTTCCTGTCGCTGGCGCTGAATCTGCCGGAGATGGCTGTGCAGGGGCTGAAGGCACGGCATCTGGTCCGGGCCGAGCTGGTGATCGACAGCGACCTGCCGGTGCGGGCCTTTGCGCGGCTGAACATCAAGCACGGCCCGAATCTGGCGCAGCCGGTAAGCGCCCTGCCCGAAGCGGGGCGCGACAAGGTGGCCGAGTTTGACCTCGCCTATACCGACATCAATGAAAAGCGGGTGGAACGCGCCTGGATGGACCTGATCCTGAACGACGTCTCCATGACGCGAGTGGTGATCCGCGACGTGGTGCTGAGCCGCCGCCCGCGCGCCGAGCTTTGAAGAGGGGACCATGGCCGAGACGCCCGAGATCACGCTGGTTCAGGCCCGCATCACCGCCGGGGTCTGGGAAGGCCTGCTGAGCGGCGCTGGCGCGACGGCACCGGTCCTTTCCGCGCTGCATGGCGGGCGGGAGGTCGAGGGCTTGGAAGTGCGCCCCATGCCGGGCAAGGCCGGGCAGCTTGCCGTGCGGGTGCCAATCCCGGCCTGGGCGCTGAACGAGGGCGTGCAGACCTTTGTCGTGCAGGCGGACGGGACGACGCTGGCGCAATTCACCCTGGTCGCGGGTGTCCCCCTGGACGAGGACATTCGCGCCGAGGTCGACTTTCTGCGGGCCGAGCTTGACCTCTTGAAGCGCGCCTTCCAGCGGCACTGCCGGGAAAGCTGATCCCGCGCCGCGCGGATTGACGACGGCGCGGGTCGCTCTTTCGGTCAGAGCTGCGACAGAAGGTGCTCGCCCGCCGAGATTTCGCAGCCGCGCCCGACCTCGGGGTTGAAGATCTTCACCACGCCATCCTCGGCCAACAGCGAATAGCGCTTGGACCGGGAATGGAAGCCCGCTGCGGGGACGTCGAAATCCATTTCGATCGCCTTGGTGAAACTGGAGTCGGAATCACCAAGCATTGTGATCCCGGCAGCGGTGGCTCCTGTCGCTTCGCCCCAGGCTTTCATCACGTGGGGATCGTTGACCGAGATGCAGATGATTTCGTCGACGCCCTTGTCGGCGAACTTCTTGGCGGTCCGGATGAAGCTGGGGACATGCGCGGTCGAGCAGGTGCCGGTGTAGGCGCCGGGCAGACCGAAGATCACCACTTTGCGGCCACGCAGCCGGTCGGCAAGGCTGACGCCTTCGGGACCCTCGGCCCCCATCCACAGCAAGGTGGCGTCGGGAAGTTTTGAACCTTCGGCAATCGTCATTTTGCATCTTCCTTTGTGTCTTGGCGCGTTGCGCCTGTCCTCGCTTGGGTTATAGGGTCCGGCGCGGAACATGCCAGAGGGGGACGTGCCATGCGCGTTGTGATCGTGGGTGCCGGGCAGGCGGGGGCGGCCTTGGCGGCGAAGCTGCGGGCGCTGGGCCATGCGGGCGAGATCGTGATGCTGGGCGACGAGCCCAGCCCCCCCTACCAGCGGCCCCCCCTGTCGAAGGCGTATCTCCTGGGTGAGATGGAGGAAGACCGGCTCTGGCTGCGCGGGCCGGAGTTCTGGGCGGAAAACAAGGTCGAGATGCGGCTGGGTCAGCCGGTTTCCGCGATCGACCCGGTGGCGAGGACCGTGACCGTGGGCGGTGAGGCTCTGGCCTATGATCATCTGGCGCTGACGACGGGGTCGACCCCGCGGCGGTTGCCAGCCTCGATCGGGGGCGAGCTTGAGGGGGTCTATACCGTCCGGACGCTGGCCGATGTCGACGCGATGCGGGCCGAGTTCCAGCCGGGCCGCCGCGTCATCATCGTTGGCGGCGGTTACATCGGACTGGAGGCTGCGGCGGTGGCCTCGAAGCTGGGGCTGGATGTCACGGTGCTGGAGATGGCGCCGCGCATCCTGCAACGGGTCGCCTCGCCCGAGACGTCGGACTATGTGCGCGGCCTGCATCAGGCGCATGGGGTGAAGGTGCTGGAATCCACCGGCCTTGACCGGCTGGTGGGCAATTCCCGTGTAACCGGGGCGCAGTTGAAGGACGGGCGCGAGCTGCCGGCGGATTTCGTGATCGTGGGCGTGGGCATCACGCCGAACACCCATCTGGCCGAGAACGCCGGTCTGGTTCTGGACAACGGCATCGCCACAGACGAGTTGGGCCGGACCTCGGACCCGTCGATCTGGTCGGCGGGGGACTGCGCGTCCTTCCCGTGGAAGGGCGGCCGCATCCGGTTGGAGTCGGTCGGCAACGCGATCGATCAGGCCGAAGCAGTGGCGGCGAATATCCTGGGGGCTGGCGCGGCCTATCAGGCGAAGCCGTGGTTCTGGTCGGACCAGTTTGACCTGAAACTGCAGATCGCCGGGCTGAACACCGGCTATGACCGGATCGTCACCCGCAAGGGCGAAGGTGGCGTGGTGAGCTTCTGGTATTATCGCGGCGCGGACCTGCTGGCGGTGGATGCGATGAACGACAGCCGCGCCTACATGGTTGGCAAGCGGCTGATCGAGATGGGCAAGAGCCCCGCGCCCGAGGTGATCGGCCAGACCGAAGACCTAAAGACACTGCTCAAGGCATGAGGATCATCGGCGGCGCACGCCGGGGCCTTAAGCTGGCCGAGGTCGGCGAGGGCGACGTTACTGCGCATCTGCGCCCGACCTCCGACCGGGTGCGCGAGGCGATCTTTAACCTTCTGATCAACGCGCATGGCAACCCGGTCGCAGGCGCGCGGGTGCTGGACCTGTTCGCGGGCACTGGGGCACTGGGGCTGGAGGCGCTGAGCCGGGGGTCAGCAGAGGTGACCTTCGTGGATGACGGGGCCAAGGCGCTGGCGCTGATCCGGGCCAATGTCGCGAAGATGCGGGCCGAGGGCGAATGCCGGGTGCTGCGGCAGGACGCCCGGAAGCTTGGGGCAAACCCCGGCGCGCCCTTCGGTCTGGTTTTCCTCGATCCGCCCTATGGCAAGGGTCTGGGCGAAGCGGCGCTCGTCGCGGCGCGCACTGGCGGGTGGCTTCAGCCAGAGGCGATGGTGGTCTGGGAAGAAGGCACTGCGCCGCAAGTGCCTGAAGGGTTTGCCATGGCCGACCAGCGCAAGTATGGCGACACCATCGTGACGTTGCTGAGGATGGTGGGATGAGTGCCAGTGAGGATCGGATCGAAGTGGAATTTGCCTTTGCCGACTTGCCGCTGCGTCGGTTGATGTTGAGGGTTCACTCGTTTCATCGGCCGAATCGCGCTGCGCAGAACGTGGTTTCTGTGGCCGCCTGGCTTGTCCTGTTCTTCGGTTTTCTTGGGCTTCTTCAACTGGGAAATGGCTACCCGGCAGAGGGTCCCGAGTTTGCTATGATCGGCCTTGCCGTTGGCATGGTCGCGACCGTTCTGGTGCTAAGCTTGATGAACCGGGTGTTCGTAAATTCGACCCTCTCAGCGCTCACGACGGCCCGATCGCGTCGCGGCCCCATTAGGACTGTCCTAGATGCGGACGGAGTCGGCTATCATGGCTACGGTCTGTCGGTCCATCAATCTTGGGCGAACATCGAGGAAGTGGTCGAGTCCCAGGATGTCACCATGATTATGCCATCGCGCGCGGAGTTCTACCCAGTGCCGCACGCAAACTTGCCGGCCGGGATTACGCCGGAGATCCTTTTGGGTCGGATCGCAGCTTGGCGCAAGACAGCGGAAGACGTGAAATGACGTTACCGGATGCAGTTCTCTTCGATTGCGACGGCGTGGTCGTCGACAGCGAAGGGCCAAGCTTTGCGCTGTTTCTGGAGGAATTGGCCGCACACGGGCTGCCGATGACGCTGGAGGAGTTCGAAACGAACTTTGTCGGCGGGACGGTCGAGATGGTGGCAGACCGGGCGCGGGCGGCTGGGGCGACCTTGCCGGAGGGCTGGGTCGGACACTTTTACCGGCGCATGTATGCGATGCTGATCGACGGCGTGCCGCTGGTGGCGGGCGTGGTGGACGTGCTCGACCGGCTGGACGCGGCGGGAGTGCCTTATGCCATGGGCTCGAACGGGTCGCTGGAGAAGATGCAGATCACGCTGGGCCAGCATGGGCTGATGGACCGGTTCCGGGTGGTGCTGTCAGGGCAGGAGATCGGCAAGCCGAAGCCTGCGCCGGAGGTCTATCTGATGGCAGCCGAGGCGTGCGGGGCACGGCCAGAGGCTTGCGTGGTGATCGAAGACAGCGCCAATGGCGCGAAGGCAGCCTTGGCGTCGGGGATGCGGTGCCTCGGCTATGCCGAACACGGGCCGGACACGCCCACGGCGCGGGCTCTTGCAGCCCTTGGGGTGCCGCTTTTCCACCGGATGGCGGACCTGCCGGGGCTTTTGGGGCTGGACGGGTAAGCTGCGCTGTAGCGCAAACTACAGTTTGCGGCGCGCCCGCAAAGCGGCGCCGATGGTGCCGTCATCGAGATAGTCCAGTTCGCCACCAATCGGCACACCTTGCGCAAGGGTGGTGATCTGGACTTCGGTTCCGGCAAGGGCGTCGGCGATGTAATGCGCGGTGGTCTGGCCATCGACAGTGGCGTTCAGCGCCAGGATCACCTCGCGGATGCCTTCGTCGCTGACGCGGGCGGCGAGACGGGGGATGCCCAGTTCGTCCGGGCCGATGGCATCGAGGGCCGAGAGCGTGCCGCCAAGAACGTGGTAGCGACCCTTGAAGACCTGCCCCCGCTCCATCGCCCAGAGGTCGGCCACATCTTCCACGACGCAGATCTCGGCTGTCGCGCGGGCCGGATCGGCGCAGATCGCGCAGGTTTCGGAGGTCGAGATGTTGCCGCAGACCCGGCAGTCCTTGGCAGCCAGAGCCACCTCGGCCAAAGCCTGCGCCAAGGGGGCCATCAGTTGCGCGCGCTTTTTCAGAAGGACCAGCACGGCACGGCGGGCGGACCGGGGCCCAAGGCCGGGCAGCCGGGCCATCAGCTCGATCAGCGCCTCGATGCCGGTCTCGTCCGCCATGTCAGAACGGCAGTTTCATGCCGGGCGGCATGCCCATGGCTTCGGCGAGGCGGGACATTTCCTGTTCGCTGCGGGCCTTCGCCTTCAGTTGCGCGTCGTGGATCGCGGCAAGGATCAGGTCCTCAACCACTTCCTTTTCCGATGCGACCAGGATCGAGGGGTCGATGTCGAGGCCCGTCACCTCACCCTTTGCCGTCGCGCGGGCCTTGACGAGGCCTGCCCCGGCTTCACCCGTGACCACGATGATCGCCAGATCCGCCTGCAGCTCGGCCAGCTTGCCCTGCATTTCGGTGGCGGCCTTCATCATCTTGGCCATGTCGCCAAGCCCGCCGAGTGCTCCGAGACCCTTCAGCATGTCGTTCTCCGTCCGTTTCCCATCAGATACGGGGCGGCGGGGCGTCGTGCAAGGTCAGGGTGTCGCGCGGAACAGCATTCGGCGGGGCGCGAAGCCTGCGGCCCGGAAGAAGGCATGGGCCTCATGGTTCGCCTCCCAGGTGTCGAGAAGGATTTCGTCGGCCTGCAGATCGCGGGCCAGCTGACGGGCGGCGTCTAGCAGCGCCCGACCATGGCCTTCGCGCCGCGCCTCGGGGGCGACGGCGATCTGGTCGATCATCAGGCGACGGTAGCCGGGGGAGAAGACCGAGATGTCGCGGGTTTGCAGCGCGCAAAGCGCATAGCCGAGCGCGGGGTCGCCCATCACGAAGGCCGTGCAGGCCGGGTCGGCGAGGCGATCCGCGAAATAAGCCGTCAGGGCCACGGGGTCAGGGTCCGGAAAGAAGGCCTCGGGGTACTGCGCGGCGTGCCAGCCCTGCACATGGGCATTCAGCCGTGCGAGCGTTGCCGCATCGGCGGGCGTGGCGCGGCGGATCATGCCTCGAACGGGTCCCAGTCGTCGTCAAGCTCGGGATCGGCCTGGGGCAAAGCGGCGGCTGCGGCCTCGGCTGTCATCGTGTCGGGGGAGCGCACCTCGGCGATCTTGGCACCCGGGAAGGCGGTGAAGATCGCCTGCACCAAGGGGTTGTCCGACGCTTCGGCCCGGACCTGGGCCAGTTCGCTGTCCCGCGTTTCGGCGATGGTGGGCTGGCCTCCGGACGAGACGACCGACACCCCCCAGCGCGCGCCGGTCCAGCCTTGCAGCCGCTGGCTGATCCGCGCGGCAAGATCGGACTTGGCGCCGGGCGCGGGCTCAAACTCGATCCGCCCGGGGGAATAGCGGACAAGACGCAGGCCGGTCTCGACCTCGTTGAGAAGAAGCATGTCGCGCTTGGACCGGATCAGTTCGACGATGGCATCGAAGGTGGCATAGACCTGAAGCTGACCTTCGGCGAGCGCCGGTGCGGCAGCCGTCATCGTCGGGCCACGGCTGGGTGCCGAGTGGACCGGGGCGAGGCGGGCGGAATGGACCGTGCCGCCGCCAGCGGGGGCCCCGCCAGCGATGCCGGGACCGGGACCGGACGGTGGGCGGGGGCTGTCCTGCAGCTTTTTCACCAGCGTTTCGGGGTCGGGCAGGTCGGCGATATGGGTCAGGCGGATGACCGCCATCTCGGCCGCCATCATCGCGTTCGGGGCCAGAGCCACCTCTTCGATGGCTTTCAGCAGCATCTGCCACATCCGCGTCATTGCGCGCATCGGCAGGCGCGAGGCCATGTCCTGACCCCGGGTCTGTTCGTCCGGCGGCGTGGTCGGATCCTCGGCCGAGGCCGGGTTGATCTTGATGACGGAGATCCAGTGCGTGATCTCGGCAAGGTCGCGCAGGACGGCCATCGGGTCCGCGCCATCGGCATATTGGGCGCCAAGTTCGGCAAGCGCAGAGGCTGCATCGCCCTTCATGATCTGATCGAAGAGGTCCAGCGTCCGGCCCCGGTCGGCGAGCCCCAGCATCGCACGGACCTGTTCGGCGCTGGTCTCGCCCGCGCCATGGCTGATTGCCTGATCGAGAAGGCTGGTCGCATCCCGGGCCGAGCCTTCGGCAGCGCGGGTGATCAGCGCCAGCGCGTCATCGCTGATCGCGGCTCCTTCGGCAGAGGCGATCCGGCGGAGAAGGGCCAGCATCACCTCGGGCTCGATCCGTTTCAGGTCAAAGCGCTGGCAGCGCGACAGGACGGTGACCGGGACCTTGCGGATTTCGGTAGTGGCGAAGATGAACTTCACATGCGCGGGCGGTTCTTCCAGCGTTTTCAGAAGCGCGTTGAAGGCGCTGGTCGAGAGCATGTGGACTTCGTCGATGATGTAGATCTTGTAGCGCGCGCTGGCGGCCCGGTAGTGGACCGAGTCGATGATCTCGCGGATGTCGCCCACGCCGGTGCGGCTGGCCGCGTCCATCTCCATCACGTCGACATGGCGGCCTTCGGCGATGGCGCGGCATGGCTCGCACTGGCCGCAAGGATCGGTCGTCGGGCCGCCGGTGCCGTCAGGCCCGATACAGTTCAGCCCCTTGGCGATGATCCGCGCAGTGGTGGTCTTCCCCGTGCCCCGGATGCCGGTCATGACGAAAGCATGCGCGATCCGGTCGGCCGCAAAGGCGTTCTTCAGCGTGCGCACCATCGCCTCTTGCCCGACGAGGTCGGCAAAGGTCTCGGGGCGGTACTTGCGGGCAAGGACCTGATAGGCGGGC
>JBKDYO010000017.1:0-5037 GCA_046305855.1 Paracoccaceae bacterium
CTCATGATAGGCAATGACGTATGGGATCTTGTCGCCCCCCGGCACCTCCGCCCGGGCAACCCCCGACTTCGCCCCATCCGCACCGATCACCACGCGGGTCAAAGACCGCTGCTCCTGCCCCGACGCCTTCTCGCGCCAGACGACGTGAGTGCCCGAAGCATCCCGCTCCACCCGCAAAAACGTCCCGGTCAGCCGTTCCGCCCCAACCATCCGCGCGCGATCCCGCAGGAATTCGTCGAAATCCTCGCGGTCGACCATGCCGACATAGCCACCCTCGATGTGGATATCGACCGCGCGACCCGTGGGCGAAATCATCCGCGCCGTCTTGATCTTCGCCACCACCAGATAGTCCGGAATGTCGAAATCCTTGATCGCCCGCGGCGGGATCGCCCCACCGCAGGGCTTGATCCGACCATCGCGGTCCAGAAGGGCCACCTTATAGCCCGCGCGCGCCAAGTCCTCAGCCGCCGTCGCGCCCGAAGGCCCGCCGCCCACTACGAATGCGTCATACATGCTCATTCTCCCGGAACCAGCCGCGTCGAGGCTCTCAGACGGCCCCCGTCAATGATCCGCCAGGCCATCAGCCCGGCAGCAACGAAAAGCAAAGCCTCCAGCGCGAAGGCGATCCCGAAGGCATTGGCCGTCGACCCCGACAGCCGCAGCGCGTCAACCAGAGCCGCGCCCGCAAAGCCCCCAAGCCCCTGTGCAATGGCCTGCGAAGCACCCCAGACGCCCATCCGCGTCCCCTCGCGTCCTTCGCGGCCCTGCCCGGCCAACTGCATCATCGCCCCGATCGACGCGATGGCGAACATGCCCGAGAAGACGCCCAACAACGCCACCGCCGGTGTCAGCAGGTCAACCTGCACCTGCCCGAGGCCCGCGATCACCGCCAGCATCACCGCCGACCCGAGGCAGCCACCCGTGACCCAGCCCCGCAAAGTCCCGATCTTCAACCCGCTGACCGCGATTCCCACGGCCAGCATCCCGATGAACATGCCCCCGTGCTGAGCGCCCGACAGGCTTGTCGAAGCCCCCGGCGAATAGGCAAACACAAGACCCGCATAAGGCTCCAGGATCAGTTCCTGCAGGAAGAAGGCCGTCATCGACAGGAAGATGAAGAGGGTGAACACCCGCGTCCGCTTCTCGGCCCAGACCTCGGCCAGACCCTGCCGCAACGGCGTCTCGTCCGGCAACCGCGCCGGAATCACCCGCCGCTCGATCCCCCAGATCGCCGCCGCAGTCAGCACCACCGCGCCCACCGTCACCACGCCCACAATCGCCATCAGCCGCGCCGGGCTGTAGGGATCAAGCATCGCTCCGATCACACCAGACGACACCGCAATCCCGAAGATCATCAACAGCCAGGTGATCGTCGCCGCCGCCGCCCGCCGCTCTGGCGCGCAACCGCTTGCCAGTAACGCCAGCAGCGAGGTCCCCGAAGCCCCCGCCCCCATCCCGATCAGCACATAGGCGAAGACCGACCCCGCCAGCCCGATCCCATGCCCGGCAATCCCCAGCGCCACCATCCACGACGCCAGCGCCGCCCCCGCAGACAGCACCGCCATCCCGCCAATGATGAACCGCGTCCGGTTGCCCTGCGCATCCGACAGGAACCCCCAGCTTGGCCGGGTGATCTGCACAAAGGAATGCAGCGCCACCAGCGCGCCCGACAGCATCGCGGGCAGCGCCAGTTCGACCACCATCAGCCGGTTCAGTGTCGAGGTCGTCAGCACCACCACCGCGCCCAGACACAGCTGCACGAGGCCCAGCCGGACGATCTGAAGCCAGGATAAGGTCATGCCAACCCCCTGATCGCAAAGGCGGAAATCATCATGCCGGTAACGTAAAGGACCACGCCTGTCCCGTTATACCAAGGCGCCTTGCCCTTCGGATCACGGAACAGCACCCGCATCGCCGCGACCTGCAACGCAAGCACCGCAAACACCGCCAGCGCATGCCAAGGCTTGCCCCAGATCATCAGAAGCGCCACCACCAGAAGCTGCGCCATGCCCATCACCGTGCAGGCGATCTTCGCGGCCACCTCCGGTCCCAGCACCACGGGCAGCGAGCGCACGCCATGCTGCCGGTCGCCCTCCAGCGCCTTGAAATCGTTCAAAGTCATGATCCCGTGCGCGCCAAAGGCATAAAGCCCTGCGATGATCACGTTCTCGAACCGCGGAGCGCTGCCCAGCAGCACCGCCGCCCCGGTGAACCACGGGAGGCCCTCATAGGACAGGCCGACCAGCCCCGGCCCCCACCAGCCCGACCGCTTCAGCCGGATCGGTTCCGCCGAATAGGCCCAGGCCGCAATCACACCGACCACCGTTGCGCCAAAGCCCCACGGCCCCAGCAGCCACCCGACTGCCAGCGACAACACCGTCATCGCCAGCGCGATCCACAGCCCCCAGCGCCCGGGTATCCGCCCGGACGGAATGGGCCGATGCGGCTCGTTCACAGCGTCCACATGCCGGTCGCACCAGTCGTTCGCCGCCTGGCTCATCCCACAGACAATGGGACCAGCCAGCACCATGCCCAGCAGCACCGTCGTCCAGTTCGCGCCCAAAGGCACGCCCGAGGACACGGCACCACACAGATACGCCCACACCGGCGGGAACCAGGTGATTGGCTTGATCAGCGTCAGCATGGCGCGGGGTTCGGGCCAGCCTTGCGTCGGGTGGGTCAGAGTGGCGCTCATGTGTCAATTAAACCTGACACCCGTGAGTCTGGCAAGACTTACATTGCCACAGAAGACAGTCAGGCGGGCGAAAGCTCGAACCGGCAGGCCGGGTCACCACAGGCGCAGCAGGCAACCTCCGTCACCCGCACCCCCGGCCAGACCAGTCGCCCGTAAAGCCGCGTGAACACCGACGCGTGCCACACACATTGCGGCCTGTCCGCCCGCCGGCCCGCGACCAGCGGATTGCGCCCAACCGAAACTACCAGAGGCCGCCCATTCTCGACCCGGAACTCCCCGGTCCCCGCAAAGGTCCAGGCGTGCTTGCCGATGGCTGCGGTCAGAAGCGGAGCCCCCAAAACCCCCGGCAGAAGCTGCAGCACAACCTGCGCCGCCTTCGGAATCCGGTTCGCCAGGATGTAGTCCCCCGTCGCGAGCCCTGCTTCCGCGAGCAGCCCCTCGGCCTCCGGCGTCAGCCGCCGTAGCGCTTGATGCACCGCCGCGCAATCCGCCTCGGGCAGCATCCCCGCATCGCGCGGGGGCCGCGCAACCCCCGCCTCGGTCAGCACGGCGCGGCACAGATCGAACTCCCCCTGCCGCTCCAGCACGTCCACGAGTTGCAGGATCGCGTTCGGCCCGATCCGGCCGGCCTCCATTACTCCGCAGGCTCCTGCATCTGCTCGCGGCCGCCACCACAAGCCATCGGACCCAGATCGGGAACCGAGCGCTCAACAGCCCGCTCCTTCATCTGCGCCTTCACCGCCGCCCGCCGCTCTGCCGCCCGCGCCGCCTTGTCGGCAGAAGCCTCCCAATCCGCCATCTGCGCCTCGGCAATCGTCCGCGTCGTGTCGAAGCCGAACTCCAGGTTGTCCCGCTTCACCGGCTTGAAATACCCATGCCTTCCAAGATCATAGAAGCTGCGCTGGACGCCTGCCTTCAGGAACGCCTTGAGGCACCCCAGAAGATACCGCCGCCGGAACCCCGTCCCCCGCCACGGGTAATGGAACAGCGCCTTCTTCATGTAGAAGCGGCGATAGTTCTTCAGCACGCCTTCTAGCAAAGCCCCCCGAGTCATCGCCGCAGGCTTCATGATCGGCGTGACGAAATTGTACTTCGAGTAGTCGAAGACCTCGACCTGATCCCTGATCTCCTGGAACAGCGGCGTGAACGGCCAGGGAGTATACATCGACCAGTTGGCAAGGTCCGGCTGCCAGTCCCAGGCCATCCGGTAGGTCTCTTCCAAGGTCTCCGGCGTTTCGTTGTCGAGGCCGACGATGAACTGCGCCTCGGTGAAGATATCCGCCTCACGCAGCAGCCGGATCGCCTCCTTGTTCTCTTCGACCTTCGTTTCCTTGTTGAACAGGTCCAGCTTCAGCTGCGCCGCCGCCTCGGTCCCCAAACTGACATGCACCAGCCCCGCCTCGCGGTAGAACTTCAACAGGTCACGGTCGCGGTAGATGTCCGTCACCCGAGTATTGATCCCCCACTTCACCCGCTTGTTCAGGCCCCGGTCGATCAGCTCCTGGCAGAACTCCACGAACTTCTTCTTGTTGATGGTCGGCTCTTCGTCGGCCAGGATGAAGAACCCCACCCCGTGATCCGTGACCAGCCGCTCGATCTCGTCGGCGACCTTCTTGGGGTCCCGCACCCGGTAGTCGCGCCAGAACTTCCATTGGCTGCAGAAGCTGCAGGTGAACGGGCACCCCCGCGCCATGTTCGGGATCGCGACCTTCACGCCCAGGGGGATGTAGATGTAGCTGTCCCAGTCCAGGATCGACCAATCCGGGTCGATGCCGTCCAGGTCCTTGACCGTGCTGGCGGCCTGCGTCGAAACGATCTCCCCGTCGACTGCAAAGGCCAACCCCTTGATCTTGCGCTGATCTGCAGGCCAGCGGCCATCCCGCACCGCCTCGGCCAACGCGACCATGATCTCCTCGCCCTCACCCCTGACGATCACATCCACCCAGGGCGCCTCGGACAACACCTGCCGGAACATGAAGGTCGCATGCACACCCCCCAGCACCCGCAAGGCCCCCGGAACCACCTCCGACGCGATGCGCAGAACCTCCTCGGCCTCGTAGATCGACGGCGTGATCGAGGTCACCCCGACGATGTCCGGCTGCAACTCGGCCAGCTTCGCCCGCAGCACATCCGGCCCCAAGTGATACGTCATCGCGTCCAGGAAATGGATGTCGTCGAATCCCGCCCGCTTCAGGCTGCCCGCCAGATAAGCGACCCAGGCCGGGGGCCAATTGCCCGCGATCTCGGCCCCGCCGGAATGGTAGTTCGGATGGATGAAAACGATGCGCATGGGCGACCCCTCCGTGCCAAGGCACCCGCTGGAAGAAGCGGTGTCAATCTAG
>JBKDYO010000018.1:0-6747 GCA_046305855.1 Paracoccaceae bacterium
GATAAGTTTCGGCCTGATCCCGCCCATAGACTGGCTGGGCAATCCTTCGACAGCCCTGGGCGCGATCATCGCGATGTCGATCTGGCAGGCGGTGGGGTTCCACATGGTGATCTGGCTTTCGGGCCTGCAGACCATCAGCCCAACCTTGTATGAGGCCGCCGCCATCGAAGGCGCGTCAAAGTGGCAAGTCTTCCGCTACATCACCTGGCCGGGCCTGCGGAACACCGCGATCCTGATCCTGATCGTCATCACCATGCAGGCCTTTGGCCTCTTCAGTCAGATCGACGTGATGACGAACGGAGGCCCGCTGGACAGCACCCAGACCATCGTCTTCCAGGCCATCGAACGCGGCTATGGCAAGCAGGACATCTCGGGCGGATCGGCGATTTCGGTGATCCTGTTCGTGATCGTGCTGTCGATTTCCCTGATCCAACGCTGGCTGACACGGGAGAAAACCTGATGGCGATGATTTCCGGCGACAACCACGGCCTGCGCCTTGTGACCCGCTATGCGGTCCTGGGACTGATTGCGATCATCTTCATCTTCCCGCTGGTCTTCATGCTGATGTCCAGTTTCAAGCCCGACCAGCAGCTACTGCAGGATTCGGGCAACCTTCGGGCCTTCCTGCCCGTGGGTGACATCAGCCTGCAGAACTACACCGCCGCCTTCGAGCGCGCGCCGGTGGCGACTTTCGTCTTCAACTCGGTCCTCGTCACCGGGGTGACCGTGATCCTGTCGCTGCTGCTGTGTTCGGCCGCCGGGTTCGCCTTCGTCTTCGTGAACTGGAAGGGGCGGGGCGTGCTTCTGTCGCTGCTTCTGGCGACCCTGATCGTTCCGTTCGAGACCATCGCGATCCCGCTCTTGCTTTTGGCATCGAAACTGCCTTGGATCGGCCTCGACGGGCTGACCTGGGGCTGGCTGAACAGCTACCACGTGCAGATCGTCCCCTTCATTGCCGATGGCCTGACGGTCTTCCTGTTCGTCCAGTACTTCAAGGACCTGCCGGGAGAGCTGATCGAAGCCGCCCGCGTCGAAGGGGCCAGCTGGTTCCAGATCTACCGCAAGATCGTGATGCCGCTGTCCGGCCCGATCTTTGCGACCGCCGCGATCCTGAAGTTCCTGGTGATGTACAACCAGTACCTCTGGCCGCTGATGGTCACGCAGGAAGAAGGCTACCGCCCGGTCATGGTCGGGTTGCAGTACTTCTTCCAGCTCAACGTCGCCTGGGGCGAGGTCATGGCTTACCTGAGCATGATCACCGTCCCCGTCCTTGCCTTCTACCTTTACCTGCAGAAAGCCTTCATCGCGTCGATCGCCTCGACCGGCGTGAAGGGCTGAGGAGTCCGATATGTCTTTCAAGCACGCCGACCTCTGGTTCTGGGACAGCTGGTATGTCCAGGATGGCGACACCTGGCATGGTTATTTCCTGCAAGCGCCGAAGTCGCTGATCGACCCCGATGCCCGCCACCTGAAGGCGACGCAGCGCCATGCGGTGTCAAAGGATCTGACCAACTGGACCGACATGGGCACGACGTTCGAGCCGCAGCGGACCGGGGCCGCCTGGGATGACAGCACGACCTGGACCGGGTCGGTGGTGAAGGGGGACGACGGGCTCTGGCACCTGTTCTACACCGGCACGACCTTGGCCGAGCAGTCGCTGTACCAGCGGATCGGTCATGCCACCTCGACCGACCTGCACAACTGGACGCGCGTCGGTGACGGGCTGGCGCTGGACCTGACCGGTCAGAATGCGGATTGCTACGAGAAGGACCATGCCATCGGCCACTGGCACGACCGGGCGATGCGCGACCCCTGGGTGATGAAGGACCCGGATGGGAGCGGCTGGCTGATGTACTTCACCGCCCGCGTCCCCGGCGTGCCGGAACCGAACGCCGGCGGGGCCGTCGGCTTTGCGACCTCGCCCGACTTGGTCAATTGGACCCTGCAGCCCCCGGTCTTCCACGGCGGCTTTGGGCAGCTGGAGGTGCCGCAAGTCTTCCAGGTGGACGCGCACTGGTATTGCCTGTTCTGCACCTCGTCGGTCCATTGGTCCGACCAGTACCGCCGCGACAACCCGGAGACCCCGGTCACCGGCACCCACTACCTGATTGCCGACCACCCGCGCGGGCCCTGGCGCATCGCGCCGGGCCCCTTCCTTGACGGGGCCGAACCCTGCCGCCGCTACGCCGCCCGCATCGTCGATGGGCCGCAGGGGCTGGTGATTCTGGGCTTTGCCGACAGCGGCAAGGCGACCTTTGGCGGTTACGTCATGGACCCCGAGCCGGTCGTCATCGACCGCGACGGTCTTCTTCACGTTCAACCCCTCGCACAGGCGGCGGAGTAGCACATGGCACGGATTTCCCTGAAGAACGTCAAGAAAAGCTACGGCACCGCCCATGTCATAAAGGGCGTCGACATCGAGATCGAGGACGGTGAGTTCTGCGTCTTCGTCGGTCCCTCGGGCTGCGGCAAGTCCACGCTTCTGCGGATGATCGCGGGGCTGGAGGACATCTCCTCGGGCGAGCTGTCCATCGGCGACAAAGTGGTGAACGAGCTGCCTCCTGCGCAGCGCGGCGTGGCGATGGTGTTCCAGTCCTACGCGATCTTCCCGCACATGACCGTGCGCGAGAACGTGGCCTTCGGGCTGACCATTGCCGGGGCCTCGAAAGAGGAGAAGGACGCCAAGGTCGCCGAAGCCGCGCGTATCCTGCAGATGGAGCATCTTCTGGACCGCCGCCCGAGCCAACTTTCCGGCGGCCAGCGCCAGCGGGTTGCCATCGGGCGGGCGATCGTCCGGAAACCGCAGGTCTTCCTGTTCGACGAGCCGCTGTCCAACCTCGACGCGGCGCTGCGGATGGACATGCGGATGGAGATCGGTCGGTTGCACCAGCAGCTTGGCGCCTCGATGATCTACGTCACCCATGACCAGGTCGAGGCGATGACGCTTGCCGACAAGATCGTCGTCCTGAAGGACGGCAACGTGATGCAGATCGGTGCGCCGATGGACCTGTATCACAATCCGGCAAACCTGTTCGTCGCGGGCTTCCTTGGCGCGCCGTCGATGAACTTCATCAAGGTGACGGTGCAAAAGGTCGAAGGCGACAAGGTGCTGGTGTCAAACGCGGCGCTGGAGCCGGTGGCGGTCTCGGGCAAGCGCGGGCCGTTCAAGGTCGGCGACACGGCGATCCTTGGCCTGCGTCCGCAGTATCTGGAGATCGCCCAGGGTCAGGGCCGGTTGCACGGCAAGGTCGCGCTGACCGAACGGCTGGGGTCGGAAACCGTGCTGGACGTCACGCTCAAGGACGGCAGTCCGCTGATCGCCGCCCTGTCGCAGGACGCGATCTTCCCGGTGGGCGAGGCGGTCGACCTGAACTTCGACCCGGACAAGGCGCATCTTTTCGCCGAGGACGCCTCGGCGATGACGGGCTCACGCCACTGACGGGCGCGAGCGAAGGAAGAGATAGAGCGGCAGCCCGCAGCTGACCCCGATGCAGAACGTCGCCGGGATGGCAACGAGGTTCAGCCATGCCTTGCGCGCGATCGCCTCGGCCAACACCCAGACCGTCAGCGCGATGGCGGCGATGGTCAGGTCCCAGGTCAGGCCAGTGGTCGAGGCATTGACGTACCAGGCGTCGATCAGGCCCCCAAGGCCGGTCCCCGTCTCGCGCATGTGTTTTAGGAACCAGTACATCGGATGCACCGCACCCCAGACGGCCAGCGCAAGGAACGCAAGGCGCAGCGGGGTCATTTGACCACGACCCCGACCGCAATTTCCCCCGAGATGGCTCTGGTCGGCGGTTCGGGTTCGCCATCGGCCCCGCAGGCAGCCAGGGTCAGGCAGGCGATCAGGAACAGTCGGGCCATGGCGGTCAGTCCTCGATGGTGACGGTCGTGCCGCCGATCTTGCCGGACACGGCGGGGCTGACATCGACGCCCCCCGGACCAAAGGTCAGGTTGGTGGACAGCATGGGGTTCTGACAGGCGGCCAGAAGCAGAAGGGCGGGCAGCAGGAGGGCTTTCATCCTCGTCCTCTTGTTGGGTGGTTTGACGGTAGCACCGCCGTGCGTTGCCGTCATCCCAGGTCGGCGCGCCAGCGGGCGATCTGAGCGCGGACCTGCTCGGGCGCGGTGCCACCGTAAGACGTGCGGCTGCGGACGGAATTGTCGACGCCGAGGACCGAGTAGATCTCTTGCGTGATGCCGGGGTGGACGCTGTTCATCTCGTGCAGCGAGAGGTCGGGCAGGTCGCAGCCCTTGGTTTCGGCCATCGCGACAAGGGTGCCGGTGACGTGGTGCGCCTCGCGGAACGGAAGGCCCAGCGCCCGGACCAGCCAGTCGGCAAGGTCGGTGGCGGTCGAAAAGCCAGAGGCGGCGGCGGTCTTCAGCACCTCGCGGTTGGCCGTCATGTCGCTGACCATGCCAGTCATCGCGGCGAGGCCCAGCATAAGGGAGTCCGCAGCGTCGAAGGTCTGTTCCTTGTCTTCCTGCATGTCCTTGGAATAGGTCAGCGCGAGGCCCTTCATCACGGTGAAAAGCGCGACCGTCGCCCCGAGGATGCGGCCCAGCTTCGCCCGCAGAAGTTCCGCCGCGTCGGGGTTCTTCTTCTGCGGCATGATGCTGCTGCCGGTCGTCCAGCGGTCCGACAACCGGACAAAACGGAACTGGGCGGAGGACCAGATCACAAGTTCTTCCGCAAAGCGCGACAGGTGCATGGCGCAGATCGAGGCGGCCGACAGGAATTCCAGCGCGAAGTCGCGGTCACTGACGCTGTCGAGGCTGTTGGCCGTTGGGCGGTCGAAGCCGAGGGCATTCGCGGTCATGTGCCGGTCGATGGGGAACGACGTCCCGGCCAGCGCCGCTGCGCCTAGGGGGCATTCGTTCATGCGCTTGCGGGCGTCCTGGAACCGGGAGCGGTCGCGGGCGAACATCTCGACATAGGCCATCATGTGATGGCCCCAGGTCACCGGCTGGGCGGTCTGCAGATGGGTGAAGCCGGGCATGACCCAGTCGGCCCCGGCCTCGGCCTGCGCGAGGAAGGCCTGCATCAAACCGGTCAGCCCGGTGATGGCCTCGTCACACTGGTCGCGGACCCAAAGCCGGAAGTCGACCGCCACCTGATCGTTGCGGCTGCGGCCGGTGTGCAGCCGTTTGCCAGCCTCGCCGATGCGGTCGGTCAGCCGGGCCTCGATGTTCAAGTGGATGTCTTCAAGGTCAGTGGTGAAGGGGAACTTTCCGGCCTCGATCTCTGACAAGATCGCGAGGAGGCCTTCCCCGATGGCCTCGGCGTCCTTAGAAGAAATGATGCCCTGAGCAGCAAGCATTGCCGCATGGGCCCGGCTGCCCGCGATGTCCTGGGCGTAGAGCCGCTGGTCGAACCCGATCGAGGCGTTGATCGCCGTCATGATCGCGCTTGGACCTTCGGCGAAACGCCCGCCCCACATCGTGTTGGCGGATTTCGAGGTGGGGGCGTCGGACATGTTGGGACTTTCGAGGGTGGGAAACGTGCGGAAATTGCTGGTCGTCCTTTATACGGCCTTGATCCTTGGTGCAAACGCGGCTTGGGCCGACGTCGCCGCCCTGCGCGACGGCGACATGAAGAAGCTGGTGCTTCTGGATGCGCCCCTGACGCTGCCCGATGCAGTGCTGCTGGATGCCGAGGACGGCGAGCACGCGCTGGCCGATTACAAGGGCAAGTGGGTGGTCCTGAACTTCTGGGCGACCTGGTGCGCGCCTTGCCGGGAGGAGATGCCCTCGCTTGACCGGTTGCAGGTCGCGATGCCCGAGATCGCGGTGGTGCCAGTCGCGACAGGGCGCAACGCGGTCGAAGGGATCAAGCGGTTCTTTGAGGAGGCCGAGATCAAGTCTTTGCCGATCTTGCGCGATCCGAAGTCGGACCTGTCCCGCGCCATGCATGTGATGGGGTTGCCGGTGACCGTGATCCTGAACCCCGAAGGCCAGGAAGTCGCGCGGCTGATCGGCGACGCGGAATGGGACAGCGACAGCGCCAAGGCCGTGCTGGCGGCGCTGGTGGCGGGTCAGTAGGTCAAAGATCGAAGGTCGCGAACACCGGGACGTGATCGGAAGGCTGCTCCCACCCCCGCACGGGGCGCAGGATGCGGCTGCCGTGGGCAGCGCTTGAGATGTCGGGGGTGGCCCAGATGTGGTCGAGCCTGCGGCCCTTGTCGGCGGCGTCCCAATCGGCGGCGCGATAGCTCCACCAGCTGTAGAGACGGCCTTCGGGAATGTCCTTCCGGGTCACGTCCTGCCAGTGGCCTGCGTCCATCACGGCGTTGAAGTGGTCCACTTCGATCGGCGTGTGGCTGACGATCTTCAGAAGGGCCTTGTGGTCCCAGACGTCATCTTCGCGCGGGGCGATGTTCAGGTCGCCGACAAGGATTGCCCGGTCGGGGCGCTCCCAATGGAAATGATCCCGCATCTCGGTCAGGTAATCGAGCTTTTGCCCGAACTTAACATTCTCGTCGCGGTCCGGAATGTCCCCGCCGGCGGGCACATAGCAATTGTGGATCGTCACCCCGTTTTCCAGCCGGGCCGAAACGTGCCGGGCATGGCCCAACTGGGCGAAATCCTTGTCGCCGCCATCGACGATGGGCAGCTTCGACAGGATCGCCACGCCATTATAGCCCTTCTGCCCCCGCGCCACCATGTAGCGGTAGCCAAGCGCCTGAAACTGCGCCAACGGGATGTTTTCGACCGGGCTCTTGCATTCCTGCAGGCAAAGGATGTCGGG
>JBKDYO010000019.1:0-5142 GCA_046305855.1 Paracoccaceae bacterium
AGAGACACCTCACTGATAAACGATGACAATACCGGTCCGATAACACACCATCGGACAACCCTGGCGCGGGGTGGAGCAGCCCGGTAGCTCGTCAGGCTCATAACCTGAAGGTCACAGGTTCAAATCCTGTCCCCGCAACCAGTCGTGGTTCCCAAGCAGCCCGTCCGAGCTACAAACAGTCCACTGGACTGTTTGCTTTACGATCGAACCTCGTAAGGCTCGTAACCTGAAGGTCACAGGTTCAAATCCTGTCCCCGCAGCCAAAACAAATCAAATTGCCTAAGCCGATAGACTGCCTGACGACGGCAAATGCATGTATCTGCCTTCGGCGTCTCGGCGGAATTTCGCAATTCTTGCTGCCGACAAGGGCAGGGGTGCGCTTGGAGCGGGTGCCCGGATCATAAAGCCCTTGATCTGACAGCCCATCAGGGCGAGGTTCGCCGCAAGGATGGACAGACAAGATCATGTGGAAAGCGTATACTGCGACAGCAGGCCTTGGTAGAGGCGCTGGCGTGACCCTGGTCTTGGTGCCGGGTTCGAAAGACGTGTTGCCATGGTCTGGCTATCGTCCTGCCATATTGCTGCCCGGGCATTTCGGGCAAGATCGACAACTGACCGGGAAACCGGATGTGCGGAGTGGACTGTTTGAAATGGTGAAGGTTGTTGCGAGCCTGCGCTTGAAGAGGCATTTCTGATGCCTTACCGGTCCTGGCTTCCATCGGTCATTTCAGGGCAGACCCACGCAATGCAGGCATCAGAGCGGCATTGGGACGTGATCGTCATCGGGACCGGGCTGGGCGGCGGTCTGGCGGGTCGAAGGTTGGCCGAAAGTGGGCTGTCGGTCCTCTTTGTCGAGAAGGGCCCGGTCGGTTATCGCACCGAAGGGCAGGTGCTGCGCAGTGATCTTGACGATCAAGGGGCCCGGCAGATGCGGGGGTTCTGGCCGACCAAGATCGAGGTGCAGCTGGATGGGGGGCGTCCCCGCCGCTTTTATGCGCCCATTGGCAGCGGGGTCGGCGGCACTTCGGTGTTCTATGCCGCCGCTGCGGAACGGCCCGAGCGGCACGATCTTGAAACGGTGGGCGACATGGCACATCCCACTGGCGGCTGGCCGATCGGGTATGACGAGTTTTCGCACTATTACGACCAGGCGTCCGAGCTTTTGTCGATCCGGGGCGAGGGGGATCCGGCATCGGGCCTGCCGGCGCCACAGCTGCCGGCCGTTCCGCTGAGCGACGCTGAAGCAGCGCTGTTCGAGGATCTACGGCAATCGGGTCTGAACCCGTACCGCGCGCATGAGGCCATGCGCCGAGTGCCAGGCTGTTCCGATTGCCTCGGGCGCAAATGCCCGAAGCCCTGCAAGATGGATGGCCGGTCCGCCGGGGTTGAACCCGCAATGGAGACCGGGCGTGCGGCGCTTTTGGCAAATACCTCGGTGGAGGAGCTGATCGAAAGCGCTGGCCGGATCACGCGGGTCCGGGTGCGCCGGGGGGGACAAGACCATCTGTTGTCGGCACAGACGGTGGTTCTGGCCGCAGGTGCCCTCCATTCGCCGCGCATCCTTCTGGGATCGACCGGGGTGCATCCGGAGGGCTGTGCCAATTCGAGCGGCTGGGTCGGTCGCGGGCTGATGTTCCACCTGAGCGAGCTGGTCGCCCTTTGGCCGCGACGGGGCCAGACCTCGGCGGGGGCAACCCGGGCCGTGGCCTTCCGGGATCTCTATGCACATGAGGGCAAGCGGCTGGGGCTGGTGCAGTCGATGGGTCTTGCTGCCGATGCGGGTCAGATTGCGGTCTATCTCAAGGAGTTGATTGCACGGTCTCGTCTGGGGCGTATTCCGGGGATCGGGCGCGTGGCGACGCTTGCGGCGCGGATCAGTGGCAAGGTCTTTGGCAACGCCACGGTCTTCGTCGGTGTTCTGGAGGATCTGCCCTATTACGAGAACCGCGTCCTGCGACACCCCGAGGAGCCGGACGTTCCCGTGATCGAGTATCGCCTGCACGACGAGCTTCTGGAACGCCGGGCCGTGTTCCGCCGGGCGATCAGGAAGAAGCTTGGCCGGGCCCGCACGCTGTTGCTGGGCTTTGGTCCGGATCTGAATTTCGGCCATTCCTGCGGGACCTTGCGCTTTGGCACCGATCCAAAGACCTCGGTTCTTGACGCCAATTGCAAGGCCCATGACCTGGACAATCTTTACGTCGCCGACGCCTCGTTCCTTCCCACGTCGATGGGGGTGAACCCCGGTTTGACGATTGCGGCCAATGCCTTGCGGGTGGCCGATGTGATCGCGGCCCGGCATCAGTCCGAGCAGCGGGAAGCGGTGTGATGCCAGACAATCTGACCGGATCAGGCGCCCATTCCGGCGAAGTTGCTGTCGTCACCGGGGCCACTGGCCTGCTTGGCCGCGCGTTGACAGAGGCCCTTGCGCGCAGGGGCGTGGCCGTTGCCGGCATTGCCCGGTCGCCGTTTGAGGCCGGGCACCCCGGCATCCTGCCACTTGCCGCCGATGTCCGCGACCCCGGGGCCGTGACGGCGGCGTTCGAGACGATCCGTGAACGGCTTGGCATTCCGACCATCCTGATCAACGGGGCCGAGGTCTATCCGCATCGCGACATTCTTGACGAGACGCCGCAAAGCTTTCTCGACACGGTGCAGACCAATCTCGGCGGGGCGTTCAACTGCTGCCACGCCGTCCTGCCGCAGATGGTGGTGGCGGGTCGCGGCCGGATCATCAACATCGTGACCTTCGCCGACGTCCGCCCGGCACCGCTTGCCGCCGGGTATTCCGTCTCGAAAGGTGCGCTGCGCATCCTGACCCGGTCGCTTGTCGCCGATCTGGGCGACCGCTTCCCCGGCATCGTGATCAACGACTGGGTCCCCGGCACGCACAAGCCACGCAAGGGCGTGCCGGATGGCGTGGACCCCGTGCTTGCTGCCGAATGGGGGGCGAACCTTGCCCTGCTGCATGACCGCGCGATCAACGGCCTCGTCTTTCTGCAGGATCGTGAGCACATGCAGCCCCGGTCGCTGAAGGGCCGGGTCAAGGACCGGGTGCTGGGCCAGGGCCGGGTGCGGGTCCGCCTGAAGTAGGGCTGTCTGCGGCGGGTGATTGCAGAACCGGTCCTGCCGCGCTATCCCCAAGGAAACACGTGGGGGGAACATGAGCCGCGCATTCGTCTTTCCGGGGCAGGGCGCCCAGACCATCGGCATGGGCCGCGCGCTGGCCGAGGCCTATCCGGCTGCGAAGGCCGTTTTCGACGAGGTCGACGCGGCCCTGGGCGAAAAGCTCTCGACGCTGATCTGGGAGGGCGACATCGCCGATCTTACGCTGACGCAGAACGCGCAGCCTGCGCTTATGGCGACGTCGATCGCCGCCCTGCGCGCGCTGGAAAGCGAAGGCTTCGGTCTGGAGCACGCCAGCTTTGTCGCCGGGCATTCGCTGGGCGAATACTCGGCGCTTTGCGCGGCTGGGTCGCTGACCCTTTCGGACACCGCACGTCTGCTGCGCATCCGCGGCCAGGCGATGCAGGAAGCAGTGCCAGTGGGCGTCGGCGCGATGGCGGCACTTCTGGGCCTGGATTTCGAGACCGCGACCGCTGTTGCCGCCGAGGCCGCACAGGGTGAGGTCTGTCAGGCCGCGAACGACAACGACCCCGCGCAGGTCGTCGTCTCGGGTCACAAGGCCGCCGTGGAACGCGCGCTGGAGATCGCCAAGGCCAAGGGTGCGAAACGGGCGCTTCTCCTGCCGGTCTCTGCCCCCTTCCATTGCGCCCTGATGCAGCCCGCAGCCCATGTCATGGCCGAGGCGCTGGCCGCCGTCCCCATCGCCAAGCCTAGCCTGCCGGTCGTCGTCAACGTCCGCGCCGAAGCGGTGATGGAACCCGACCGCATCCTCGACCTGCTGATCGCTCAGGTCACCGGCTCGGTCCGCTGGCGGGAAAGCGTCCTTTGGATGGAAAAGGCCGGCGTCACCGAGTTCTGGGAGATCGGCGCGGGCAAAGCCCTGTCCGGCATGATCAAGCGCACGGCCGCAAATGCCACTACCCGCGCCATCGGCACGCCCGACGATATCGCCGCCCTCAAGGCCTGAAAGGACACCGCATGTTTGATCTGACCGGCAAGAGCGCCCTTGTCACTGGCGCAAGCGGTGGCATCGGGGCCGACATCGCCCGCGTCCTGCACGCCGCCGGGGCCACCGTCGGCCTGTCCGGCACGCGGGTTGAACCGCTGGAGGCGCTGGCCGCCGAACTTGGAAGCCGCGCGCATGTGCTGCCCTGCAACCTGTCGAACCCCGAAGAGGTCGAAGGTCTGGTCAAGCGCGCTGCCGAAGCGATGGGCACGGTCGACATTTTGGTCAACAACGCCGGGATCACCCGCGACGGTCTGGCCATGCGGATGTCGGACGATGACTGGCAATCCGTGATCGACGTCAACCTGACCGCTGCCTTCCGGCTGTGCCGCGCGGCGATCCGGGGGATGATGAAGGCGCGCTGGGGGCGGATCGTCAACATCTCGTCGGTGGTCGGTCGTGCGGGGAACGCTGGTCAGGCGAACTATGCCGCATCGAAAGGCGGGCTTGTCGCCTTGTCGAAATCGCTGGCGAACGAGGTTGCCAGCCGCGGGATCACGGTGAACTGCGTCGCCCCGGGGTTCATAGAAACCGCTATGACGGATAAGCTGAACGACCAGCAGCGCAGCACGATCCTGGCCTCGGTGCCCGCCGGGCGCATGGGCACGCCGCAGGAAATTGCTGCTGCTGTCCTGTATCTGGCGTCGCAGGAAGCGGCCTATGTGACAGGCGCAACGCTGCATGTGAACGGCGGGATGGACATGGTGTGACACGGCGGCGTGCAAGTCAGGTTAAAGCGTTTGCCATGTGCTGCGACCCTTGATATAGGCGCGCAGGATTAAGGCCCTGAGATGGGCAGAACGAAAAAGGCCGGGCAAACCCCCGTGCCAAGATAGAGGAACGAACATGAGCGACATCGCTGATCGCGTGAAGAAGATCGTCGTCGAGCATCTGGGCGTCGAAGGTGACAAGGTCACTGAATCGGCCTCGTTCATCGATGACCTGGGTGCGGACTCGCTCGACACCGTCGAGCTGGTCATGGCCTTCGAGGAAGAGTTCGGGATCGAGATCCC
>JBKDYO010000020.1:0-12574 GCA_046305855.1 Paracoccaceae bacterium
CGGCTTCATCGACGCCCATGTCCATTACCCGCAGACCGCCATCATCGCCTCCTGGGGCAAGCGGCTGATCGACTGGCTGAACACCTACACTTTCCCCGAAGAGATGCGCTTCGCCAACCCCGCCTATGCCGACGAAATCGCGAACCGTTACCTTGACCTCGTCCTAGCCCGAGGCACGACGACGGTCTGCTCTTACGCCACGATCCACCCCGCCAGCGTGGATGCCATCTTCGCCGCCGCCCAATCCCGCGGCATGCGCCTCTTTGCGGGGAAAACCTGCATGGACCGCAACGCCCCCGACGGCCTTCTCGACACCGCCCAATCCGCCTACGACGACAGCAAGGCGCTCCTCGAAAAGTGGCATGGTCAGGATCGCCTGTCCTATGTCATCACGCCCCGCTTCTCGCCCACGTCGACCCCCGAACAACTCGCGGCAATGGGGGCCCTTTGGCGCGAATACCCCGATTGCCTGATGCAGACCCACCTTTCGGAACAGACCGACGAGATCGCCTGGGTGAAGGACCTCTTCCCCCAGTCCCGCGACTACCTCGACACCTACGAAGCCCAGGGCCTCCTCCGCGAAGGCGCCATCTACGGCCACGCGATCCACCTGACCGACCGCGAAAAGGCCCGCCTGATCGAGGCCGGGGCCTCTCTCGTTCACTGCCCGACCTCGAACACCTTCATCGGCTCCGGCCTGTTCGACATGACCCTGGCCACCCAGCTCCGCGTCGGTCTCGCCACCGACACGGGCGGCGGCTCGAACTTCTCGATGCTGCGCACGATGGCCGCCGCCTACGAGGTCGCCCAACTGCGCGGCCAGTCCCTGCACCCCGCACAGCTCTGGTGGCTTGCCACCCAAGGCTCCGCCCGGGCCCTCCGCTGCGAAGACAAGATCGGCAACCTCGCCCCCGGGATGGAGGCCGACCTCGTCGTCGTCGACCTCGCCTCCACCCCCGCCATCGAACAGGCGACGCGGCGGGCCAAGGACCTCTGGCAGCAGCTGTTCCCGACGATCATGATGGGCGACGACCGCGCCATCACCGAAGTCTGGGTGAACGGCAAGCGACGAGCCGCCTGACCCCTCGCCCTTTGCCCTTGTCCAAATACTCCCGCCGGAGGCACTTCCCGAGCCGGTTGGCGCGTCGCGCCAGAGGCGAGACAAAAGGCTCGGGCCGAAGGCGCTCAATTTTGCAACCGCCACACCCCGCGCTGCCGCATCCCAAGTCGAGCAAACATTGCCATCAGCGCCTCCCCTCCCCCTCCGTGGGGAGGGGCCGGGGGTGGGGGGCTCCTCTTCAGCAGGGTTAAGCCCACCCTAACGCCCGCAACCAACCCCTTGATTCCAAAGGCGCAGAAAACCTGTCCTGCGTGGACAGCTACTCCGCCAGCTCCCAGCCGTCCGGGTAGAAGTCATGCTTCAGGGCAATCGAGGTCGAGATCCGTTCATACTTCCAGATCTCCTCCGCCGTGACCGCGATCGGCCCGATGAAGGCGATCAAAGTCTCGCCGTCCTTCAATCGCCGGGTCTGGAACCCTTCCATCCGCAGCGCCCGCTCCAGAGCAGGCCAGCTGGCATCGTTCTCTTCGATGAAGAAGGCATATTCGACCACCGCCGTCTTCGGCAGACTGATCCCCTTCGACTGGCGGAAGGTATCAAAGGTCTCGCGACGCTGGGCTTCGAAGTTGTGGTCCATGGCGGGCCTCCCTGCCCGCCTTCTACCTCACTCGGCGCGGGTACAGAAGCCCCGCTCATAGGCCGCGTCCCAGGTCCAGCCGCTGGCATTCAGCGCCTCGAACCCCACCGGCTCCAGCCCCCGTGTCTTGCCATCCTCTGTTGCTGTCATCTTCCACAGATCGACATCGCACTCGAAGGCCTGCCCCAGATATTCGCCACCGTGGAAGTAGCCCACCACCGTGAACTGGTTGTCGATGAACTGGATCTGCGTGACGCTCCGTCCGCTTCCCTCTTCATCGGCGTACTCAGTCACGATCTGCAGGATGCTGCCATTGCCGGTGTCCAGAACTTCCAGCGCCTGCCTCGTCGCAAAGGCCCCCAGCGCGATCTGGTCGTTGTCAAACTGCGGGTCGCCTTCGGCCACGGCCGGGCTGCCCGGCCCGCCGCCCCAGATGACCAGCCGCGCCTTGTCTTCGTTCTGGGTCAACCGGGCAAGGAAGGTGAACCCGTCCCTCGAACTACCCGCCCAGTTGCCGCTGGCTTCCGACAACAAGGTTTGCGCCGCGACTGGAACGGCAAGGGTCAGGGAAAGGAACAAGGCAGGAAGGGCGCGCATCGCAGTCTCCGGGTTTCAGGTGCCGCGACCTTGACCAGCTTCACGTCCCGCGAAAAGGGCTGGAAAACCCGACGCTACCCGGCCAGCCGCGTCGCAAGTCCGCGCTGGCGTTCCAGAACGCGCGGCAGATCCAGCGTCACCATCTGACCGTCCCGCACTACAGGGCGGCCTTCGACGATCAGATGTTTCACCCGGGTCGGTCCGCACAGGACCAGCGCCGCCACCGGGTCCCATGACCCGGCCGCCTCGATCCCCGAGACATCCCAGATCGCAAGGTCCGCCCGCTTGCCCACTTCGATCGACCCAAGGTCATCCCGCCCCAGAACACGAGCGCCCCCCACCGTCGCGATCTCCAGCGCCTCGCGTGCCGACATCGCATCCGCACCCCGGGCAACGCGCTGCAAAAGCATCGCCATCCGCGCCTCGGCGATCAGATTGCCCGCGTCGTTAGACGCCGACCCGTCGACACCGAGACCTACTTTCACGCCCGCATCCCGCATGGCTCGCACCGGTGCAATCCCAGACCCGAGTCTACAATTCGAACAGGGACAATGGGCAACTCCGGTCAGCGAGCGGGCAAAAAGTTCAATTTCCGAACAATCCAGCTTTACACAATGCGCATGCCAGACATCCGCGCCGGTCCAGCCGAGGTCCTCGGCATACTGCCCCGGCCGACAGCCGAACTGGGCCAGGGAGTAGGCGATGTCCTCATCATTCTCGGCCAGATGAGTGTGCAGCATCACGCCCTTGTCACGCGCCAGAAGGGCTGCGTCCCGCATCAGCTCGCGGCTGACCGAGAAGGGTGAGCACGGCGCCAAGCCGACCCGCACCATCCCCCCGGGCTTCGGGTCGTGAAACCGGTCTACCACCCGGATCATGTCTTCAAGGATCGCCGGTTCCCGTTCCACCAGACTGTCCGGCGGCAGACCGCCCGCGCTTTCCCCGATCGACATCGCGCCGCGCGTAGGATGAAACCGCAGCCCGACTTCGCCGGCCGCTGCAATGGTGTCATCCAGTCGCGCCCCGTTCGGATAGAGGTAGAGATGATCCGACGTCATCGTGCAGCCCGAAAGCGCAAGTTCCGCCAGCCCGACCTGAGCCGAGACAAACATCTCTTCCGGCCCGAACCGCGACCAGATCGGGTAAAGCGTCTTGAGCCAGCCGAAGAGAAGGGCGTCCTGCCCCCCAGGCACGGCGCGGGTCAGCGTCTGGTACAAGTGATGGTGCGTGTTCACGAGACCCGGAGTTACAACACAGCCTCGCGCTTCGATCACGTCGGCCCCCGGCGCGGCAAGCGCCTGACCCACCGCCTCGATCATTCCACCGCGGACAAGGACATCGGCCCCGGCGAGTTCCAAGCGGGTGGCGTTCATCGTCACCACGGCATCGGCGTTGCGGATCAGGAGTTCAGTCATGGGTGCACCTTTCGCACACCCTTCGGTTTCTGGGGAAACCAAGGCCGACCGTCAGAAGGGAGAAGGACACGACCGGCACCACCAAGTATAGCAAAACAGGACGCAGCCGGGCAAGTCCGGGGCCAGACCGATCAGAAATGCTGCGGCCCAAACCTAAGGGGCCCGCAGAATCCTTGGGGCAAGTCTCAGCTGTTCAGCAGCGCCAGCGCCTCGGCGTGCACGGCCCGGTTCGCCGCGGCAAGGATCCGTCCCCCCTCCAGCGCCGGACGGCCCTGCCAGTCGGTGACGATCCCCCCCGCGGCCTCGATCACCGCGATCGGGGCCTGGACGTCATAGGCCTGCAGGCCTGCTTCGATGACAAGGTCAATCTGGCCGGCCGCGATCAGCGCATAGGCGTAGCAATCGGTGCCATAGCGGACAAGCTTGGCTTGAGCTGCCACCCGCCGAAAGGCTGCGCCGTCTTCAGGCGTCCCGACTTCGGGGAATGTGGTGAACAGGATCGCCTCGGCCAGCGGTCGCGCGGCCCGGACGCCAAGCTCGGCCTCGCCCATCGGCCCCTTGACGCGGGACTGGCCAAGCCCGCCCTCGAACCGCTCACCGATGTAGGGCTGGTCGATGATGCCGTAGAGCACTCCCTCGGCATCGCGGACCGAAATCAGCACACCCCAGGTTGGCGTGCCCGACAGATAGCCCCGCGTCCCGTCGATGGGATCCAACACCCAGGTCAACCCGGTCGAGCCAGCTTTGGGGCCATATTCCTCGCCGAGGATTCCGTCGTCGGGGCGGCGGCGGGCCAGAACGTCGCGCATCCGCTCTTCCGACAGGCGGTCGGCGGCGGTTACCGGATCGAATCGGTGGGTTTCCTTGGTCTCGGCAACAAGCGAGCGGGTTCGGAAGTGCAGCAATGTCGCAACGCGCGCGACATCTGCAAGTTCATGTGCGGTTGCGACAAGATCCGCCGCAAGCGCCGAAGGTACCCGCATGTCTAAGCCTCCTGACCGGACGGGCCACGAAGGCCCTATCCCCGGGCGCTAATGGCACCCGGGGACAAGGTCAAGGCAATCAGGCTGCTTCGGACAGAACCCGAGCCAGGTCGAACAGACGACGACGCTGCGCTTCCGGGATCGCATAGTAGGAACGGACCAGTTCCAGGGCCTCTTTGTCCGACATCATGTCGCCATGGGCATAGGCCGCGTTGACCTGACCTTCGGCCAGACCTTCGAAGAAGAACGAGATCTGCACGCCCAGTGCATCGGCAACATCCCAAAGCCGGGAGGCGCTGACGCGGTTCATGCCGGTCTCATACTTCTGGATCTGCTGGAACTTGATGCCGACCTTGTCTGCGAGCTGCTGCTGGGTCATACCGACCATCCAGCGGCGATGACGGATACGCTTACCAACATGCGCGTCTACGGGATGCTTCATTCTATACTCCAAAAACGTGTGTCCGTTCCCCTCGGTGTTGTATAAGCATATTTCGTGCCAAAGTTGTCGATCACGCCAGTCGGTCAGAAAAAAAGTTTCGCGGCCCGAAAACCTGTCCTTTTGGATATGCCCAATTATCCAGGCGTATAACACACGGTGGGGTTGTCCTGACCTCTGCCCAGAGTGAAGCGAAACGAATCGGCACTCGCCTTATAGTGGTATTGCATTTCGCGTCGCATTTTGCAATCAGACTACCGGGGGCATTGCATAATGCGAATAGCCCTGATCATTGCGTTGCAAGAAACTGTAGACCGGATAAAACCCCTACACTGTAGGTAGTAGAAACAACCACAGGACAAAGGGTACAGGATGCAAGCTTGGCAGGTCACCAAACCCGATGCGACGCCAATATTGACCGCAATCGAGCAACCTTTTCCCGCTAAAGGCGAAATCGTTGTCCGAGTAGAAGCAGTCGGGCTCAACTTTGCGGATATGCTCGCGATTCAGGGTAAGTATCAAGTGCGGCACCCATTTCCCTACATTCCCGGGATGGAGCTTTCCGGTGTCGTCGCGGCCTGCGGACCCGATACAACCGGTCCAGCGCCGGGGACAAGGATCCTTGCAACATGTCCGGCGGGTGCGCTTGCCCGCAAGATCGTGCTTCCGGCACATCGGGTCAGCCTCATCCCAGACGACATGGGGTTTGAAGAAGCCGCCGGGTTTCCCATCGCCTACGGCACGTCCCATCTTGCCCTTGCCCACAAGGCACGCCTGCAACCGGGCGAGACGCTGTTCGTCACCGGGGCCGCCGGGGGCGTCGGGCTGACCGCCGTCGAGATCGGCAAGCGGCTCGGGGCGCGGGTCATCGCCTCGGCGCGGGGGGCAGACCGGCTTGACGTCGCGCGGCGGGCGGGGGCGGATGTGCTGATCGACAGCGAGGCTCCGGGTCTGAAAGAGGCGCTGCGGGCCGAGGGGGGCGTCGATGTCGTCTATGACGCCGTTGGCGGTCCTGCCTTTGACGAGGCGTTGCGGGCCTGCAAACCGGACGGGCGGCT
Source organism: Paracoccaceae bacterium (assembly GCA_046305855.1). Lineage (GTDB taxonomy): Bacteria > Pseudomonadota > Alphaproteobacteria > Rhodobacterales > Rhodobacteraceae > Tabrizicola. The sequence continues at coordinate 6,190 of JBKDYO010000020.1, forward strand.
TCTGGCCATCGGCTTTGCCTCGGGCATCGTGCCGCAAGTCGCGGCCAACCTGCTTCTGGTCAAGAACCTGACCGTTTCCGGCTTCTGGTATGGCGGCTATGAAACCCATGCGCCCGATCTGGTGGCCGGTAGCATGGCCGAGCTTCTGCGCTGGCGGGCCGAGGGGCTGATCCAACCACATGTCAGCCACGTCCTGCCCTTCGAGGCCTTCCCCGAAGGTCTTGCCCTTCTCCGCGACAGGAAGGCCACTGGCAAGGTCGTGATCCGGGTCGGTCAGGAACCGTAGGCGCAGCGCAATTCGTTGACCAGAAGGTCCACCGCCTCATCCGCCCGACGGTTCGCCCGGTACAGCGCCAGCTTCATTTCGCCCACCGGGGGCAGCTGGTTCTCGCCAGCAATCGTCGTCATGCCTTCGGGAATGCTGCCGACCATCCGCACCGACACCGCCAGATCGGCCGCTACCGTCGCTTCGACCGCCTGCTCGCTTTCGCCGCCGGTCGCCATCTCCCAGGGGATGTTCGCGGCCTCAAGCGCCGACTGTGCGCGGCCGCGGAAGATGCAGGTGTCCTTGAACCCCAGCCGCAATGGCCGCCGCTGCCAGGCGTTCCCGTCCTGCGCGCCGACCCAGACAAGGCCGCGCGACGACAGCACTTCGGCCCCGGGATCGGGGGCTTCCTCGGTCGTGATCATCACGTCGAACGCGCCACGGGCGTAATCCTGCTTCATCAGCAAGGTAAAGGACGACACCAGATTGATCCGCACGCGCGGGTAGGCTTGCGCCATCCGCCGCAAGATACCGGGGATCACCGGATAGACCACATCATGCGGCACGCCCAGCCTAATCTCTCCCTGACAGCAGGTCGCGGAAAGCAGATGCAGCGCCTCGTCGTTCAGTTCCAGCATCCGGCGACCGTAGGACAGAAGCTGCTCGCCCTCGGGCGACAGGGCAAGCTTGCGCGCCGCCCGCAAGAAAAGCGACAGCCCCAGTGACTCCTCCAACCGCTTGATCTGCATCGAGACCGCCGACTGGGTGAGGTTCAGATACCCCGCCGCCCGCGTCACGCCGCCGACATCGGCGACGGTGACGAAGGACCGCAGGGCAGACAGGTCAAGGTTGCGCGGCATATCACAGATCCTGATGATTCATTCCACAATCATTCGTTTTCATCATGCCGCTGATTGGCGCATAGTTCAAGCATCCTGATGCAACCGCATCGGCCCATCACCAAACCTGATCAAAGGAGCCCCCGATGTCTACCCTCCGCCTGACTGCCCCGCTCATTTCCCATCTGCGCCGGACAGGCTCGGCGCTGATCAGATTGCCTGCGCGCGCCCTTGGCCTTGCGGCTCTCGCCCGGTCCCGCCGTCGCCTCATCCATCTGGACGATCACCTGCTGCGCGACATCGGGTTGGACCGGGCCGATGCGCTCGCCGAGGCCGCACGGCCCCTCTGGGACGCTCCGTCACACTGGAAGGGCTGAAAAGCTGACACTTTTGCTCTTCAGATTGGTCCAGAGTGCTTGAATTTACGGGCAAGCTTCCCAATATTCCGAGCACGAGGTCGCGCCGGTCCCCCCGGCGTTGCCCTTAGGGACAACATCGGAGGCTTCAATGGCTGAATTTGACACGGTCCGCAGCGTTGGCGTTGGTGCCCGCGCGCAGATCGACGAAGGGCTTCGCGCCCATATGAACAAGGTCTACGGGCTGATGTCCGTGGCAATGCTTGTCACCGCAGGCGTTGCCTGGTCGGTTGGCACGTCCGACGCGCTGCTGGCGATCTTCCGCGACCCGCTGACGCTGCGCCCGAATATCCTCGGCTGGGTGGTGATGTTTGCCCCCCTCGCGATGGTCTTCGCTTTCGGCGCACTGCTGAACCGCATGTCGGCCGCGGCCGCACAGGTGTTCTTCTACGCCTTCGCGGCGGTGATGGGCCTGTCGCTGGCCTGGATCTTCAAGGTCTTCACCGGCGTCTCGATCGCCCAGACCTTCCTGATCACCGCCATCTCGTTCGCGGCCCTGTCGCTGTACGGCTACGTCACCAAGCGTGACCTGAGCGGCATGGGCACCTTCCTGATGATGGGCCTGATCGGCCTCGTCATCGCGATGGTGGTGAACATCTTCCTCGCCTCTTCGGCGCTGGCCTTCGCGATCTCGGTGATCGGCGTGCTGATCTTCGCGGGTCTGACCGCCTATGACACCCAGAACATCAAGAACACCTACCTGCAGCACGCCGTCCACGGCGATACCGAATGGCTGGCAAAGTCCGCCATCATGGGCGCGCTGAACCTCTACATGGACTTCATCAACCTGTTCATGTTCCTGCTGCAGTTCATGGGCAACCGGGAATAACCTTCCCGACAGACGACGAAAGGGCCGGTCGAACGACCGGCCCTTTTCATTTGGCAGCCAGATCGGCCAGCATCCTGACCGCTGGAAAGCTGATGCCCGGCCTTAGCGGCACCTCGGTTTCCCCCAGCACGCGGAACCCCAGCGCGGCATAGAACGGCACGGCAGTCCGCGTGGAAAGGCAGTCCATCCTCCGCACCCCGGCCCGCGCCGCATCCGCCATCACCTCATGCATCAACCGCCGCCCGATGCCCTGGCGGACGACATCCGGGTCGGTCGCCACATGCCGTACATGGCCCAGATCACCAAGCGTCGTGCCGCCATCCGGACGCCCCATGCTCCACCCCCCGGCGGCGACCACCGTGCCTGCCGCATCCAAAGCCACAAGATACCGGCCCGAGGCTAGAAGCTCGGGCCGCGCTCTCGCGATAATCGGGACGGCAAGCACCATGACCGAGGGCGGATAGTCCGCCGCCAGCAGGCGCGGGTAGCTGCGCGCCAGCAGCCGGTCGACGGCGGCAAGATCGCCCGGGTGGGCGCGACGGATGGTGACAGTCGGTTGCATGCCGCAAAGGATGGCACGACAGCTGCAAAAGGAAAGGCCGGTCTCAGACCACCGCGCCGAAAAGCTTGCCGACCAGCGCCGTGACCGCCATCGCCACCGCCCCCCAGAAGGTCACCCGCATGACCCCGCGCCAGACCGAAGCGCCGCCCGCCTTGGCCCCCACCGCCCCGAGGAAGGCGAGGAAGATCAGCGACAACACCGTGACCCACAGGCTGATCGAGGCCTCCGGCACCAGCGCCGCCGTCGCCAGCGGCAGCGCAGCCCCGACCGCGAAGGTCAGCGCCGAGGCCCCAGCCGCGATCAGCGGCTTCGCTTCGGTATGTTCCGAAATCCCCAGCTCGTCGCGCACATGCGCGCCCAGCGCGTCCTTGGCGTGCAGCGCCGCCGCCACCTCGGCCGCAAGCTCTGCTGGCACCCCCCGGCGTTCGTAGATCCCCGCCAGCGCGCGCAGCTCCTCTTGCGGGTCCGCGGCAATCTCGGCAGCCTCGCGCGTGATGTCGGCCTTCTCGGTATCGGCCTGGCTGCTGACCGAGACATACTCCCCCGCCGCCATCGACAAGGCCCCCGCCGCCAGCCCGGCCATGCCAGCAATCAGCACCTCGGTCCGACCAGAGGCCGCAGCGACCCCCACGATCAGCGACGCGGTGGAGACGATCCCGTCATTGGCGCCAAGGACCGCCGCCCGCAGCCAGCCCACCCGCGCGACATAGTGCTCTTCCCGGTGATTGCGTTCCATTGAGGCCTCCGTTGCTGCCCCTGTCCTGTTCCCATGCCCTCCCGCCGTCAAGCGGTGACTGCCCCGCGTCTGTCAGCACCGGCTTACCGGGCAAAAGAAAAGGGCCGCGTCCCACCGGACACGGCCCCTGATCCCTTGGATCGGCGCGATCTTACTTGATCTTGCCTTCCTTGTATTCGACGTGTTCCCGCTTGACGGGGTCGTACTTCTTGATGACCATCTTTTCGGTCATCGTACGGGCGTTCTTCTTGGTCACGTAGAAGTGGCCGGTGCCCGCAGTCGAGTTCAGGCGGATCTTGATGGTGGCGGGCTTTGCCATGGTCGTTTCCTCTGCATCGGGGAATCCATATCCCCCGGTGAAATCCTTGAAGCCCGCCTTTTAGCTGCGCGCGCGGCAGAGTCAACCGCTATCGGCAGCGTTATTGCCACATCGCGGCACGCAGCTCCCACGGGGTCACCTTGCCGTCACTGTCGGCATCGGCGGCATCGTACTGGGCCTTCTCGGCAGCCAGGAATTCGGCCATCGTGACCTTGCCGTCGCTGTCGCCGTCCTTGGCGGCAAAGCGCGCGGCGTGGCGTTCCTGCATGCCCGGCATCATTCCCCATGGGCTCATCATGCCCATGCGGCCACCACCAAACTCGCCCGCTTCCAGCGCGCCGTCGGTATTGCCGTCCATCAGGGCGAACATCGCCTCGGCATGGGCCGCGGCCTCTTCGGCCGAGATGTCGCCACTTTGGTCGGCATCAATGCCACCCATCATCATGCCGCGCCCCGGGCCCATACCGCCGCCCATGCCGCCGCCCAGGTCCGGACCCATGCCCCAGCCGGGACCCGAACCATAGCCCGGCCCCATGCCCCAGCCCTGGCCCCAACCCTGGCCCCAGCCTTGACCCATATTCCAGCCCGGGCCCATACCCCAGCCTTGCTGCCCCTGCGCCAGCAACGGCGTGGCCGCACCAAGTCCAATCACCGTGACAAAACCGATCACTTTCAGCATCGAAGCCTCCTGCCAATCCGGGGGCGGACGCGCCCCCTGCTTGGACAACAGGCGCTTGCAAGACCTGCGCCGCCTTGACCCACATCAACGGCACGACATCGTGATGGGAATTGCGCGGAGAGCCTGTAAGCCGGATTTTGTCCAAGAGGTTGCCCTCTCTGGATGACCATTCCTCTGCCAACCGTGTTGCCACGGCGGTCAAGCTGCCAACCCGGGCCTCTCGGGCGTTGGCGTCCCTGCGGCGGTATCCTCTGCCTTGCGGCTTCGGACCAGCCCCGCGCGAGGCCCCTATTTGGCATTGCTCCGGGTGGGGCTTGCCGTGCCGGTCCTGTTGCCAGTCCCGCGGTGGGCTCTTACCCCACCGTTTCACCATCGCCCCTGCGGACAGGGGCAGTCTCTTCTCTGTGGCGCTTTCCCTGGGGTTGCCCCCGCCGGGCGTTACCCGGCACCCTTGCCAACGGGAGTCCGGACTTTCCTCGGAGCCCCGCCTTTCGACGTCACCCCGCGGCCATCCAGCCCTCCGCGCGGGGGTCAGTTAGGCATCCGCAGGCGGTGCGTCAACCGCAAACCGCCGCAGCCCCGCCGCAAGCGCCCGGTCCGTGTCATCCAGCGGCCCCTGGGCCCAGGGCCGGAACCGCAGGCGGAAGGCCGTCAGCAACGCTTCGGGCGAAGCCTCGGGATAGCCAAAGGCGTGCAGATCGGCCATGAAGTTGCCGGGCGTAGCGGGTTCGGGCCACACCGACATCCCCTGCAGTGCCAACCTCCGCCAATCAAAACGCGCGCCCGGATCGCCCTTGCGCTCGGGCGCCATGTCGCTGTGGCCGATCACAGCCTGAGGCGGCAGCGCGTGGCGCTGCAGTATCCCGGCCAGCAAACGTTCCAGCGCCACCATCTGCGCCTCGGCAAAGGGCTCTCGTCCGGTATTCGCCAGCTCGATCCCGATCGAGCGCGAGTTCACATCCCCCGCCCCGCGCCATTCCCCGGCACCGGCATGCCAGGCCCGTGCCGTCTCGGGCACAAGGGACAGGACCGTCCCATCCCCGTCGATCAGGTAATGCGCGGAAACCTCGGCCCCGGGATCGCACAGCCGCTCCAGCGCCTCGGCGCAACTGGGCATGGCCGTATAATGGAGCACGACCAGTTCGACCTGGCCCCTGCCCCGCCGCTCGCCAAAGTTCGGCGAGGGGTGGGTCAGCATTATTGCAGGGCGGTGCGGAACGGGCGCGGGTCCCAGGAACAGGCGAAGCCATCGCCGTCCGGGTCAACGCCCAAGCGGTCGCGGTCCGGCCCGCCCTTCGACAGGAAGTCCTGCTGCGCCTGGTCGGGCGAGGAATACTTGCCGCAGGCCGCGTTTACGTCGCGGATGCCCAGGCCCGAGCGCTTGTACATCTGCACGCCCGGCGCATGCTTGGTGGCAAGCGCGAATTCTGCAAGGTTCGGCCCGGTGTCGCCCGGGCGCTGCGGCAGGTCCTTCGGCTGGACCACGACGTATTCCGCCCGGTTCCGCGCGATGCGTTCCTTGTCGCTTTCGATGGTCTCCCGCGCCGAAACCGCGCTGAAGTCCTGTTCGTCCGAGATGCCGGTATGGCTGGCAACCTCGCCGGATTCCTCCTTGATCCCGGCCGGGGCGCCGCCACGCGGGCGGGCCGAGCTGTCGGTCGGCAGCGGAACTACGGTTGGGGTCGCGGTCGCTGTCGGAAGCGCAACGCCTTGCGCCCGATCAATGGCAGCCGCTGCGGC
>JBKDYO010000021.1:0-27626 GCA_046305855.1 Paracoccaceae bacterium
GCAGCGACGCCTTCCATGGCACCTTCGCAAGCGGCCTCTTTCGAGATGTGGCCAGCGTCGATCGCCAGGTTCAGCGTGTCCTTGGTGATCGGGGTCGGGTTCAGAAGGATTGCGTTCATTTCAACGCCCTTCTCGCCGCCCGAGAACTTGCCAGCACCCGGGATCGCGTCCAGAGCGGTGCCATCAGCCAGAGCCGAAGCGATTTCGCCGGCAGCCTTGCCGAGGTCACGCGCGTTCTTCCAGACCGAAACGGTCTGTGTACCGCGGGCAACGCGGTTGATCGCAGCAAGGTCGCCGTCCTGGCCACCCAGCGGAACGTTCAGGCCCTGAGCGGCCAGAGCAGCAGCAGCACCACCGGCCATGCCGTCGTTCTGCGACAGAACGGCGTCAACGGCGTTGTTGTTGGCGGTCAGGATCTGCTCCATGTTCTTCTGAGCATTCTCCGGCTTCCAGCCGTCCGAGTTCGCTTCGCCGACGATCACGATGTCGCCTGCAGCCACGGCAGCGCCGATGACTTCTTCCATGCCCTGACGCAGGAAGCCGACGTTCGGGTCACCCGGGTCGCCCTTGATGATCGCGTAGTTGCCTTTGGGGGCAACGGCGAACACCGATTCAGCGATGATGCGGCCGACGCCGACGTTGTCGAAGGTCAGGTAGAAGGTGCGGTCGTCTTCGATCAGACGGTCGTAGCCGACAACCGGGATACCTTCAGCAGCGGCCTTCTCGATGGCCGGCCCGATGGCGTCCTTGTCCCAGGCGTTGATGATCAGAGCGTCAACACCCTGTGCGATCAGCGCGTCGATGTCCGACAGCTGCTTTTCAGCCGACGACTGAGCGTCAGCCGACACGTATTCGTTGCCAGCGGCTTCGATGGCGGCCTTCATTGCGGCTTCGTCGATCTTCCAGCGCTCTTCCTGGAACTGGGCCCACGAAACGCCGATCTTCTTGCCCTCGGCCAGAGCAGCCGACGAGAAACCAGTCACCGCCACGATGGCGGCGAGAATTGCGGTACGCATATGTATCCTCCCTATGGATCGGCCTCTGCGGGCCGGTCCGGCAGATTCGCCGGAACGGCACGAAAATGACGATGATAATTTCAGTTGTCAAAATAAATTTACTGAAGGAATCTGTGGGCGCTGCAAGAAGGGGCGCGATTCTGCTGCCACGCAGCATTCTGCAGGCGCAAAACGAACCGATTACCGGCGTTTTACTTCGGAGAGCAAAGAAATGTCGCCGAAGTCCTCCAAGCCAGACTTGTCACAGGGGCGCAAGGGAGTCGGCCCGCTGATTCCGCCGCTGACGGAAGGACAACGCCCGCTCCGGCAGCAGGTGTTCGAACTTGTTCGGGCCGCGGGACTGATCCCCCGGGTGCAGCTGGCCAAGGATCTTGGCGTGAGCCCGGCTTCGGTCACCACGATTTCTTCGGAACTGATCGAAGCCGGTCTGATCGAAGAGGTCGCCGCCCCGCGTGACGGCGACGCCGGGCGCGGACGGCCTGCTGTGGCGCTGGGGGTGCGGGCCAATGCGCACCACGTTGCGGGAATGAAGCTCTCGGACCGCGAGCATACGGCAGTCGTTGTCGATTTCGCGGGCAAGCTTATTGCCGACGAGTCGATCCCGCGCAGGCCCGGGCCCATGCCTCTGGCTGAAATTCTTGAGGTGATCGAGACACTTCTGGACCGGGTCTGCGCCAAGGCCAAAGTTGACCGCTCCGCGCTGTCTGCGGTCGGGATCGGACTCCCGGGCTTCGTCGACTGCGCGGAAGGCACGGTCCTTTGGTCCTCGATCCTTGCCGAGCGGTCGGTGCCAGTGGCCGCAGAAGCCTCACGGCGGCTTGGACTGCCAGTCTTTATCGACAACGACGCGAACCTTGTCGCCCTTGCCGAGCTGTGGTTCGGCGCCGGGCGCAGCCTGTCGGATTTCGCCGTGGTGACCATCGAACACGGCGTCGGGATGGGCTTTGTGATGAACCACCGCATCTATCGCGGGGCGCAACGGCTGGGGATGGAACTGGGCCACATGAAGGTCCAGCTCGATGGTGCCCTCTGTCGCTGCGGCCAGCGTGGCTGCCTTGAGGCCTATGTCGCCGACTACGCGCTGGCCCGCGAAGCCGCGACGGCCCTGAACTGGGGGCACAAGGAAAGCCAACCGATCAACGTGCTTCTGGAAAGCCTCTACGACCATGCCAAGGCCGGGAACGCGACCGCCAAGTCGATCTTCCGTCGCGCGGGTCGGTATCTGGCCGTGGGCCTGTCGAACGTGGTGAACCTCTTTGATCCCGCGCTGATCATCCTGTCCGGCGAACGGATGCGCTATGACTATCTCTATGCCGCCGAGACCCTGGCCGAGATGGACAATCTGGCGATCGACACCGGCAGGCTTCGCGCGCCGATCGAGATCCACGCCTGGGGCGATCTTCTTTGGGCCCATGGCGCGGCAGCTCTGGCGCTGTCCGAAGTGACCGAGTCGATCCTTGTCAGCCAGCCCCGCGACCTGGCGGCCGAGTGACCTGCAACGGTCAGCCCTGATCTTCCGCCAGCAGCGCGGCAAGACCCGCGGGATAGTCGGGATACAGAAGACGGACGCCAAGCTCGTCCCTGATGCGGTCGTTCCGGACCCGCTTTGATTCGCTGTAAAAGCCCCGCGCCATCGGCGTCATTGTCGGCTCGACCTCTTCGAAGGCCACAGCGGGCGGATCGGGCAAGCCCAGCAGCTGTGCTGCATAAGCGATCACCTCTTCCGGCGGACAGGGGTTGTCGTCACAGACATTATAGGCCGTGCCCGGGTTCGGGCGGCGGATCGAGGCTTCCAGCACCTGCGCGATGTCATCGACATGGATACGGCTGAAGACCTGGCCGGGCTTGATGATCCGTCGCGCGGTCCCATCGCGCACCTTTTCGAACGGTCCCCGACCCGGCCCGTATATGCCCGCCAGACGGAAGACATGAACTGGCAGCCCGGTCTCCTGCCACTGCGTTTCGGCCACCACCCGCTGACGTCCCCGCTCGGATTGCGGGGTAAGCGGGGTCGTCTCGTCGACCCAGCCGCCGTCATGGTCACCGTAGACCCCAGTGGTGGACAGATAGCCCACCCATCCGGCCTTTGCCTGCGCAATTCCGGGACAGGCCTGAAGGAACGGGTCGCCCTTTGCATCCGGCGCGGCAGAGCACAGGATATGCGTGGCTGCGGCCAGTGCCTCGGCCAGATCGCCTGGCCAGAGCAGGGGCTCTACCCCTTCGGCCTGAAACGCCTCGGCCTTGGCCTGGCTACGCGTGGTGCCGATGACCCGCCAGCCTTGCGGGACCAGACGGTGGGCGAGGGCGCGGGCCGAATAGCCATGGCCAAGAGAAAGCAACGTGGACATGCGCCGGACTATCGGGGCGCGGACCCCGGGACGCAAGGGCCTCCCGCAGGCGATACCCTCCTGTTACACGGGCTTCACTTGCGGACCCACCCGTGTTTCGGCTTATATGCCGGATCAACCGCAGGACCCGTGATGCAGGACGACGCCCAGACTTCCCTTCTCTTCCCCGATGCTCCGGCTATGGAGAGCTTTACCAGCGCCGCCGCCGCAGTCGACCGGCTGGAGGCACTTTACTTTCAGGCCACGCAGTTCCTGTCTGACCAGTTCCTGCAGACCGTCTCCAAAGGCCACCCTGGCCGTCGCATCCGGGCCTTCTATCCCGAGATCCGGCTGACGGTGATGAGCTTCGACAAGGTCGACACCCGCCTTGCCTTTGGCCATGTCTCGTCACCGGGCACCTATGCCACCACGGTCACGCGGCCCGACCTCTTCCGCAACTATCTGATCCAGCAGATCGAGCTTCTGATCCGCAACCATGGCGTCACGGTCGAGATCGGCCTGTCCGACACGCCGATGCCCGTCCATTTCGCCGTTTCGGGCAGCACCGTCGCGATCCCGCAGGAAGGCGTGATGGACTTCTCGCTCCGCGATGTGTTCGACGTGCCCGACCTCGTCACCACGAACGATGACATCGTCAACGGCGTGATGACCCGCTATGACGACGGCTCGTCACCCCTTGCCCCCTTCACCGCACAGCGCGTGGACTATTCTCTTGCTCGGCTGGCGCATTACACCGCGACCGACCCGACGCATTTCCAGAACCACGTCCTCTTCACCAACTACCAGTTCTATGTCGATGAATTCGAGGCCTACGCCCGCACTGCCCTGGGCGATCCGGCGTCGGGCTACACTGCCTTTGTTGCGACCGGGAACCAGATCATCACCACGCCGGACGGCACGATCCAGCCCATCGCGAAGTTGCCCCAGATGCCGACGTACCACCTGAAACGGGCGGACGGGAATGGGATCACCCTCGTCAACATCGGCGTCGGGCCCTCGAACGCCAAGACCGCCACCGACCACATCGCCGTCCTTCGGCCCCACGCCTGGCTGATGGTCGGGCACTGCGCGGGCCTTCGGAACAGCCAAAGTCTTGGCGATTTCGTCCTCGCCCACGCCTACTTGCGTGAGGACCATGTCCTCGACGCCGACCTCCCGGTCTGGGTCCCGATCCCTGCGCTGGCGGAAATCCAGATCGCGCTGGAACGGGCGGTGGCCGAGGTCACCCAGCTGGAAGGCTATGAGCTGAAACGCATCATGCGGACCGGCACTGTCGCTACCATCGACAACCGCAACTGGGAACTGCGCGACCAGTCCGGCCCGGTCCGCCGCCTGTCGCAATCCCGGGCCGTCGCGCTCGACATGGAAAGCGCCACGATCGCCGCCAACGGCTTCCGCTTCCGGGTCCCCTACGGCACGCTCCTTTGCGTCTCGGACAAGCCTCTGCATGGTGAACTCAAGCTGCCCGGTATGGCCTCGGACTTTTACAAGACCCAGGTTAGCAGGCACTTGCAGATCGGCATCCGCGCTATGGAACGGCTTCGCGAAACGCCCATCGAGCGGCTTCACAGCCGGAAACTGCGCTCGTTCGAAGAGACTGCCTTCCTCTAAAGGCGCGAAAAAGCCGTCAAATGGTGCTGTTTCACTGTTCAGGGGTTGATTTTGACCCTCAAACCGTGTGTCTGGGGCGTGGCCCTGAAACCGGGGGTGGTATGCTCGCTTTAGGCGGGCTGAACCGTGCATATGACACCAAACGAATAACAACGAAGGATGATCCAATGTCCAAACCGATGACCAAGACCCAACTGGTGGCCGCTGTTGCCGAAGCCATGGGCGGAGACAAGAAGACCGCGAATGCCGCGCTGGACGCGATTGCTGCGGTCGTGTCGCGCGAAGTTGCCGCTGGCGGCACCGTGACGATCCCCGGCCTCGGCAAGGTGGCCTGCAAGGCCCGCCCCGAGCGTCAGGTCCGCAACCCCGCCACCGGCGAGACGATGACCAAGCCCGCCGACAAGCAGGTCAAGTTCGCCATCGCCAAGGCGCTGAAGGACGTGGTCAACGGCTGATCCTATCGCCGGACCTGGAAATGTGAGAGGGTCGTCCATCGGGCGACCCTTTTCCATTGGTGGAGGCACGCATGGCACGCGTCACCGGCATCGGCGGCATCTTCTTCCGGGCGCAGGACCCCGCTGCTCTCAACGACTGGTATCGCACGCATCTTGGCATCACCCAGCCGGATGTCGCTGTCTGGATGCAAGAGGCCGGCCCGACGGTCTTTTCCCCGTTCAAGGCCGACACCGAATACTTTGCCGCCGACAAGCAATGGATGCTGAACCTGCGCGTCGATGACCTGAAAGGCCTTATGGCCCAGCTTCAGGCCGCTGGCATCGCCGTGGAAACCCGGGCTGACTGGGACGGCGATGGCAGCTATGGCACCTTTGCTCGCATTCACGACCCCGAGGGCACGCCGATCGAACTGTGGCAGCCCCCCGACTGACGCGCTCTCGGCCTTTGATCACGCGGCGGCAAGCGCCTGGTCAAGCAAGGCCTTGATGTCGGCCTTCGACGTCCCGGCGACAATCCGGCCCAATTCCGTGCGCCCTTTCAGGGCGACAAGCGTGGACCGGCGCGGGATCTTCAGCGCCTTTGACAGCTCGGCCTTTCCGTACTCGTCCCAGTCCACGATGAAGAACGCAATCTTCTGCTCATAGGCGGGATTTTCGGCTTTCAGCTCGGACAGGACCCGCTCCTGCGCGGCGCAGGTCGAACACCAGCTGGCCCAGAAGTCCAACAGGACCACCTTGCCCGCATCCATCGCGGCTTCGGCCGATCCGGGCGAATAGAGGGTTGCATCCCCAGCCCGCGACGCAAATGGCAGCAGGGTCAGGCTTGCCGATAGGGCCAGAAGTTCACGACGGTTCATAAAGCTCTCCTTGTCTGGTCAGATGGAAACGGAAAAGTCGATCAGCCAGGCCGGCAGGTTCTCGACCAGCCAGCCTTCGATGACGTGATGCAGGCCGAACCACAGCGCCAATCCAACGGCAATGAACGTGACGCCCATCACCGGCTTTGCGCGGTCAGCCAGATGCCGAAGCAGGGTTTGACGCCGACGGATCGCGGACTTTGCGCCGTAGGCCAGCGCGATGATCAGGGTCGAGACGCCAAGGGCGAAGGCGACCATGATCCCGCCCGCCCGTCCCAGGCTTTCTCCGGTCGAAGCAAGCGCTATCGCCGCACCAAGGGTCGGGCCGATGCAGGGGCTCCAGACCGCGCCCAGAAGGCCGCCGGACACGAACTGCCCGACCAGCCCTCTGTCCGCTGTCTGGTCGATCTGCGCATCGGCGCGGGCCGCGAAGCCTGCCGTCACAGTCGAAAAGCCGCTGGACAGGGAAGGCACCAGCATGACGGCTCCGAAGATGACCATCACCAGGGCAGCCGCTCGCGATACGCTGTCGGCATCAATCCCAAGCGCCGGTCCGACCGCAGTCACGCCCAGGCCAAGCGCCACGAAAGACACGCTCATCCCGGCCGCAAGGGCCAGTGGCGCACGTCGATCACGGTGAAGGCTGCTCGCCAGCACGATCGGCAGGACCGGCAGAACGCAGGGGTTGATCAGGGTCAACAGACCCGCAAGATAGGCGAAGATCAGTTCCATGCGTGCAAGACCACTGGACGCATCGAAGCGTCGAAGCCTCGGCGCGCGCGGCTGGGGAGAGACGTCCCGCGCGCGCCGAGAAAGGGCAGCCTGCCCAGAGTGTTCGTCCAACGCAAACCGGACCGCACCACTCGGTAGGAGGCAGACTTCCGTGCCCTTTGTGCCATGGCTGTTTCCAATACAACTTGACCCAGCCGTGCCCAAGAGACACGCGGGATTGCTGCTATGCTGTTCGTTCGATCCGGGCGCGTGTTACGGTCGTCACGTTCTTGTGTGTGGTCGCGTTTACGCAGTGCTTTCCGTGTGGTCTATGTAACGAAATCGACCTGCGACGCGAATTGTAGGACAGTGATGACTGGTCAGACGGACGGATGGGGACAGCTTCTGGCGGCTGCGAATGCGGGCGACGCGCAGGCTTACGCGCGCTTCCTGCAGGCGATAACACCGATCTTGCGCGGGATTGTCCGGGCAAAGGCTGGCGGGCTTGGTGCCGCGACCTGTGAAGACGTGTTGCAGGAGGTTCTGCTGGCCGTTCACCTCAAGCGGCACACCTGGGCCCCCGAAGCCCCCGTGCGTCCGTGGCTCTATGCCATCACGCGCTACAAGGTCGTCGATGCGTTCCGCGCCAGGGGACGCAAGGTCGACCTGCCGATCGAGGATTTCGCCGATATCCTCGCGGCCGACGCAGGCCCGGACCCGACCGAGGCTGCGGATATGGAGAAGATGATCGGGATGCTGGACGGGCGGTCGGCCGAGATCGTCCGCAAGATCGGATTGGAAGGCGTCAGTGTGGCCGAGACGGGCCGTGCCCTGACGATGAGCGAAGGAGCCGTTCGTGTGGCCCTGCACCGTGCGTTGAAGACCCTGGCCATCCTGCGGGAAAGGCATGTGAAATGAAGACCGAAGATCTCATCCGCACTCTGGCCGCTGACACGGTCCGCCCGGGGTCGCCCCGGACGATCCTGCTCATCGGACTGGCTCCGTCGCTGGTGGTCGCTGCATTGGCGGTCTGGTTCACCCTGGGCTTCCGCGACGATCTGGCCACATCGGTCACAACTCCGGTTTCCGTGTTCCGTTTCATTTTGACTGGCATTCTGGGCCTTGCAGCGACGCGGCTCGCGCTCCTTCTCGCGCGCCCCGAAGGCGCTGGAACCGTGCGACTCTGGCCCTTGGCGGCCGTCGGCGCGGCCGCTCTTGGTCTCCTGCTCTGGGCCTATGTCACGACGCCCGCCGACGCCCGTCAGATGGCAACGGTCGGCAAGACGATGACGACCTGCCTCGTGACGATCCCGCTTCTGTCGATCCTGCCCGTGGGCAGCTTGCTGGTCGCGCTGCGCCGGGGCGCGACGACCGCACCGGCCCGTGCCGGGTTCGTCGCTGGTCTGGCGGGGTCGGGCTTCGCAGCGGCGGTCTATGCGCTGCATTGCACCGAGGACAGCCCGCTCTTCTACGTCACCTGGTACGGCCTTGCGATCATGGGTGTGGCAGTCGTCTCGACCATGATTGGCGCGCGAAGCCTCCGCTGGTAGGCGGCAGCTGGCAACAGACCGACAGGATCGCAGTCTCGACTAGCGGTCCTCGAACCAGTCCATCGCCATCTTTGCCCAGCCCTTTGGAATGCTGTGGCCGCCCTCGTGCAGGGCAAAGTCAAGCTTGGTGCCCAGCTGACAGGTCTCCCACCGCTGGACCGTGTAGATGCCCAGACTGTCGGTCCGGTCGGGCTCGGGCGAGGCGCAACCATTCGTGACGCGCCAGATCTCCATCGCTTCGAAGACATTGCCTTGCACGAAATCCGGCATGATCTCGCGTCCCAGAAGCGGAACAGTCTGGTCCGCCTTGCCATGGGTGTGCAAAAGCCGCACCGGCCCGGCGCAGTTGGTCGGATGCGGGCGCCAGAAGCTGCCTGCGACCGGAGCATAGGCGGCAAAGGCCGCAGGGGCCTCGCAGGCCACATAGCTGGTCATCGAACCGCCGATCGAGAATCCGGCCAGCAGCATGTCGTCGCGTTTCAGGCCAAAGCGGGCAGCGGCATCATCTGCCACGGCGACCAGGAACGCGGTCTCGTCGCGTTCTGAAGGACGGTCGGGGTGAAAGCCCCACGTCCGCCCCTCACCATTCTCGCGCGGCTGGCCATCCGGGGCGATCACGGCATAGCCGCGCCCCAGCATCAGATCGACCATCCCCCGGTTGCGGATCGTCCCCAACCCTTCGCCGCCATAGCCATGTAGCAACAGGATCGCCGGCACTGGGCCCGTGGCGCCGTCCGGCAGCACGATGTGATAGGTACCATTCACCAGCCTGCACGGCTCGGCTGCGCCGTTGCAGTCGGCGGCGGCGGCGGTGGCGGACAGCGCGGCAGTGACTGTCAGCGCGAAACCCCAGGCTTTCCGCGTCATGCGATCCTCCGACGCGCAATCCGGATAGGAAAGGCCGACCGGGGCATCTGCACCAAAGCGGCTACCGGGACTGTAAGGCAAAGGCTGATCACGACCGGCAAAAGCCAGAGGCTAAGCTGCCCCGCCAGCGCCAGCGCCAGCAAGGCCGCGCCAAGACCCGTCTCCACGCAGTGAAGCCGCAACAGGGTACCAAGGTCGGACGGTCCCGCAACATGTGGCATCCAGCCGCCATCCCGACCGGATACGATGCGCAGCACGGCCCGGACCTGATGAACCATCAGGCTCGGGGCCAGCAGCACGGAAAGGATCACCTCGGCCAGAACCAGCCCCAGAAAGCGCGGGGCCTTGTTCAACGGCAGGCCCTTGCGGCGCAGATGGCTCGCGATGCCGATCAGCTTGGGTGCAAGAAGCATCAGCCCGACCAGCCCAGCAATCGTCGCCTGCGTCAGGGGCGGCAATGTCGGCCAGTTTGGCAGCAGCGGATTGTCGGCAAAAAGGTCCGGCAGCCCCCCGCCCTGACCCGGCAGCGCCCAAAGGACAAGAAGCGCCAGCCACCAGACCGAGGACAGGTAAGCCATGGCCCCCTGCAACAGATGAAACCGTGACAGGGGATGCAGGCCCGGGACGGCCAGCAGCCGGACATGCTGAAGATTGCCCTGACACCAGCGCCCGTCACGCCGGAGAAAACCGCTCAACGTCTCGGGCGTGTCTTCAAAGCTGTCCTCGGCCTCGGGCATCATCCGCACGCCCCAGCCAGCGCGCCGCAAGAGCGCAGCTTCGACGAAATCGTGGCTTAGAATCACGCCGCCCCTTGGTGCGCGCCCCGGCAGGTGCGGCAGCCCGGCCGAAGTCGCAAAGGCCCGGATGCGCACCAGCGCATTATGGCCCAGGAAGTTGCCCTCGACCCCGGACCACATCGCAAAACCCCGTCCCATGTTGGTCCCGTAGACCTCGGAGGCAAAGCTTTGCAGGCCCTGCCACAAGGTGTGTCCGGAAAGTACGCGCGGCACGGTTTGGATCAGGCCAAGACCCGGCTCCAAGGCCAGGGCGTCTGCCATCCGCAGCACGCTTTGCGGACCCATGATGCTGTCGGCATCCAGGATCAGCATCGCGTCATGCGCCTTGCCCTGGCTTTGCACCCAGTCGCGGATGTTGCCGGATTTGTAGTCCCGGTTTTGCGCGCGGCGCCGATAGCGGATGGTCAGGGCGGGGTGCTGCCGGCGCACCATTGCGACCGCCGCGTCCTCCAGAAGGGCCTTCGCGGGGTCGCGGGTGTCGGACAGGATCTGCAGCGAAAAGCTGTGCCGACCCCTTTGGGGCAGCGCCGCAAGCAGCCGAACCGCATTGCCGATCGTCTCGTCCGCCGCTTCGCCATACATCGGCAACAGGATGGCGATCCGCAGCCCGTGCAGGGGTTGGACCAATGGCCCGGCCTGCCAGAACAGGCCCAGCATTGCGGTCGCGACCGACAGCACAACCCAGTAGAACGCGAAAGCCGAGACGCCGATCAGAACGCCCTCGGCGACGGTCAGGCGGCCGTCCAGCGCAAGCCAGCCCAGGGACAGCCAGCCCAGCGTCGCGGTCACGACAGCGGGCACCACAAGAACCAGCGCACGAAAAGCAAGCGTGCGTCTGCCAGACCGGATGCCCGGGGCCTCGGGGTCGCGGAACGGCGCATGCAGGTTCTGGTCGGGCATCGCCAGATCGGGCGTCTCGACCTCGACGGGAACCAGTTGGCGCGGCGCGAAGGTCACGCTGCCACCCAACGGTTGACCCAGACCTCGGCCACGGGTCGCCCGTCCCGCCACAGCTCGGCGCGCAACTCGGTGACCGGCGCCCCCGCCTGCAGCGTGAAATCCAGCCGCAGGCCACCAGTAGCCGGATTGGCCTGCAAAAGCTGCGAAGAGATCTCCCCCGCGCTGGCGCTGATCCGGACCTCGATCCGGTCTGGGTCGATGCCAAGCGCGGGATGGGGCGCATAGTCGATGGTGAAGATGCGCCCATCCTCGAACACCCGCGCGCCAGTTCTGGTATGGGTTACCGGGGCCACGACACCTTCGACAGGGGCCGTGACGCACCAGTGCAGACGGTAGTCGAACCTATGCTCCTGCCCGGCCAGAAAGGGTGAGGCAGGACGCCAGAACGCCACGATGTTGTCGTTGATTTCCTTGTCAGTCGGAATCTCGACCAGCATCACCGCCCCCGGACCCCAATCGCCCATCGGCTCGACCCACAAGGAAGGTCGCCGCTCGTAATGGGCCACCAGATCGTTGTAGTCGCCCGGCTGACGGGCCCGCTGCATCAGGCCGAAACCGCGTGGAGACGTGTCGGCAAAAGCGCTGACCTCGACGGCCTTCGGGTTGGTCAGCGGTCGCCACAAGACCTCGCCCGCGCCGTTCAGGATCAACAAGCCGTCGCTGTCATGCACAGCCTCGCGGAAGTCGTCGAACCGGGTCCGGTTGATGTCGCTGAACAGAAACATCGACGTGCCGGGGGAGATACCTGCCGTCGCCAGATCGATACGGGGGTAAAGGCGCGAGGCGACCTCGATCTCGGTCGTCTCGCCCTTGGTGATCCGGAAGGTGAAGGCCCCAGACACCGAGGGGCTGTCCATCAGCGCATGGACCGTGACTGTCGGCGCGCCGGGTTCTGCAGACTCGATCCAGAAATCGCGGAAGACGGGAAACTCTTCCGGCCCGTCGCCCGCCGTGTTCAGCGCCAGCCCGCGTGCCGAAAGCCCGTAGGCCTGCCCGCGGCCGATCGCCCGGAAATAGCTCGCGCCCTGAAACACCGCGTATTCCTGGAACCGGTCCTCGGCGACCAACTCGCCCAGCAGGCGGAACCCGGCAAACCCGGTGCCCGCTTCGGGCAGGGTGGGGAACTGGTCGGTGGTGTCAAAGGTCCGTAGTTCGAAGGAGATCGCACGCGTCTGGCCCTTCTCAACCGCGTTGAGGCCGATCTTGTGCGGGAAATACAGTCCCGCCGGGAAGAATTCGGCCTGCACGGCCCCCGGCTGGCCCCGAAAAAGCGTGTGGCGGGTGTCGAACCAGATGCCGCGGAAGTCGTCGTAGGACAGGTCCAGCCACTCCTGCGACACGGGCGGCGGCGGCTGATAAGCTGCGGCCGCAAGAGCCCGCGCGCGGGCTGCCACCATCTCGGGATCAAAGGGTTCTGGCGGACCAAGCGTCATGCCAGCGCGCTCGGGCGCCTCTTCGGCCCAGGTCGGGGCAAGCCCAAGGGCCGAAAGCCCCCCCATCCACCCCAGCAGACTGCGGCGCGTCACCCCGGTCATGACCTGACCTCGGCCTCAATCGTAGCCTTCGACCCGTCCTGCTCCACACGGCGCGAGGCGGTCTTCCAGGGCTGGCTCTTGAACCAGGCGGCCAGGCGGGCGACCCCGATGATCAGGGCAAAGCCCACAAGGTTCACGGCCAGCGCCGCAAGCGGGCCGCTCCCGGCAAGGTTCAGGAACGCCCCAAGGACCCGCGCCAGCACCATCGACGCGGCAAAGACCGCCAGCGACTGCTGACCGACACGGCAGATCAGGCCGATGACCTCACCGATCCTGCCGCCCTGCTGTAGCCGCACCCCCATAGGGCCGACCGCGACCCAGGCCAGATAGGCCAGCGCCAGGAAATGCACATAGCGCAACACGCCGAAGTCGGTCTTGTCGAACAGCGGGGCACCGGCCTTGCGCAACTCGCGGATGACCTCGACCTGACTGATGATCTTGTTCCAGGCAAAGGGCACCGACAGAACGACCACGGCCACTGCCAGCCAGACCAGCCCGCGCCGGACAGGCGGAGCTGGCAGCCATCCGGCCATCAGCGCAAACCCGGTGAAGAACACCAGCTGCCAGCCGAAGGGGTTGAAGAACCACGGCCGGGTCGACGGCTTGGAGAACCAGAGCTCGGCCGGAAAGTTCAGCCCGGCAGTTGCCGCCACCCACATCGCCAGACTGGCCAGAACCGCCAGCCGCACGTCCACCCGCGCCAAGGCCATCATCACCGGGATCAGCGCAAGGATCACCAGATACATCGGCAGGATGTCGAAGTAGTTCGGCACATAGGTCAGTGTCATCAGCCCGATCAGGTTCGGCCCGGTATTGTTCAGAAAGGGATCAAGGTTCAGCGCATTGACCTCGTCGCGCGGGAAGACCCCGGTCATGTTCAGGGTCAGCATCAGGACAAGTGTCACGAAGAAGACGCCCAGATGCACCCAGTAGACCTGCCAGATCCGGTGCGCGATCCGCACAGTACCCAAAAGCCACCCGGCCCGCGAAAAGACCGCGCCGAAGGCGAGGGCCGAGGCCATGCCCGAGCAGAAGACAAACATCTCGGTCGCGTCGGAAAAGCCGAAACGAGCCGGGATCCACAGGGTCCAGGGGTTGCCGGTGATATGGGCGATCAGGATGATGAACATGCCAACGCCGCGGAAGAAATCGAGGCGCGGGTCGCGCTGACGTATCGTCGGCGCCATCTCAGACCACCTGCGTGCGGACAGCGCCGATCAGCGACAGGCGGGCAGCGGTATAGCCGTCGACCGATCCCGCGCGCCGCGCCATCCGGTCGCGCAACAGGGCATCGGCCGCATCAACATAGCCGCCGCGCAGCGCCGCCTCGATGGTGATGCGGTCGAAGACATCCCTCTGCGCATGGCTGCCGCCGATCTGCTGAATATCTCCACGCCCCGCGCGCAGGTGCATCCAGGCGACCGAGTATTCTCCGGCTGAAAAGGCCTGCAGCCCCTTTGCGACATGCAGGCCCGGATGGGCGATGACTTGCTGTGCCTCGTGTCCGGCGGGGCGGGTTGCTTGCATGCGGGCAATCAGCCCCGCTGCGGCCTTGGACCGCTGACCGCCGCACAGCGCCAGCATGTAATGCAGGTCGGCAAAGGCAAGACAGCCGTCCGTGGCGCGATTTTCGGACAGATCGGCAAGCTCTTGCCAGCGGTCGCCGACAGCGACACCTTCCAGCTCCAGCCGCGCCAGAAGCGACGCGCCATTGGCGATGTCGCGGTAGTCATCCGTCTTCTCGGACCGGATATCGGCATCGTAAAGCGCCAGCGCGGCGTCATGTTCGCCCAAGTCCAGATGCATCAGCGCGCGGTGCCACCAGACGTGAAAGCGGAAATTGTTGCAATGCGCCCAGGACCCTTCGCGGCCCGACAACCAGTCCAGCCCGTCGCGGGCCCGCCCGGTACTGTCGTAGACATGCGCCACGGCATGCAGGCCCCAGGCATCATCCGGGGCCAGGGCCACGCCTTCCCGGCCGGTCCGCTCGGCCAGAGCGAATTCTCCAGTTTCCTCCAGCGCAAAGGCATGGCAGCCAAGGATATAGCCGCGGGCGGGATGATCGTCCCAGGCTGCGATGACACCTTCAATCGAGGCCCGCATGGCATCGGGCCGACCCATCACGAAATGGATGGCCTGGATCATCTTCATCGCCAGCGCATCGCGCGGGTTCAGGTTCAGCACGATCTGCATGCGCGCGACAGCCCGCGTCGGGCGGCCTCCAAGCCAATCGCCCAGCGCATGGACAAAGGCGATCTCGCGCATCGTGGCCGGCGCACCCGTCAAGGCCACCGCATAGGCCTGATGCGCGATGGCAACCATTTCGGCGCGACCCAGAAGCAGGCAGGACACTCCGCGGATCGCCTGACCCAGAGCGAAATCCGGGGCGGCAACCAAGACCCGGTTCAGATCGGGGCCGGTGCTGGCCGCGTGCGACAGGATGCCCCTGATGACCCGGTTCCAGTCACCGATCAGGTTCCCGGGCAGCGAGGTTGGAATGCCGCTCAGGTCTTCGCTTGTCGGCATGACGCGACCTTTCACACTTGGACGAGACCCAGCAAAAAGAGGCGAGCAATCGCCGGAGTCGATGTCCTGCGGTTCGCGCATTGTCGGGGTTTCGTTACAGGGGCCAGGCGAGTATGACAGCGGCCCCACGCATCCGTGATCTATGAGGGGCCTGCCTAGAAGGCCCCGTCATAGGCGCGCCGCGGGATCTGCGCCGCGATCAGGGTAAAGCTGTCGCGCTGCAGCGCCGCTTCGGCTTCGCGGGCCAGTGTCACAGTGTCGGACACATCGACACCATGCCCGCCAAAGGCGCGGGCGAGGGCGGCAAAGTCGGTGCCTTTCCCCTGTCCGCCGAAATCGACGCCCAGATTCGGATGCTGGCTGCCGCGCTGCTTCATCTCGATCAGGCTCAGGCTGTTGTCGACCAGCACGCAGATCAGGATCGGCAAACCTTCCGCGGAAAGGGTGGCCAACTCTCCAGCGCCCATCTCAAGCCCGGCATCGCCGACAAATGCCAAAACCGGGACGGAGGGACGTCCAAGCTTGGCCCCCGCTGCCAAGGGCACCGCACAGGCCATTGTGCAAAGGCCCGACGATTGCAGCATCCCGCGTGGTGTTGGGCAGTCCCACATCTGGCTGACCAGAATGCGATGTGCCCCGCTGTCGGCGGTGATCACCGTCTCGGGCGGCATGATGTGGCGCAGGGTGGCAAACACTTGATGCGGCCCCCAAGCGTCGGATGCCGAAAAAGCAGTCTTAAGGGCTTGCCGTGCCGCGTCTGGTTCGCTGGTCCAGCGTTTCGGGGCGGAATGACCAAGGCTGCCCAGCGTGACTCCGATTCCGCCGATCAAGGGAATGTCGATGCGGTGCATGCCGTGATCGCGGCGGGTGGGGGCGATGTCGATGACGGTTTGCCCGGCCCCGAACGCGTTGCGCCAGCCGATCCGCATCTCGATCGGGTCATAGCCCAGAAGAAGGATCGTGTCGGCCTCGGCGATCAGCGGCATCAGGATACGGTCGGCCTTGGGCGACAGGCCCGCTCCGCCAAGGCACAGCGTGTCGCTCTCGGGCATCAGGCCCTTGCCCTTGTAGGTTGTGATCAACGGAATGGCGTGGGCGCGGCAGAACTCGGCGATCGCAGCACCTGCCTGTTCGTTCACTGCATCGACCCCGGCGATGGCAAGCGGGCGACGGGCGCGTTCCAGCACCGCACGGGCCTCGGCCAGTCCGGCCGCAGGCGGCAGGCCGGGTGCCGTGGCCCACATCCGGGGGAACGGAGCCTCGCTTGCAAGCCCTTCCGCCACGCTGATCGGGACGTCGACATGCACCGGTCCGGGCTGCCCCGAGGTGGCAAGCGCAATCGCCTTGGCCATCCCCGCCCCAATCGCCCCCGACGCCAGCCGGAGGCTGCCCTTGACGACCGGGCGCAGCATCGCCTGATGGTCAAAGACCTGATGCGTGTAGGTTTCCGCGACCTCGGCATCGACACAACCGGTCAGGAAGATCAGCGGCACCCGGTCCTGCATCGCGTTGGCCACGACATTGACCGCATTGGCCACCCCCGGTCCCAAGGTCGCCACCAGCACCGGCAGCGCGCCGGTCATGTGCCACAGCCCCTCGGCCATGAAGCCGCCGCCGTTCTCGTGCTTGACCAGCACAAACCGCAGACCGGCAGTATCCAGCCCCCGCATCAGCGCCAGAACCTCGCCCCCCGGGATGCCGAATGCATGTGTCGCCCCCGCGCCTGCAAGGGCCGCACCCATGATGTCTGCGCCAGTCGCGGTCATTCGCCCGGGTCCCCTTCGATCACACCCTCTGCCGCAAGCGCCCGCAACTCGGCAGGCCCAATCTCTAGAAGCCGCGCCAGAACGGCAGCGGTATCCTCACCCAATTCGGGTGGCGGCTTGGCATAGGTGACAGGCGTTTCCGACATCTTCAATGGGTTGCCGATCAGGCTGACCTCCTGCCCGGAATGAAGCGGCATCCGCACTTTCATCTCGCGCGCCGCGACCTGGGGGCTGGCGAAAACCTGCGCCAGATCGTTGACCGGCCCCGCGGGCACGCCAGCCGCGTCGCAGGCTGCCAGCCAGTCCGTAGCGCTGCGCCCAGCGGTAAGGGCTGCGATCAGCGGAATCAGCACCTCGCGGTTTCGCACCCTTGCTGCATTGCTGGCAAAGCGCGCATCGCTGGCCAGGCCCGGGGCCCCTGCAAGGTCCACAAAACGCGCGAACTGGCTGTCATTGCCGACGGCCAGGATAAAGTTGCCGTCGCTCGCGGGAAAGGCGCCATAGGGCACGATGGTCGGGTGATCGTTGCCGCGCCGGGGCGGCACGTGCCCGTCCGTCAGATGCGCGACGCCCTGATTGACGAGCATCGCCACTTGCGCGTCCATCAGCGCAAGGTCGATGTGTTGGCCCTTGCCCGAGGCGTGCCGTGCCTCCACTGCCGCAAGGATGCCGACCACCGCATACATGCCGCACATCAGGTCCGCGATCCCGACGCCTGCCTTCATCGGCGGCACCTCCGGCGCGCCCGTCAGGCTCATCAGCCCGCCTTCCCCCTGCACCAGGAAATCATACCCTGCCCGATGCGCGTTCGGCCCGGTCTGCCCGAACCCGCTGATCGAACAGTAGATCAGCCGCGGGTTCTCCGTCTGCAGGCTGTCATAGTCCAGCCCATAGCGCGCAAGGTCGCCGGGCTTGAAATTCTCGACCACGATGTCGGACTGCAGGGCCAGCGCCCGCACCAGCGCCTGACCGCGCGGATCTGCCAGATTCACGGCCACCGAATGCTTGCCGCGATTGGCCGACAGGAAATAGGCGCTCGGCCCGCTTTCCGCGCCCTCTGCATCGCGCAGAAAGGGCGGACCCCAGCCCCGGGTGTCGTCGCCAGAGCCGGGGCGCTCGATCTTGATCACCTCGGCCCCAAGATCGGCCAAAAGCTGAGTGGCCGTTGGTCCGGCCAGAATCCGCGACAAGTCAAGAACGCGCAGACCCGACAGGGCCTGCGCGTTAAAGGTTCCCTGAAGGGGCACGTTCCCGGACAGATCAGTTCACCGGCGCTTTCGACGTAAAGCTCGGGATCTTGTCGGTCGAAGCCGCCGCGGACTCAAGCCCGGTCCAGTTCGTCTCGGACCTCTTCAGATTGCCCGGGATGTCCTCTTCCCAGAAGCCGACAACGTTCTTGGTGATGTTGAGGTAAAGCTTGCCATCGACGATCCGCCACAGCGTTGGGTTGCCCGGCACCTTGCCACCCTTGGCCACGCCATAGGCACAGTGCCCGTCATATTGCGGGACAAAGGCGGTCGGGTCGGCAAGAAAGCGGTCCCGGTTGGCTTCGGTGGCAAAGGCAAAGGTCGCGCCGTTGTGCTCGGCGGTGATCGCCGCATTGCCCGGCAGCGGCGATTGCTGCGGTTGACCGACCTTGGATTGCGGCAGGTCAAAGTACGAGACGACATCGTAGCCAGACACGGCAAAGCCGGTCTTGTCGACATACTGGTCACCAGCGAAAGCTGCGCCCACCAGTCCGGCGGCAAAGGCGAGGGCGAGGGTAGTCATCCTGAACATGGCAAGTTCTCCTGTTTGATCCGACAGCCGGTTCGGCGTTCCGCCCCTGTCGTTACCGCTGTGTCAGCCCTATCGCGGGGTCGTGATGACGGGCCTCAGGGCGCAAGCTCGGTGGCAATCGCCTTGCACAAGGCCTTCCGTTGCAGCGCCATGAACTTGCGCGCTGCCGCCTCGGTCGGGTGATAGGGGTCCTTCACTTTGCCCGACCCCTTGCGCCGGAAATTCGCCTCGTTGCCAAGGTTCTCCTTGACGGTCGCCTCGGTAAATCCGGGGACAAAGCTGCACCTCCCGCCATCCCTGGCAAAGGCCGCTTCGATGTTGTCCTGGGCCTGCTGACGCAATCGCACAGACTTTTCCCCATAGGGCGGGGCCGAGGTCATGAAGATGCAGGGCTGGCCCTTCGGCAGGTCGGCAATGAACGACCGCACGTCCTGCAAGGCCGCCTCGGGGCTTGCGGCCCAGCGCTCGGTCGCATTGCCCATCAGAAACATGATCAGCAGCTTGGGCTGGTAGTATCCGTCATGAAAGACCGCCTCCAGTGGCGACCGCTCGGGCGAGCAGAACTGGAACTGCCCGCCCTGTCCGATCTGCACATAGGGGTTCTCGCCCGGCGACAGGGTGCCATAGGCGCCCGCGTTCACCTTCCACTTCGGATCGACATCGCAGATTGCGGACTTGGCCGATTTGCCCGTCGAGGTCCAGGATTGCAGCGTGCTTGACCGCACGCCGATCACGCCGACCGTCGTGTCAGGCGCAAGGCCGCAGTCGCCCTTCATGGCGCCCAGCAATTCGACAAAGGCCTTGCCCGCGCCGAAGGAAAGCTGGGAATCGCCAAGGATCAGCACATCAGGCGATCCGGGGGCCTCGGCCTGTGCCGGAAGGCCCGGACAAAACCCGATCAGGGCCGCAAGAAGGGTCATGGCCACTGGCCGCATGTCGGTTCCTCGCTTCGATGGCGGCATGTGCACCGCCAGCCCGGGTCCTTTCGTCGCGGGCAAAGGCCTCGTTACAGCCTGCCGCAAGATGTTCATCGGCAGTGTTCGGCAGATTGTCACCTGCGACTGGACAGGTGGCAGATGGTTGCATCCCGCATTGCCTGCGATCATCCTGCACGGACAGTTCGGACGACGAGGGGACGGAAAACCATGCAAGACCGGCTGCAAGTTGCGCTCTCGCAGATCGACACTGCCAACGCCGCCGACCCCAAGGCCGAGGCGCTGCCTTACGGCGAACGGATGAGCGTGGAACTGGCCCGCCTCGTGCCAGACGCACCAGAGGTGCTGCAGATCGCAGCGCGCGGCCAGCATGTCGAACGCTGGCTTCTGCCCCGCGCCGACTATCCCGACGGCAAGGCAGGCTACCTGGCCTGGCGGCGCGAACAGGCCCGGCGCCATGCGGACCGGGTGGCGGGCATCATGGCGCAGGCGGGCTATGCCACGGCGGACTGCGACCGGGTCGGCGTGCTTTTGCGCAAAGAGGGGCTCAAGCGCGACCCCGAAGTGCAGGCGCTTGAAGACGTCATCTGCTTTGTCTTCCTGCGCTGGTATTTCGCCGACTTCGCCGCCAAGCGCGACGCCGCTTCGGTTCTCGACATCGTGGAAAAGACCGCGCGAAAAATGTCCTCGGATGCCCGCGCACGGGCGCTGAAGGAGTTCACGCTGCCCGAACCGCTCGCCGCGGCTTTCCGGGCGGCCTGATCACCGCCGCATCCGCGCGTCCAGCTCGGCGTTGATCGCGCCCCCCAGCAACACGGCCCAAACCGACAGGTACAGCCACATCATCAGGATGATGACGGCACCGATGGACCCGTAGATGGCGTTGTAGCTGTTGAAGTTCGCCAGGTAGACCGAAAACCCGATCGACACACCCGCCCAGGCGACCGCCGCGACCAGCACACCCACGCTGATCCAAGGCGACCGGAACCCGCCCGGCACGTTCGGGCCAAAGCGGTACAGGATCGACAGGCAGGTCACCACCAGCAGGAACATCGCCCCCCAGGGCAGAACCTTGGTCAGCCAGGCCTCGAAGGTGCCGAACTGAACATAGGACAACAGGATCGGCACGACGACGACCGTGACAAGTGCCACGAACAGCGCCCCGATCAGTGCCACAGTCAGGATGAAGTCGACCGCCCAGCCCCTGATCCAGCCGCGCGGTTGCGACCGGTGGACCACATCCAGCCCCTGCACCAGCGCCGACACCCCCGCCCGCGCGGAATACAGCGCGATCAGCAGGGAGAGCAGGGTGGTCCACTGGAGGGCCGAGCGTGGTGCGGTAATCAGGCCCATGACCTGATCGTGGATCAAGGTCCGCGCTTCGGGCGGCAAAAAGCGCTCGGCAACCGTGAGATAGCCTTGGATGACCCCCGGGTCAGCGAAAAGCCCCCAGACCGCCACCGCAGCAGCCAGGCCCGGGAACACTGCAAACATGGCAAAGAAGGCCACCCCGGCAGCGATCAGGCCGAAATGCCCGTCGCCCACCCGCAGCCAGACCGCCACCACGAAATCCCAGACCTGCCGAAGCTGCCTCATGCCGCCAGCATCCCCCGGATTCCCGCCCGACGCAACTTGAAGCCGCCCCGCCCCCGACGCATGATCACGCCAACAGGAGGACCCCCATGACCTACACCCCCGCCGCCAACCGCTATGAGCGGATGATCTACAACCGCTGTGGCAACTCGGGCCTGAAGCTGCCAGCGATCAGCCTTGGCCTCTGGCACAACTTCGGCCACGACACGCCGCATGCCACGAAACAGGCGATCTGCCGCACCGCCTTCGACCTTGGGATCACCCATTTCGACCTGGCCAACAACTACGGCCCCCCACCCGGCAGCGCCGAAGAGGCCTTCGGAGAGCTTCTGAAAACCGACTTCAGCGGCCTGCGTGATGAACTCATCATCTCGTCCAAGGCTGGCTACGAAATGTGGAACGGCCCCTACGGCGAATGGGGCAGCCGCAAGTACGTCATCGCCTCCTGCGACCAGTCGCTGAAACGGATGGGCCTCGACTACGTCGATATCTTCTATTCCCACCGCTTCGACCCCGACACGCCGCTGGAAGAGACGATGGGTGCCCTGGACCACATCGTCCGGTCGGGTCGCGCGCAGTACATCGGCATCTCCAGCTACAACTCCCAGCGCACGCGTGAGGCGGTGGCGATCCTCAAGGATCTGGGGACTCCGCTGCTGATCCACCAGCCCAGCTACAACATCCTTAACCGCTGGGTCGAAACCGACGGGCTGAAGGACACGTTGCAGGAGCTGGGCGTCGGCTCCATCGCCTTCGTGCCGCTGGCGCAGGGCATCCTGACCAACAAGTATCTGAACGGCATCCCCGCAGGCAGCCGCGCCACGCAGGACAAGTCGCTGCATCCGTCGGTGGTGGAAAAGGCCGTCGCTTCCGTGAAAAAGCTGAACGACATGGCCGCCGCCCGCGGCCAGACGCTTGCCCAGATGGCTCTGGCCTGGGTTCTCCGGAACGGCGGCATCACCTCCGCCCTGATCGGCGCGTCGAAGCCCGAGCAGGTCGTGGACTGCGTCGGTGCTTTGCAGAAGCTGGATTTCACCGCCGATGAACTGGCCCGGATCGACTCCATCTCCGAAGAAAAGGACATCAACCTCTGGGCGCGGTCGTCCGAGGACTAGGACCTCACCTCTGGCCGCCTTGACCCCCATCAAGGCGGCCACAGCCTGCACCAGCTATACTGCTTCTCGGGCTTTCAACCGAGGAGAAGGACGATGGAGATCAACGCACTTCCCAAGTACGACCAATCCGTGAACACCACGGGCTGCTGCCCGCGCTTCAACCCCGAAGGCTGGGACGGGGCCGAACTTCATTTCCGCGACAAGCCGTTCCTGCGCGCCGAAACCCTGTCCGCCCTGCATATCCCGCTGAACATGGGCAAGGTCTTCACTCGCGTGCAGCGCCATATCGACGACGCCGCGGCGACGGACCCCGATCAGGTCCTTGTGCTGTCCCGCGATCTTTCGGCCTTCAAGGGCGAACACCTGTTCGCCGTCACGAAGGACGTGCCCGAGGAAGAGATGACCCGGCTGTCCGGCAACTATGTCACGAAGGTCTATGAAGGGCCCTACAGCAAGGCCAAGGACTGGTCCGAAGAGCTGAAGGCTCTCGGCGCCAGCCGCGGTAACGCGGACGGCAAGGTCTGGTTCTTCTACACGACCTGTCCGAAATGCGCGAAGGCTTACGGGAAGAACTACGTCGTCGGTCTGGCCGAGGTGTGATGCCCCAAAAATGGTGGACGGCCCGAACCATCGGGCCGCCCTTTGTCTGGCTTACTCGGCCGGAACCTTCGCCACCTCGTCCGACAGCGGATAGGGCAGACGGTCGACCATCTCCTTCGGGCAGACCTGCAGGAAGTTCCGCCGCTCGCTGTCCCAGTTCGACAGGATGCGTTCCGCGACCCGGCTGCCGGTTTCCTCCAGATGCCGGGCAATGAGGCCCTTCAGCTGCATCTCCCAGTGCGGATGCTCGACCGCGCAGGTCAGGATCGACTCGAGGTTCATGAAGTCCTCGGCCACGCCCTCGGGGTCGTAGACATAAGACATCCCGCCCGTCATCCCCGCCCCGAAGTTCGCGCCGATCCGCCCCAGGATCACCGCGACCCCGCCGGTCATGTATTCACACCCGTTCGACCCGCAGCCTTCCACCACGACCGAAGCACCCGAGTTGCGGACGGCGAACCGCTCCCCCGCCCGACCGGAGGCAAACAGGAACCCGTCGGTCGCACCATACAGCACGGTGTTCCCGATGATCGTGTTCTCCTCCGCCTTCAGCGGCGAGGACATCAGCGGCCGCACGGTAATCGTGCCACCCGACAGACCCTTGCCGACATAGTCGTTGGCATCGCCCTGCACTTCCAGCTTGAGGCCCCGGACGCTGAACGCCCCCAACGACTGCCCGCACGACCCGGTCAGCTTCACCGTCAGATGGTCGGGCTGCAGCGCATTGCGCATCCCGAACTTCTTGACGATGTGCGAAGACGCCCGCGTCCCGATCGTCCGCAGCGTGTTCCGCACCGCGTAGGACAGCTGCATCTTCTCGCCGTCCTCAAAGAATCGATGACCGTCCTTGATGATCTCGGCATCCAGCGTGTCCGGCACCGCGTTCCGGGGCTTGGTCCGGTCATAGGTGATCGCCCGCGCCCCATCGACGCTGATCAGCATCGGGTTCAGGTCGAGGTCGTCCAGGTTAGCCGCACCGCGCGAGACCTGCGTCAACAGATCGGCCCGTCCGATGATCTCGTCCATCGACCGCGCGCCGATGGAGGCGAGGATTTCCCGCACTTCCTGGGCGTAGAAGGTGATCAGGTTGACCACCTTGTCCGCAGACCCGGTGAACTTGGCGCGCAGGGCTTCGTTCTGCGTACACACGCCCACCGGGCAGGTGTTGGACTGGCACTGCCGCACCATGATGCAGCCCATCGCGATCAGCGCGGCGGTACCGATGCCGTATTCCTCGGCCCCCATCATCGCCGCCATGACGATGTCGCGGCCCGTCCGCAGACCGCCATCGGTGCGAAGCGTCACCCGCTCGCGCAGGTTATTCATCGCCAACACCTGATGCGCCTCGGTCAGGCCCATCTCCCACGGCAGACCGGCATACTTGATGCTGGTCGCAGGCGAAGCCCCCGTCCCGCCGTTGTGGCCCGAGATCAGGATCACGTCAGCCTTGGCCTTCGCCACCCCCGCCGCAATGGTCCCGACACCCGAGGACGACACCAGCTTCACCGTCACCTTGGCCCGCGGGTTGATCTGCTTCAGGTCGTAGATCAGCTGCGCGAGGTCCTCGATCGAATAGATATCGTGGTGCGGCGGCGGCGAGATCAGCGTCACCCCCGGCGTCGAATGCCTTAAGCGAGCGATCAGCGCCGTGACCTTCATCCCCGGCAGTTGGCCACCCTCACCGGGCTTGGCCCCCTGAGCGACCTTGATCTCCAGCTCTTCGCAGGCGTTCAGATACTCCGCCGTCACGCCAAAGCGCCCCGAGGCGACCTGTTTGATCTTGGCGGAAGGGTTGTCCCCGTTCGGCTCCGGCACGAAATGCGCCGGGTCCTCGCCGCCCTCACCGGAGTCGGACTTCGCCCCGATCCGGTTCATCGCGACGTTCAGCGTCTTGTGCGCCTCGGGGCTGAGGGCCCCAAGCGACATGCCCGGCGTCACGAACCGCTTGCGGATCGAGGTGATGCTTTCCACCTCCTCGATGGGAACGGGCTTCCCAAGCGTCTTGATGTCCAGAAGGTCGCGTAGATGGATCGGTGGATTTGCCCGCATGGCCGCAGAATACTGCTTCCACACATCATAAGACGCCCGGTCGCAGGCCGATTGCAGCATGTGCATCGTCTGCGCTTCCCAGGCGTGCTTCTCGCCCGACCGCCGCGCCTTGTAGAAGCCGCCAATCGGTAGAACGTCCGCGCCCCCCAGCCAGCCGCGCTTGTGGACCTCTTCCAGCTTCTGCTCGACGCCCGTGAGACCAATCCCCGAAATGCGCGACTGCATTCCCGGGAAATACTCGGCCACCATCGCCCGCGACAGACCCACCGCCTCGAAGTTCAACCCGCCGCGATAGGAGGAAATCACGCTGATCCCCATCTTCGACATGATCTTCAAGAGCCCTGCGTCGATGGCATCCCGATACCGCCGCATCGCATCGGTGAGGGAGCCATCCAGCAGCCCCCGGTCAATCCGGTCCGCAATCGAATCCTGCGCAATGTAGGGGTTCACCGTCGTCGCGCCCGAGCCGATAAGCACGGCGAAGTAATGCGGGTCGATGCACTCCGCCGACCGCACGTTGATCGAACAGAACGTCCGCAGACCCTTGCGGGTCAGCCACGAATGCACCGCCGAAGTGGCAAGGATCATCGGCATCCCGACCTTATCCGGCCCCTGATGCTCATCCGTCAGCACCAGCTGCCCGGCCCCCGACCGCACCGCATCCTCCGCCTCGGCCCGGATGCGCTCCAGCCCCTGCCGCAGGTCGTCCAGCCCCTCGCCCACCGGGAAGGTGCAGTCGATGAACGCGACCTGATCGCCGAAGCGCTGCACCATCACCTCGAACTCGCGGTTCGCGACGAAGGGGCTTTCCAGCACCAGGATTTCCGTCTGCGAGTTGTTCTCGTCCAGCACGTTCCGCAGGTTGCCGAAGCGCGTCTTCAGGGACATCACCCGGCCCTCGCGAAGTGAGTCGATGGGCGGGTTCG
Organism: Paracoccaceae bacterium; assembly: GCA_046305855.1. GTDB lineage: Bacteria > Pseudomonadota > Alphaproteobacteria > Rhodobacterales > Rhodobacteraceae > Tabrizicola. The sequence goes on from JBKDYO010000021.1 coordinate 25,997, forward strand.
TCACCTGGCTGAAGTTCTGCCGGAAGTAATGCGACAACGGCCGGTAGACCGACGACAGCACGGCCGGAGGAGTATCATCGCCCATCGAGGCGACCATTTCCTTGCCGTCCTCGGCCATCGGGGCCAGGACCTGCTCCAGCTCCTCGATGGTGAACCCCGCCGCGATCTGCCGCTTGCGCAGGTCACCGCCAGTAAAGGTCTGCGTTTCCGGGATGTCCTTCAGCAAGGCGTTCAGGTCAACGATCTTGCCCACCCACTCGCCATAAGGCTGCGCGGCGGCAAGTTTGTCTTTCATTTCAACGTCGTGGTAAAGCTTGCCCTCGACCATATCGACAGCAATCATCTGCCCCGGCCCCAAAGCGCCCTTCTCGCGGATCGTGGATTCATCAACCGGCACCATGCCAGCCTCCGACCCCGCGATCAGCATCCCGTCGCCCGTCACCACATAGCGCATCGGACGCAGACCGTTGCGGTCCAAGCCGCCGCAGACCCAGCGACCATCCGTCATCGCCAAGGCGGCGGGACCATCCCACGGCTCGATGACCGAGTTGCAGTAGGAATACATGTCCGCCCAGGCCTTGGGCATATTCACCGTCTGCTTCGACCAGGCCTCCGGGACCAGCATCGTCTTGGCCATCGGCGCCGACCGCCCAGACCGCACCAGCACCTCGAACACCGCATCCAGGGCACCCGAGTCCGAAGTCCCCCCCGGAATGATCGGCTTGATGTCCTCGGCCGCCTCGCCGAAGTTGTTCGATGCCATCCGGATCTCGTGCGACTTCATCCAGTTGACGTTGCCCTTCAGCGTGTTGATCTCGCCGTTATGGGCCAGCATCCGGAACGGCTGCGCCAGCCACCACTGCGGGAAGGTGTTCGTCGAATAGCGCTGGTGGTAGATCGCGAAGGCGCTCTCGAACCGCTCGTCCATCAGGTCGGGGTAGAAGGTCGCCACCTGCTCGGCCAGCATCATCCCCTTGTAGATGATCGACCGGCAGCTCAACGAACACAGATACATCCCCTGGATGCCCGCCGCCGTCGCCGCCTTCTCGATCCGCCGCCGGATCACATAAAGCTCGCGCTCGAAGTGATCCTGGTCGATGTCCTTCTCGCAGCGGATCAGGATCTGCTCGATCTCGGGCCGCGTCGCGTTGGCCTTGTCGCCCAGCACCGACACATCCACCGGCACATGCCGCCAGCCGTAGATGTAGTGCCCCATCCGCAGGACTTCGGTCTCCACGATGGTCCGGCACCGTTCCTGAGCGCCAAAGTCCGTCCGCGGCAGGAAGACCTGCCCCACCGCGATCAGCTTGCCCGTGTCCGGCTCATGCCCCGTGCGGCGCACCTGGTCGTAGAAGAACTTGACCGGGATCTGCACATGGATCCCCGCCCCGTCGCCCGTCTTGCCATCCGCGTCCACCGCACCCCGGTGCCACACCGCCTTCAGCGCGTTGATCCCGTTCTCCACGACCTTGCGGCTGGGTTTGCCCGAGATCGACACGACCAGCCCCACACCGCAGGACGAATGCTCATCCTCGGTCTTGTAGAGACCATTCGCATCCAACCAGGCGCGCTTTTCCTCTTCGGCCTTCACCCAGGCGGCATCGTAGTTTGTCATGGCGTTACTCCTTGT
>JBKDYO010000022.1:0-9934 GCA_046305855.1 Paracoccaceae bacterium
GGCGCGCGCAGGGCAAAGACCCCCGTCGGCTGCTCACGGTGCTCTGGATGCAGCACGATCATGTCCCGCCGCGCCGCCCCGGTCCAATACAGCAGAATGACCGGTTGCCCGGCCTGCAGACCGGTCAGGCCTTGCCGGAACGGCAGGTCGATCTCGATCCGGAACGCCTCGGGCTCATGACTGTCTTCGCGCGCCTCACGCAGGTTCTTCGGGCAGTTTCCGCGCGACCAGGGGCTGCGCAGCCGCCCGATGAAGCGCAACCGGGCGTCGTCTGCCGTGCGGGCGGGGTCGAACGACAATGCGACTTCACCGCGGCGGGCGGGTTTGTCGACTGGGGCATCGCTCATTCCGGCACGCCTTTTCGGTCCGGCCCGGCGGAACTGCGGGCCCGCGAAGTCTTGGCAGATGACCCCGCGACCCGCAATCTTCTTGAAGGCAAGCCGCGTCAGCCGCCGCTTGCACCATGATCCATCTTGGAATGGTCCATTTGGCCCATCCCGACCGGGGGATCGATCTGGAACTCGATCTCGACGCGTCCCGCACGCTCGAAGACCAGCACGGCCTTGTGCAATTCGCCTTCGATCAGCGGCCCGGTCAGCCCCATGAGCATGATGTGATAGCCGCCATGTTCCAGATTGACGGTTCCGCCTGCCGGGATCTCGACGAAGTCGACGTGCCGCATCGTGCCGACACCATTCGCGTCGACCTTGCTTTCGTGCACTTCGGCCTTGGCCGCAATGCCGGTCTCGACCCCGATCAACCTGTCGGGCTCGGCGCCGGTGTTGGTGATCGCCATGAACCCCCCGGCTGCCTTGGCGCTGGCGGCAGGCTGCGGGATGTGCGGATGGATGATCTGCAGATCGCCCGCGAGGACGTCGTGAGCGAAGACTGGAGCCGCAAAAAGCAAGGTGGCGACAAGGGTGAACAGGCGGGTCATTTCGGGTTGTCCTTCTGGAATGTCTGACGGTGCGAAAGGCCGACGCAGATGTCGGCGCTGACATGGACACGGGGGGAAAGCCCTGTCCTTAAGCAGGTGGTGCGAGCTTTTCGGGGCGCGCGCCGTCAGGCGGCGGGCGGGGCCTGCGCCGCGTGGGCATGGTCCAACCGGTGCCGCAGCGGCACAACCTTATCGGCAACTGCGATACGGGCGGCACTGGCTAGGTCAAGTGGCCGCACGGCCCCGCTAACAGGGGGCAGATCGGCTCCACCCGCAATCTGGCAGGCCAGACAGGACGGCCCCCGGTGATCATCGCCGGGCGTCGCATCATCGCAGATGTCAGCCGCAGTCGCACCCGTGGCCAGCACAAAGGCCAGGGCCTGATCTTCCGCCGCCGTCACGCGATGCCCAAAGCCGGTCCCGACCAGTGCGATGGTCAGGGCGGCCAGCAACAGGGTCCGGTAGAGGCGCATGATGACGGAATTCCGCATGGCCAACCGGTTACGCCAAAGCGCCCGACCCCGTCAATCGGTCACGACCGCGCAGCGGGAATGGGCACTTGCCTTGGCCGGGCTGGCGCGAAACATTGCCCCGAAACATGCCAGCGCACGGTGACCAGATGCCCTCCCTCGTTCCTGTCTTCGACGGCCACAACGACATTGTCCTGAAGATCGCCGCCGCCGGTGCAAAGCGCGACAAGCTCTGGCTGGAAGGCGAAGGCGCAGGCCACCTCGACTTGCCCCGGATGCAGGCTGCAGGTTTTGCCGGTGGCTTCTTTGCTGTCTACATCCCCTCGCCCGAATATGAAGACCTGAACGCGCTTGAAGCCCGGATGGACAATCCGCCCTACGATTTCCCCCTGCCCGCCCTGATCGACCACAAGGCCGCGCAGCCAGTGGCGGTCGAAATGCTGGGCCACCTCCTTTGGATGGAGCGCGCCTCTGGTGGTCGCTTTCGCTGGTGCCGGACGGCGGGCGACATTCGGGCAGCGATGGCCGCGGACGTCATCGCCGGGGTGATCCACTTCGAAGGTGCCGAAGCGATAGACGGGAACCTCGACGCGCTGCACCTCTTTCATGCCATGGGCCTGCGGTCGATCGGCCCGGTGTGGAGCCGCCCGACCATCTTCGGCCACGGTGTCCCGTTCCGCTTTCCGTCCACCGGCGACACGGGGCCGGGGCTGACTGACGCCGGTCGCGCACTTGTCAAGGAATGCAATGCGCTGCGGATCATGCTGGACCTCAGCCACTTGAACGAACACGGCTTCTGGGATGTGGCCAAACTGTCCGATGCGCCGCTTGTCGCCACTCATTCCAATGCGCACGCCATCTCGGCCTCCAGCCGGAACCTCAGCGACCGCCAGTTGCGGGCCATCGGTGACAGCGGCGGAATGGCCGGATTGAACTTCGCGACCTGCTTTCTGCGCGAAGATGGCCGCGAAAGCCCGGATATGACCTTGGACCCGGTCAAGCGGCATATCGCGCACATGTTGAAGCTGGCGGGCGAAGACCATGTCGGCCTCGGTTCGGACTATGACGGTGCCACGACCCCCAAGGATATCGGCGGGGCCGAAGGGCTGCCCGTGTTGATCGCGGCGATGCGCGATATGGGTCTGGGCGAGGCGCTGGTTGCCAAGATCGCCCATGGCAACTGGCTGCGGCTTCTGGAACGGACCTGGGGCGCCTGACCCTCAGCGCAGGGCCAGCGCCGGGCCCAACTCCTCGGCCAGAGCACGGTAGCGGTCCGACAGGGGATTGCTCCGGCGCCAGACCAGGCCAATCGTCCGGCGCGGGCCAGGGTCGGGCAATCGGTGCAGGACCACGGGCGCGGACCGCGCCTCGATCACGGCGGCCATTTCCGGGATCAGCGTCACACCGATCCCTGCGCCGACCATCTGCACCAGGGTCGACAGCGACGACCCCTCCATGATCTCGCCCGAAAGGCTGGGCGGCAGCTTGCAGAACGCTATCGCCTGATCCCGGAAGCAATGACCCTCTTCCAGCAAGAGAAGCGGCATCTCGGGCAGGTCCACCAGCGCCGGAACCGGCAAATCCGCCATGGCTTCGCTGCGGACCAAGAGAAACTCTTCGTCGAAAAGGGGTACCTCTTCAAACGAGGGCTCGGACACCGGCAAAGCAACAAGCGCAAGGTCAAGCCGCCCCTCGCTTAAGTCGCGAACCAGCTTCGGGGTGACCGCCTCGCGGGGTCGCAGGACAAGGTCCGGGTAGATTTCGGCAAGCGACCGCATCACCAGTGGCAAGAGGTAGGGCGCGACGGTCGGGATCACCCCCAGGCGCAAGCGCCCCGCCAGCGGCCCTGTCGACGCACGGGCCAGCGCCCCCAACTCATCGACCGCGCGCAGCACATCGAGGGATCGCCGTGCGAAATCCACGCCAAGCTCGGTCAGCCGGATCTGTCTAGGCCCCCGTTCGACCAGAGGGGCTCCCAGGATGTCTTCCAGCTCTTTCACCTGCAACGACAGCGCCGGTTGCGAGATCGAACACGCCTCGGCCGCCCGCCCGAAATGGCGGTGCCGCGCCAGCGCGTCGAAATAGCGCAGGTGCTTCAGGGTCAGCTGTGTCATATGTTTTACATATCGCCGCGATTGGAAAATGAAAATTCCTATTATCGCCGCAGGGTGCTAGCCATGACCCACGACGAAGACCGGCGAGTCGCCCACCCGGCCCCAAAGGCCCGGGCGCAGCAAGTGTTTTCGCAACTGAATTCAGCCAGACGAGGAGAGCAAGATGGACGGCAATGACACAGGACGCTCGGGCAAATGCCCGGTCATGCACGGGGCGATCACCACGACCGAAACCACGGTGATGGACTGGTGGCCGAAGTCGCTGAACCTCGACATCCTGCACCAGCATGATACCAAGGTTAACCCGTTGACGGGGTTCAACTATCAGGAAGAAGTCAAGAAGCTGGACTTCGACGCTGTCAAGCGTGACCTGACCGCCCTGATGACCGACAGCCAGGACTGGTGGCCCGCCGACTGGGGCCATTACGGCGGCCTTTTCATCCGCATGAGCTGGCACGCTGCAGGCACCTACCGCATGGCCGATGGCCGGGGTGGTGCTGGCACCGGCAACCACCGCTTTGCACCCCTGAACTCCTGGCCCGACAACGCCAACCTCGACAAGGCCCGCCGTCTGCTGTGGCCGCTGAAGAAGAAGTACGGCAACCGCCTGTCCTGGGCCGACCTGATGGTGCTGGCCGGAACCGTGGCCTATGAATCGATGGGCCTGAAGACCTTCGGGTTCGGCTTCGGTCGCGAAGACATCTGGGCCCCTGAAAAGGACGTCTACTGGGGGTCGGAAAAGGAATGGCTGACCGACCAGCGCTATCCGAACAAGGAAGACCGCACCTCGCTGGAGAACCCGCTGTCGGCCGTGGTCATGGGCCTGATCTACGTGAACCCGCAAGGCGTGAACGGCCAGCCGGACCCAGTGAAAACCGCGCATGACGTGCGTGAGACCTTCGCCCGCATGGCGATGGACGACGAAGAGACCGTCGCGCTGACCGCGGGCGGCCACACAGTCGGCAAGGCGCATGGCAACAACAACGCCGCCCTGATCGGCGCGGAACCCGAAGGGGCCGCGATCGAGGAAGGCGGCCTTGGCTGGAACGTCCATGCGGCCCGTTCCGTAGGCCGGGATACGATCACCAGCGGCTTGGAAGGCGCCTGGACCACCCACCCGACCAAATGGGACGGCGGCTACTTCCACCTTCTTCTGAAGTACGACTGGGAGTTGGTGAAATCCCCCGCCGGGGCCTTCCAGTGGCAGCCGATCAATATTGATCCCGCCGACATGCCGGTGGACGTCGAAGACCCGACGATCCGCCGCATGCCGATGATGACCGACGCCGACATGGCAATGAAGATGGACCCGACCTACCGCGCGATTTCCGAGCGGTTCGCCAAGGATCAGGCCGCGTTCAGCGATGCCTTCGCCCGCGCCTGGTTCAAGCTGACCCACCGCGACATGGGGCCGAAGGTCCGCTACCTGGGCCCCTGGGTTCCGGCTGAGGACTTGATCTGGCAGGACCCGGTTCCGGCCGGTTCGACCGCCTGGAACGTCGATGCCGTGAAAGCGAAGATCGCCGCCTCGGGCCTGTCGGTTTCGGACATGGTCACCACCGCCTGGGATTCGGCCCGCACCTTCCGCGGCTCGGACAACCGGGGTGGCGCGAATGGTGCCCGCATCCGTCTGGCCCCGCAAAAGGATTGGGAAGGCAACGAGCCCGCCCGCCTGGCGCGCGTGTTGTCGGTGCTGGAGCCGATTGCCAAAGAGGCCGGGGCCTCGCTCGCCGACGTCATCGTCCTTGCGGGCAACGTCGGTGTCGAGCACGCCGCGAAGGCTGCTGGCGTTGACGTCACCGTTCCCTTCCACGCCGGACGCGGCGACGCCACCGACGCGCACACCGACGCCGACAGCTTCTCGGTGCTGGAGCCGGTGGCGGATGGTTTCCGCAACTGGATGAAGAAGGACTACGCCGTGTCTGCCGAGGAACTGCTCCTCGACCGCGCGCAGCTCATGGGCCTGACGGCGCATGAGATGACCTGCCTGATCGGCGGTATGCGCGTCATCGGCACCAACCACGGCGGCACGGCGCACGGGGTCTTCACCGACCGCGTTGGCGCCCTGACCACCGACTTCTTCACCGGCCTGACGGACATGGGCTACAAGTGGGTGCCGAAGGGAACCAACCTTTACGAGCTCACCGACCGCAAGACCGGCGCGGTCAAGTGGACGGCCACCCGCGCCGACCTCGTCTTCGGCTCGAACTCCATCCTCCGCGCCTATGCCGAGGTCTACGCTCAGGACGACAACCGCGAAAAGTTCGTCTGCGACTTCGTCTCGGCCTGGGTCAAGGTGATGGAAGCCGACCGCTTCGACGTCCGCGCCTGATCGGACTAGGCACAACCGAAACGGCCCGGCCCTCAAGGCCGGGCCGTTTCCTTTGGCTCAGCGGCGGTAAAGGGCCAGCCGGATCTGCTTTTCGATTTCGACAAGCATGAAGAACACCACCCCGATCCCCACGATGATCAGACCCTCGCGCAGCGGCACGGCTTCCGTCCCCAGAAGAGCTTGCAACGGCGCCAGGAAGGTCACGGCAAACTGCGCCACGGTCATTCCCAAGACCACGGCCCAGACGACCGGCGTCCCTCGCACTGCGGCCCAGGTCAGCGACGTGCCATGGATACTGCGGATGAAAAACAGGTGAAAGATCTCCAGCACAACCAATGTGTTCATCGCCATTGTCTGGGCCAGTGCAAGGGAATGCCCTTCCTGCAGGGCAAAGGAGAAGACCCCGAACACCGCCACCACGAACAGGGTCGACACCAGCACAACGTGCCACATCAGCTCTCGCTTGAGGATCGGCGCGTCGCGTGGGCGCGGCGGGCGCTCCATCGTCCCGGCCTCGCCCGGCTCGAAGGCCAGGGCAAGGCCCAGTGTGATTCCGGTGATCAGGTTCACCCACAGGATCTGCACGGCCGTGATCGGCAGGGCGTAACCCGCCAGCAGGGCAATCACCACTGTCAGCGCCTCGCCCGCGTTGGTCGGCAGCTCGAAACTGATCACCTTCCGCAGGTTGTCCCAGGCCGTCCGCCCGGCCCGCACGGCGGCGGCAATCGTGGCGAAGTTGTCATCGGCCAGCACAAGGTCCGCTGCCTCCTTCGCAGCTTCCGACCCTTTCAGCCCCATCGCGATCCCGGCATCCGCCTGCTTCAGCGCCGGGGCATCGTTCACACCGTCACCCGTCATCGCCACCGACAAACCGTGTGACTGCAAGGCCTTGACCAGCCGCAACTTGTCTTCCGGGCTGGTGCGCGCAAAGACGTCGACCTCCACCACTTGTGCGGCAAGGGTGGCATCATCCATCCGCTCCAGATCGCGGCCGGTCAGCACCTTGTCGGGGGCCGCGAGCCCGATCTTCTCGGCAATCGCAGCTGCAGTCCCGGCATGATCCCCAGTGATCATCTTCACCCGGATGCCTGCCGCCCGACACTCTGCCACCGCTTCGACCGCCTCGGGCCGTGGCGGGTCGATCAGTCCGACAAGGCCAAGAAACCGAAGCCCCCCGTCCAATACGCGGTCCAGCGCGCCGTCCCGCAGACCGTCGCCCGCCCCCTCGGCCAGAGCCAGCACCCGCAGCCCTTTCCGCGCCATGGCCTCGGCCCGCTGGTGCCACAGGTCAGGATCGATCCCTGCGCACATCTTCAGCACGCGTTCGGGCGCGCCCTTCACATGGACCAGCCGCGTCTTGCCGTCCTCGGACAGGACCGCCATGAACCGATGCCGACTGTCGAACGGAATCGCATCCAGCCGCCGCGCCGTCTGGCCCGCACCGACCTTCCCCGCAAAAGCGAGAAGCGCCCCCTCCATCGGGTCGCCTTCGACCACCCATAGGCCGCCCTTCCGGTCAAGCCGCGCGTCGTTGCACCACGCCGCCGCCCGCGCCAGATCGACGAGGTCTCCTGCCGGATGCACCCGGCCAACCGGGGCATAGCCCTCGCCCCCGACCTCGAACGTCCCGACCTGCGTCTCGACCTCGACAACCATCATTTCGTTGCGTGTCAGGGTCCCGGTCTTGTCAGTGCAGATCACCGAAACCGACCCGATCGCCTCGATCGCGGGCATCCGCCGGACGATGGCATGCCGCCGGGCCATGGCCTGCACGCCAATCGCCAGCGTGATCGTCATCACCGCCGGCAGGCCTTCCGGAATGGCCGCCACCGCGACGCCCACCACGGCCATGAACAGCTCGGCAAACGGGTGCTGCATGAGGAAGTGCCCGTAGGCCAGCAAAAGCCCCGCGGCCCCCAGAATCACCAGCGACAGCCAGCGCGTAAAGCGGGCCATCTGCACAACAAGCGGCGTGGACAGGTCCTCGACCTCTGCCAGCAGACCACCGATCCGTCCGATCTCGGTCGCGCTGCCGGTCGCCACCACCAGCCCCAACCCCGTGCCCTGCGTAACAAGCGTCCCCGACCACAGCATCGAGTGGCGGTCGCCCAGCGCCGCGCCCTCGGCCACCGCGCGCGTCGCCTTGTCGACCGGCACGGATTCGCCCGTCAGGATCGCTTCCTGAGCCGCCAGTCCCCGCGCCTCGACCAGCCGCAGATCGGCTGGGACCTTGTCCCCAGCCTCGACCAGCACCACGTCCCCCGGCACCAGACCTGCGGCATCGACCGTGATCCGCCGCCCGTCACGCAGGACCGCTGCCCTGGGCGCCAGCATCTGCCGGATCGCCGCCATCGCGGTCTCGGCCTTTCCCTCCTGAACGAAACCGATCACCGCGTTCACGACGACGACCGTCAGGATGACGCCCGTATCCACCCAATGCTGCAACGCGCCTGTCACCGCCGCCGCGGCAATCAGCACTAGAACAAGCACATCTTTGAACTGGCGCAGAAACCGGCGCAGCGGCCCGGCCCTGCGCACTTCCGCAAGCCGGTTTGGCCCCATATCGGCAAGACGCCGCTCAGCCTCGTCGGCCGTCAAACCGTCTGGAGTGGACTGTAGCGCAGCAAGGCAGGCCTTGATGCCAAGACTGTGCGGGTTGCCGAGCGGGGGGACCCTCATCTCGCGGCCCGACCAAAGGGCCAAAGATCCCGGCGCGGTGGTCCATTTGGCATCTTTTCCTGATCCTTGGTGCCCGCGGCCGGAAGAGAACTCTTTTTTTCAGCACGTATCAACCAGTTCCGCAGGGCGTTGTTGCACAACTCTATCTGCCAAGGATTCACATTGTGAAACCATGCGGTTAGACGGTCCGCATTACCAAGCCATCACCCGCCCGCTATGGTACGACGAACTGGTCCAGTTACACGGCTTCGCTGTACAGGTGCAGGTCACTTCTGATCTGGCTGGACAGGAAGATGACCTGGCTTGCGCCGCCTGACGGCAGCCCCGGTCGCCCCGCGGTATTCTCTGATGCCGCGACCCAGTTCTGCTTGACGATCAAAGTCCTGTTCAAGCTGCCGCTGCGGCAAACGGCCGGGATGGTGGCCAGCCTGCTCAAGATGGCGGACCTGGATTGGGCGGTGCCCGATTAAACCACCCTGTGTCGACAGCAGAAGAAGCTAGCCGTCCAGATCCCGTATCGGCGCGCTGATGGCACCCTGAATCTGCTGGTGGACAGAACCGGCATCAAGTTCCCCGGTGATAGCAAATGGCAAGCCAGAAAGCACGGTGTTCAGAGCCGCCGCCAATGGCGCAAGGTGCATCTGGCGATGGACACCGCCACGTCCGACATCCGGGAGGTGGAGTTTACCTCCAGCAGCTACGGCGACAGTCCGGTCTTGTCTGACCTGCTGAACCAGATCCTCGAGGGCGAAGCCATCGGCACGGTAACCGCCGACGACGCCTATGACACCCGCCGCTGCCATACCGCCATCATCTACCGTCATGCCACAGCGATCATCCCTCTCCGCAAGAACGGCCGGCCCTGGAAAGGGAACTGCCCGGCCGCAATCGCAAGAAACGAAACCCTGCGCGCCACCCGCCACTATGGCCAGGCGTTCTGGAAGCGCTGGACCGGATACCATGCGCGAAGCCGCATTGAGGCAAAGATGCGGTCCCTGAAGGCCTTCGGTGAGCGCATCAGCGCAAGCGACCCCGACCGCCGGACCGCCGAAATCCAAATCCGCGTCGCACTGATGAACCGCTTTTCGGCCCTAGGCACTGCCGAGATCGTCCGCTTGGACCGATGACGGCGGGGATAGAGGGCATCATGCCTCAGGCGTGAGTTACGCAGCATTGCCCAAATGACCTGGAGGAAACCGGTGATTTGGTCGGATCTGGGGACCGCCTTCGACATGATTTGTCAACAATGCCGCCCCATTCTGATCGCAAGTGTCGTGCAAACCTGTGCCAGCAAGGATGGAAGGTGACAGATGCGCAGGGTGGTTTCGGACGTCATGGATCAGGCACCGCGCGCTTTGCGGGTAAGTGTTCTGGCGTTTCTGGCTGGGTATCTGCTGTACCT
>JBKDYO010000023.1:0-13281 GCA_046305855.1 Paracoccaceae bacterium
AGGCCGCGGGCCTTGCGGGCGGCGCGGAGGGAGGCGGCGAGGCGGTCGTGGATGTCGGAGCGGTCGGCCATTGCGTCATCGTGGCGAGCGGCGAGCCAACCGTCAACTCAGGTCCCGCAGAAGGTGACGTAGTGGCCAAAACCGGTGGGAGCGGGGAGCATGTAGGGCTCGGCTTCGGTGAAGGGCTGCTGGATCGCTGACAAGAGGGCGAGGAAGGGGGTCATGTCGCCGTCAGTGGCGGCGGTGAGGGCCTCTTCGACCTTGTGGTTTCTCGGGATCACGGCGGGGTTGGCTGCCGCGAGGCGCTGGGCGACGCCGTCACCTGCGCGGGCGCGCCAGCGGGGGAGCCACGCGTCCATGGCAGTGAAGTCGTCGAAGAGGGGGCGGAGGGCGGCCTCATCGGAAAGGCGGCGGAAGGTGAGGGTCCAGTCGGCGCCTTCTATCGCGGTCATCAGGTCATCGGCGAGCGCGGCATCGCTTTCGTCCTCGCCGACAAAGCCAAGCTTGTGGCGCATCACGGTCAGCCATTCGGCGCGATAGCGGGGGGCGATGCCGCCGAGGCGGTCGTTGGCAAGCTCGATGGCCTTGTCCTGGTTGGGGTCAAGAAGGGGGATCAGCGTCTCGGCCAGCCGGGCAAGGTTCCAGCCAAGGATCAGGGGCTGGTTGGCATAGGCATAGCGGCCCTGACGGTCGATCGAGGAGAAGACGGTGCCAGGGGCGTAGGATTCCATGAAGGCGCAGGGGCCGTAGTCGATGCTCTCGCCACTGATCGCCATGTTGTCGGTGTTCATCACGCCGTGGATGAAGCCCACCCCCATCCACTGCGCGATGAGCCGGGCCTGGGCGGCGATCACGGCGTCGAGGAAGGCGAGGTAGGGGTTGGCCGCGCCTGCCAGCTCCGGGTAGTGGCGGGCAATGGCATAGTCGGCAAGACGCCGGACAGTCGCCTGATCGCCCCGGGCGGCAAAGAACTGGAAGGTGCCCACGCGGATGTGACTTGCGGCACTGCGGGCGAGGACCGCGCCGGGCAGCTTGGTCTCGCGCCAGACCTCCTCGCCGGTCGCAACGACAGCCAGCGCGCGGGTCGTGGGCACGCCAGCCGCGGCCATGAATTCCGAGATCAGGACTTCGCGCAGCATGGGGCCGACTGCGGCCTTGCCGTCGCCCCCGCGCGAGAACGGGGTCTTGCCCGAGCCTTTCAGCTGGATGTCGAAGCGGCGGCCGTCGGGCGCAAGGATCTCGCCCAGAAGATGCGCCCGCCCGTCGCCCAGCTGCGGAGAAAAGCCGCCGAACTGGTGGCCGGCATAGGCCTGGGCGATGGGGTCGGCCCCGGCGGGCACGGCGGCACCAGAGAACCAGCTTTCAGCCTCGGCCTCGGTCAGGTCGAGCCCGAGATCCGCGGCAAGCGGGCGGTTCAGGAACAGGAGCCTGGGGGCAGGGGCCGGGTCAGGCGCCACCCGAAGGAAGGTGCCCGGCAGGTCACGCGCGTAGGAGTGGTCGAAAGCGATGGTCATGGCTGTGCCCCTTTGTCCAAGGGATATGGGCCTGCGCAGTCAATGAGGCAAGCGGCGTAGAATCTGGCATCAGCCCTATCCGACAGCCCACGGCGCAAAGTGGAGAGTTGTGGAAGTGGTCGGGGCGGAGGGATTCGAACTCTCGACCTACGGTACCCAAAACCGTCGCGCTACCAGGCTGCGCTACGCCCCGACTGCGCACGGTTTAGCGGGATCGCCGGGGAATGAAAAGCCTTCCTCTTCACCGCAGCCGGGACCGGGTGTCGTGCAGAGTTTGCCGGGGCAAGGACGATCTTGAACCGGAGGCGCGCGCGGCTTGAGTGTGTCGGGGTTTCGGCGTCGGTCGATGGAACGATCTGAACAAAAGCAATGGGTTGCGCGCAGGATTTTCCCGCTGGTCAGGACAAGCAGCCTGACTGCGAGAGTGGTTGGTCCCGACCAGGGACGGCCCGTCGACCGCGGCCTGTCCGGCCAGGGAGGCCTGAGAGGCGCGTCGTTCATGGTTCCGGTCCGGTCTCCGGCGTGAGCAAGGCTGCCGACAGCGCCGCCCGCGTGCCGTCGTCAAGTCGGGCCGCGACAAAGCGCAAACGCAGGCATCCGATCACGGGAGTCTTCACGGAGATCAGGGAGCCTTCGGCAGCGCAAAGCCCGCCAGAAGCCTGAATCGCTACCAGTCGGGTCCGCGACAGGCCAAGCTCGTGCGCCAAGAGCCGGTCGAGCCGCATTCCGGTCGGAAGTGGTGCCACGATCGTCAAGCCGATCTCGGACCAGATCATCGGCGCGGGAAGCGCGATGACCTTCGTGACATGAAGGTCCGGCCGCAGATCGATCCTGTCACAGTGCCGTCGCAGCAGGGCAAGGTCGAAGGTGCGGGCGCTAACCCAGGCAGGGTCGCTGACCTGCATTGCCCAGAGGTCATCGGGATCGACGGCTGCGACGGCGACCCGGTCCAGAAGCGGCAGGTTCCAAGTCTGGTCGCAGGTGTCGCATTTGTAGATCAGCCAGGCATCCAGTTGCTTCCCGTTTGCGTTCAACCGGACCTTGCCGCTGGGCCGGAACGGGCGGGCCCGGCCGCAGGTCTTGCAGTGTCGGTGCGGTTGGGGTGGGGCAATTGGTGTGACGTGCCAGGTGACTGAGGCGATGCCGGTCATGCGGTCTTGGCCTTCCGAACGGAAGTTCGCCAGGACGGCTGCAGAGATCACCCATTGCGGGTGCGGAGTGGCGGGAGGTGAAGCGGGGCAGGGTCGTCAGGACCCAGACGAGACGCGCAAGTCAGCGACGCCAATCCGGTCTCTCGCGAGCCACCCTACGAACGTTGACAGAGGGCCCCAGCGGCGTATGGCCAGCGGGGCTGCGGGTCAGGTGGTGCAACAGAGACCGGACGTCACGACGGCAAGGCAAGACCCCAAACGGCGAAGAATGACCGTCGATTTATCGGCTTTTGTCCGGGCGATCCAGTCTGATGTCCGGAGTGACGCGATCGAAAGCCCGAGGGCGCCTGGAAAGCTCAGTCCTTTTGCGCCTAGCTGTTGCAGGCCCAGGCGGCAGTGGCTTGCGGGATCGCCGGATGGCGCAGGACAGCGCCGGGCGCGATCCCCAGCCGGGCAGCAAGCCCGCCGTTCAGTTCGAGGACAAACATGACGCCTTCGCCGCCATCGACCGGGGTCAGGTCCCCCGGCACGGCATTGGCATGGACCCGCGTCACGGTTCCCGTTGCATCGGCAAAGATCATGTCCAGCGGGATAAGTGTGTTCTTCATCCAGAAGCTCGGACGCCGCGGCGTGTCGTAGACAAAGAGCATGCCTTCGGACAGCGGCATGTCCTGCCGGAACATGAGGCCCGTTGCTCGCTCGGCCGCGTCGTCGGCCACCTCGATGGCAAAGCTTTCGCGCCCGTCAGCCCAGCGGACATCCAGCCGATCCGTCGCACAGGCAGCTTCGGCGAAGGCCGAGCCGGGAACGGCCAGGGCCGACGCCAACGCCAGTGCGGTCACGCTGCGGTTCACGGCTTGTCCCGGCTGGCCGATTCCCAAGACAAGACCTGCACAGCCATGCGACCCCGTTTGCCATCGATGATGCGCAGCGCGACCGCCTCGCCCGCTGTCAGATCGGCAAAGCCGGACACGCGCAGCACTTCGGCATGCACGAAGACGTCCTCGGGACGCCCAAAGACATTGGCAAAGCCGAAGCCCTTGCCCTTGTCGAACCATTTCACCCGCGCCGGTTCCAGTTCCAGTGCAAGAATGTCGGCGCTGACCAATTGGGCTGCGTCTTCCCCAAACGGCAGCGCCACGCCTTCCGGCGGGTCGATCCGCGTTACTTCGACAGCCTGAACGCCGCGCTGTGTCCGCTGTATGCGCACTTCGATTCCTGCGCCGTCAGCGACAGAGCCCTGGCCAAAGTTCCGCAGAACGTTGGCATGCAACAAAATGTCGGCATCCGTCTGGTCAGAAACGATGAACCCGAAACCCTTGGCTGGATCAAACCACTTAACGCGACCATGCACGATCTGCATGACCTCTTCTTCGTCCGTCATTGGCAGAGCCTTCTCCCCAGAATGAGCCCTAGACCGCACTGATGACGGATAACTTCCGCCGGGATCAAGGGCTATTCAACAAATGAGTAACAAAAACTAGGCCTGGTCCGGCTAACCTACGGATTTAGCCGGGTGATCTTCCAGCCTTCCGTAGCGTCAGTTTTGCGCCAGCGGAAACGGTCATGCAACCGGAATGCGCCATCGGCCCAAAACTCTATCTCGCTGGGGAGCAACCGGAAGCCGCCCCAGTTTGGCGGGCGGGGCGGATTCGTCCCCTTGGTGATTGCGACGCGGGCTGCTTCGGCCATCAGCGCTTCGCGCGAGGACAGGGGTTGCGACTGCTGGCTGGCCCAGGCCCCGAGGCGGGATTTCAGGCTGCGGCTGGCAAAATAGGCGTCGGCTTGCGGGCCGTCTTCGCGGGTGACGGTGCCGCGCACCCGGATCTGGCGGCGCAGGCTTTTCCAGTGCAGCACGAAAGCCGCCTTGCCCGACGCCGCCAGCTCTTGACCCTTCTGCGAGTCGTAGTTGGTGTAGAAGACGAAGGCATCTGCCTCGATCTCTTTCAGAAGCACCATGCGGACATTGGGCAGGCCATCGGGATCGACCGTGGCCAGAGCGATGGCGTTGGGATCGTTCGGCTCTTGCGCCTCGGCCTCGGCCAGCCAGGTGCGCGCGATCGCGAAAGGGTCGTCGCCCGCGAAGATACCGGACCGGTCCATGGATGCTCCTTGCCTCGTGCGGAGGACCTGCCTTGAAGGAAGGCCCCGCATCGCCTACACGTCTGTGTCAACGAAAAGTGGGCGGGGGGCCGGGAATGTCAACTGGACTGATGCAGGGCAAGCGCGGGCTGATCATGGGGCTTGCCAATGACAAGTCGATTGCTTGGGGCATCGCGCAGGCCGTGGCGGCGCAAGGGGCAGAGCTGGCCTTCTCGTATCAGGGCGAGGCGCTGAAAAAGCGGGTCGAGCCGCTGGCAGAGTCGCTGGGACGCCCGAAGCTGTTCGAATGCGACGTGGCCAGCGACGACAGTATCGACGCGCTGTTTGCCGCGCTGAAAGCGGACTGGGGCCAGCTGGACTTTCTGGTCCATGCCATCGGTTTTGCCGACAAGAACGAGTTGCGCGGCCGCTATGTCGACACCTCGCGTGCGGGGTTTGCCTTGGCGATGGACATCTCGGTCTATTCCTTCACGGCGGTCTGCCAGCGCGCGGCGACGATGATGGGCCCCGGGGGCAGCCTGCTCACGCTGACCTATTACGGGGCCGAGAAAGTCATGCCGCATTACAACGTGATGGGCGTGGCCAAAGCGGGGCTGGAGGCGTCGGTGAAGTATCTGGCCGAGGATCTTGGCAAGGACGGCATCCGGGTGAACGCGATTTCCGCCGGGCCGATCAAGACGCTGGCGGCCAGCGGGATCGGCGATTTCCGCTATATCATGAAGTGGAACGAGCTGAACTCGCCCCTGCGGCGCAACGTGACGCAGGAAGAGGTGGGCAAGGCGGCGCTTTACCTTCTGTCAGATCTTGGGTCGGGGACCACGGGCGAGAACCTGCATGTCGACGCGGGCTACCATGTCGTGGGCATGAAGGCGATCGAGGCCCCCGATATCGACCTTCTGGCAGGACGCAAAGAGGGCGGGCAGTGACAGTCGCGGCCTTCCTGGCCTTTGCGGGGCTTGTGCTGTTTGCCGTCGTCTCGCCCGGGCCTGCGGTCCTGATGTCGGCGCGGACCGGGCTGACCGAGGGCTTCCGGACCGGTGTCATGCTGGCGCTGGGCATTGCCAGCGGCGCGGTCTTGTGGGCGCTGGCTGCCATGTTCGGCCTGCACCTGATCTTCGACGCAGCGCCATCGCTGCTTTGGGCGCTGAAGATTGGCGGGGCGGCGTACCTTCTGTGGATGGCGTGGCACCTTTGGCGCGATGCGAAAACGCCTTTCATCGCCGATGACTCGCGGCCCGTGCCCCGTTCGCCCTTTGCTGCCTACCGGCTGGGGCTTTGGACAAACCTGTCGAACCCCAAGGCGGTGGTGATGTATTCTTCGATCTTTCTGGGCACGATCACGCCCGACACACCCGTTTTGGTCCTTGCCAGCCTGATCCTGATGATCCTGGTGATGGAGACCGTCTGGAACAGCCTTGTCGCGCGCATCTTCTCGATGGAGCGGACGCGGGCGACCTATATCAGCCTGAAAACCGTGATCGACCGCTGCTTCGGTGCCGCGCTGGCGCTGCTGGGCGTGAAGATCGTCGCCACCTGAGGGAGTGACCCATGTCCGCCGACCGCCTGCCGCATGAAAAGGGGTTTCACGTCAGCTGGGACCAGATCCACCGCGATGCCCGCGCGCTGGCCTGGCGGTTGGACGGCAAGGGGCCGGGCGAGGGCGGCACCTGGAAAGCCGTCGTCGGGATCACGCGCGGCGGTCTTGTGCCGGCGATGATCGTGAGCCGCGAGCTCGACATCCGGGTGGTCGACAGCATCTCGGTCAAGTCCTATCACTCGGGCGGGGGCAAGGCTGACCAGCGGCGCGAGGCCCAGGTGATCAAGGCCCCGCAGGCCGACATCATGGGCGATGGCACCGGTGTGCTGATCGTCGATGACCTGGTCGACAGCGGCCGGACGTTGGAGCTGATCCGCAGCCTCTATCCCAAGGCGCATTTCGCCTGCGTCTATGCCAAGCCCGAGGGCGAAAAGCAGGCCGACACCTACATCACCAGCGTGAGCCAGGACACCTGGATCTTCTTCCCCTGGGATATGGCCCTGCAATATGTCCAGCCGATGCGCGGGGCGGACTGAGCCCTTCGGACCGGCCCAGAAATCCCACGAATGTGCGAGGGTGTTGAACCTCCGCTTTCCCCCACTGACCCGGGAGCTTGACGATGACCTTGCCGCTGAACCCAGCATTCGCCGCGACCGAACCGCCGCCGGTGATGGAGGCGCGGCGCTGGATCGAGGGGGTCACTTTCCCGGCCGACCGCCCGCTGATCAACATCAGCCAGGCGGCTCCGATCGAGAGCCCGCCGCTGGGCCTGCGGCAGGCCATCGCCGACGCTGCGCTGAACGATCCGTACGCGCATCTTTATGGCCCGGTACTGGGTCTGCCCGCGCTGCGGGAAGAGATCGCAAAGCAGTGGACAGCGATTTATGGCGGCCGGGTGCTGCCGTCGCAGGTCGCGATCACGCAGGGTTGCAATCAGGCGTTCTGCACGGTGATGGCGACGCTGGCCGGGCCGGGCGACGAGGTGATCCTGACCACGCCCTGGTACTTCAATCACAAGATGTGGCTCGACATGGCCTCGGTCACCACGGTGCCGCTGGAGACGGATGCAACGCTGATCCCCTCGGCCGAGGCGGCGGCAAAGCTGATCACCGACCGGACCCGCGCCATCGTGCTGGTCAGCCCGAACAATCCGGGCGGCGTGGAGTATCCGGCGGCAACGCTGGCGGCCTTCCGCGATCTGGCCCGCGCGCACGACCTTGCGCTGATCGTGGACGAGACCTACCGCGATTTCGACAGCCGGACGGGCGCGCCGCATGACCTTTTTGCCGACCCGGACTGGGCCGATACGCTGATCCAGCTCTACAGCTTTTCCAAAGCCTACCGGCTGACCGGGCATCGGGTTGGTGCCGTGGTCGCCAGCACGGCGCGGTTGGCAGAGGTCGAGAAATTCCTCGACACGGTCGCGATCTGCCCCAGCCAGCTGGGCCAGATCGGAGCCTTGTGGGGGATGCGGAACCTTGGGCAGTGGCTGGCGGGAGAGCGGGACGAAATCCTTAGCCGCCGCAAGGCGATGGTCGTGGGCTTCAAGACCCTGCCGGGCTGGAAGCTTCTGGGCTGCGGGGCCTATTTCGCCTATGTCGAACACCCCTATGACATGGCCAGCGACGTGCTGTGCAAGCGGCTGGTCAGCGAGGCCTCGCTTCTGATGCTGCCCGGGACGATGTTCCAGCCCGAAGGCAGTGCAGCGGGGCGCAGGCAGATCCGCATTGCCTTTGCCAATGTCGATGCCAAGGGCATTGCCGAGGTGATCCGGCGGCTTGCGGCCTTCCGGCCCTGACCATGTGCCCGGGGACGGGCGATCTTGACCTTGCCCCCCCGCGGCCTTCCCACTATTCACCAATGCCAGCACCAATTCGAAGGCAGAACCATGGCCAAGACCCCGACCGAAGAAGGCAAGCGCCCGCGCGGCAAGGCGCAGGAGGTTGCGGTCTGGACGCTGATGGGGATGCTGATCCTGGGTCTGGGCGGCTTTGGCGTCACCAGTTTCTCGGGCGGCGTGACCAAGATCGCCAGCGTCGGGGATATCGACATCACCACCGACGACTATGCCAGCGCCCTGCAGACCCAGGTCAACGCTTTGTCACAACAGTTCGGACAGCCGATCTCGACGCAGGAAGCCCTTGCCTTCGGCATCGACAAACAGGTGATCCAGACCGTGATCACCCGTGCGGCCCTGGACAACGAGGCAGCCCGTGTCGGCCTTTCGGTCGGCGACGCCGAGGTGGCGAACCGGATCACCGGGATGGACACATTCAAGGGGACGTCCGGGGAATTCGACCGCGAGGCCTATCGCTTTACGCTGGACCGCAACAACCTGACCGAGGCCGAATTCGAACGCAACTTGCGCCGCGATGTCAGCCGTGAGCTTTTGCAGGGCGCAGTCGGCGGCGGCTTCACTTCGCCGAAAGCGATGACCGACACGCTCCTTGCCTGGGCCGGGGAACGCCGGGGCTTCTCGATGCTGCGGCTGACCGAGGCCGACCTTGAAACGCCCGTCGCGGCACCGACCGAGGCCGAGCTCAAGGCGCATTACGACGCGCATCTGGACCGCTTCACCAAGCCGGAGGCAAAGCGGATCACCTATGCCTCGCTGCTGCCCGAGGCAATTGCCAAGGACCAGCCGGTCGACGAGGCGCTGTTGAAGGACCTGTATCAGGACCGGATCGACGAGTTCGTCGTGCCCGAGCGGCGTATTGTGGAACGGCTGATCTATCCCGATCAAGCGGCGGCGGATGCGGCGAAAGTGGCGCTGGATGGCGGAACGACGTTCGAAACGCTGGTGGCAGATCGCAGCCTGACGCTGGATGCCATCGACCTTGGCGATGTCGCGAAGGATGAGCTTGGTGCCGCAGGCGAGCCGGTCTTTGCGGCCGCCGAAGGCGATGTCGTCGGGCCCTTGGCAACCGACCTTGGCCCGGCGCTGTTCCGGGTGGTCACGGTTCTTGGTGCCGAGGAAACCACCTTCGAGGCCGCGCGCGAGACGCTGGCCATCGAGTTTCAGACCGACGCCGCACGCCGGCTGATCGCCGACCGGGTGGAGGAGATCGACGATCTTCTGGCCGGGGGGGCGACGCTGGAGGACCTGTCCAAGGAAGCAGGCCTTGCGCTTGCGACGCTGGATTTCGTTCCGGGCCAGCAGGGCGATGCAGCGATCGAGGGCTATCCGGCCTTCCGCGCCGCTGCCGAGGCCGTGCAGGCGGATGACTTTTCCGAAGCAATCGTGCTTGAAGACGGCGGTCTGGTTGCCCTGCGGCTGGACGAGATCGTCCCCGCCGCGCCGATCCCGTTTGACGAGGCCAAGGAAGCGGTGTCCGAGGACTGGCGCAAGGCGGCCGTCGCTGCGGCCCTGACCGCACGCGCCATCGAGATCAAAAGCGCGCTGGAGGGTGGTAAAGCCATCGGCAGCTTTGGCATCGTCGATGTGACACCCGAAACCGCGCGCGACGGCTTTGTGGCGGATGCCCCCGAAACCCTGCTTGCCGAGGTGTTCAAGCTGGCCGAGGGTCAAGTGCAGGTCATCGAGGCCGAGGGCTTTACCGCCGTCGTGCAGCTTGACCGCATCCTGCCCGCCGCGACCGAAGGTGAGGATGCGCAGGCGATGCAAGAGGCCCTGACCGCACAGGCAGCGCAGGCGATTGCCAGCGACGCCTTTACGGCCTTCACCACGGCCCTGACGGCCGAAGCCGGGATCACCTTGGACCAAGCCGCGATCAATGCGGTCCACGCGAGCCTGCCCTGATGCAGCTTTCCCCGAGTTTTGCCGAGTTCGAGGCGGCCTGGACCCAGGGCAAGAACCAGATCGTCTGGGCGCGGCTGGCAGCCGATCTGGATACGCCCGTGAGCCTGATGCTGAAGCTGGGCGATGCCCGCGCGGATACCTTCATGCTGGAATCGGTCACCGGCGGCGAAGTGCGGGGGCGCTACTCCATCGTCGGGATGAAGCCCGACTTGGTATGGCAGTGCCATGGGGTCCAAAGCCGGATCAACCGTGAGGCGCGGTTTGATCGGCAGTCCTTTACCGACCTCCCCGGTCATCCCCTGCAGACCCTGCGCGACCTTCTGGCAGAATGTCGGATCGACATGCCGGAAGGCTTGCCTGCGGTCTCGGCGGGGCTGTTCGGCTATCTCGGCTATGACATGATCCGGCTGGTCGAACATCTTCCGGACATAAACCCCGATCCCCTTGGCCTGCCCGATGCCGAGCTGATCCGCCCTTCGGTCATCGCGGTGCTGGACGGGGTCAAGGGCGAGGTGACGGTGGTCGCACCCGCCTGGGTGGCTGGCGGCCTGTCGGCGCGGGCGGCCTATGCGCAGGCCGCCGAGCGGGTGATGGATGCCTTGCGCGATCTCGACCGGGCACCTTCGGCCGCGCGGGATTTCGGTGAGGCGTCGCCTGTCGGTCCCGCAACGTCGAACTTCACGCATGCGGGCTACAAGGCGGCTGTGGAGAAGGCCAAAGAGTATATCCGGGCGGGCGACATCTTTCAGGTGGTGCCCAGCCAGCGCTGGTCGCAGCGGTTCACCCTGCCGCCCATCGCGCTTTACCGCAGCTTGCGGCGGACCAACCCCTCGCCCTTCATGTTCTTCTTCAACTTCGGCGGGTTTCAGGTGATCGGGGCCAGCCCCGAAATCCTTGTCCGCCTGCGCGACGGCGAAGTGACCGTGCGCCCCATCGCCGGGACCCGCAAGCGCGGGGCCACTCCGGACGAGGACCGAGCGCTGGAGGCGGAACTGCTGGCCGACCCCAAGGAACGGGCCGAGCATCTGATGCTTCTGGACCTTGGCCGCAACGACGTGGGCCGGGTGGCGAAGGTCGGGACCGTCCGCCCGACCGAGACCTTCATCATCGAACGCTACAGCCACGTCATGCACATCGTGTCGAACGTGGTGGGCGAGATCGCGCCCGGCGAGGACGCGTTGTCGGCCCTGCTTGCAGGCCTTCCCGCAGGCACCGTCTCGGGCGCGCCGAAAGTCCGGGCGATGGAGATCATCGACGAGCTGGAGCCGGAAAAGCGCGGCGTCTATGGCGGGGGTGTGGGCTATTTCGCGGCCAATGGCGAGATGGACTTCTGCATCGCGCTGCGCACGGCGGTCCTGAAGGATGACCAACTGTACATCCAGGCGGGCGGCGGCGTGGTCTATGACAGTGACCCTGAAGCCGAATATCAGGAAACCGTCAACAAATCCAGTGCCTTGCGCCGCGCGGCCGAGGATGCCGGGCGGTTTGCCGGCCGCGGCAACGGCTGAACCCGGCACGATTTTTCGTCGAAAGATCGAGGTCCCGGCGCGTCAGTCGATCTTGAGGACTGCCGTCAATGGGGCCAGCGCCACCGTCGCGGCCTTGCCTTCGACGGACCACTCCAGCAGGGCTGCGACGGTGTCAGGATTGGCCTCGCCCACGACCGCGACCTGGCCATCCTGTCCGGCCTTGAACACGGCCCGATCCAAAAGCCTGCGCAGTGCCACGCGGTCCGCCCCGGCCGCACCGAGGTCGCGGAAGATCACTGCCGCCTCAAGGTCCTCGCGGCGCGCAACCTGATCGGCGGCATTCAGCCCGGCGTCCCA
Source organism: Paracoccaceae bacterium (assembly GCA_046305855.1). GTDB lineage: Bacteria > Pseudomonadota > Alphaproteobacteria > Rhodobacterales > Rhodobacteraceae > Tabrizicola. Next base: position 11,892 of record JBKDYO010000023.1, read on the forward strand.
GGTCAGAAGGCCCCGGCCCTGCGCTTTCAGGATCGGGACGACGGCACTGGCGAGCCCCCGGTTGTTCTGGAAGGCGGGGTCGGCAAGGTCCATCACGGCAACCGCTTCGGGCAGGCCCTGTTCCATCGATTGGAACGCGACTTCGACATCCGAGGCCTGCGCGCCTTCGGCAATGCCGGTGGCCAGCATCACCACTTCGCGGCCTGCGCTGCGGTAGATCGCTGCGCGTTCCGGCGTCGCGGGGTCGAGCGGGTCCAGCGCGAAGGACACCGGGAAGGGCAGGGCCGCAAGGCTGGCGCGGTCAAGATCGGGCTGGCCCCGGTCGATCAGCACGACGGCAAGCGGCGGCTTCGCATCGGGGTTCTCGAACGTGGCCGCGTAAAGCGCGATCGGGCGCAGGTCTGCAGCGGCGGCATTCGGGTCAGCGGCCGGGTCGGCTGCGGGGTCTACCGGGGCGTCTTCGGTCCCGCGCCCGATGATCAGGCCTTCGCCGTCGTCCGCAAGGCCGGGGGCAGGCGTGAAAGTGGTGCCAGGTGTCGGGGTCTCGGCAGCTTCGGCGACTGGGGCCTCGGGTGTACCGGGCATCGTCTCGGGCTGCGTGCCGGGCATGGTGACCGTGCCGCCTTCCGGGGCGACCGGTTCGGGCATGGTCTCGGCGACCGGTGGGGCCAGCTCCGCCTCAGGCTCGGGCAGGGGCGCTTCGGCCGGGGCCGGTTCGGCAGGGGCGACTTCGGATACTTGCGCAGTCTCGGGCGCAGTCTCGGCCGCCGGGGCTGGTTCGGGGTCCGTCACGACAGGTTCTGCCGGAGCGACAGGTTCAGGCTCTGCTTCGGGGGCAGCGGCGGCCGGTCCGGCGTCGGCCAGAACGGTGTCTTCCTTCGGCGCAGGGGCCGCGGGTTCGGGGGCTCCGGCTGCCGCATCCGCGACCGCTTCGGCGGGCTTGGCGGGGGCAGGAGCGGCTTCGGGTGCGGCGACCTCGGTCGGCGCGGGGGCTTCCGCTTCGGCCAGCGCCGCCGCTTCGGCTTCGGGTGCCGTCGGGCCGCCTTCGGCAACGGCCACTGCGGGTGGGTTGTCGGGCAGAGCTTCGGTCGTCTCTTCCGCGGTAGCCTCCGGGGCGGCCTCAGCCTCGGGTTCAGCGACCTCTGCGGTTTCGGTCGCAGCGGTCTCTGTCGGGGCCTCTGGCGCGGGATCGACTGTCGAACCGGCATCCGCCTCGGTCGCGGCAGGCGCCGTGATCGGGGTCTCTGCGGCAACCTTTTCTGCGGGGGCGTTGTCGTTCGCGGGCCGCATCGGGGCCACCGCCGAGCCGATCATCAGGCCGCCCGCGACCACAAGGCCGCCCGAGACCATGCCGAGTAGGAATTTGCCGACCACCTGTGCCTCCTGCTCT
>JBKDYO010000024.1:0-22943 GCA_046305855.1 Paracoccaceae bacterium
GTGTCCTTGCCCTTGAACCGGAAGAGGAACCACTTCTGCCGCTGACCCCGGTACTTGCCGCCCCAGACCTTGCCCAGAAGCTCGGGCGGCAGGTCGTAGGTCACCCAGCCGTGGGTCTTGCCGACGAATTCGACCAGCTCACGCGTCACGCCAGTTTCTTCCCTAAGCTCGCGATAGGCCGCCTCGCGGGGCTTTTCGCCCTCATCAATCCCGCCTTGCGGCATCTGCCAGGCAGGGGAGGGGCTGTCGATCCGCTGGCCCGCGAAGACCATGCCGCGGGCGTCGATCAGCACGACGCCCACGCAGGGCCGGTAGGGCAGGCTGTCGGCGTCAACCATGTGTCAGGGGGCTTCCGGAGCGATGGCTGTCAGCCCCTTGATGATGTCGACGGCATAGGCCAGCTGATAATCCTCGTCCCGCAGCTTGGCCGATTCCTCGGCGCGGGCGAGTTCTTCTTCATACAGGCGCTTTTCCTCGTCGGTCATCGAGTCGTTGGTGATGGCGCCACGCAGGTCGGCCTCGGACCGTTCGCGGCTTGCAGCGCTTTCTTCTTTCTCGGCCGCCTCGGCATCGACCGGCGGCGGAGCGGGTTGCTGCACCACGATGTCGGGCGAGATGCCAAGCGCCTGGATCGAGCGACCCGACGGCGTGTAGTAGCGCGCCGTAGTCAGCCGCATCGCACCGTCACCCCGCAACGGGATCAACGTCTGGACCGAGCCCTTGCCGAAGCTTTTCGTGCCGACCACGATGGCACGGCGGTGATCCTGCAAGGCACCCGCGACGATTTCCGAAGCGGAAGCAGAGCCGCCATTGATCAGAAGGACGATCGGCTTGCCTTCGGCCAGATCGCCGGCACTGGCGTTGTAGCGTTCACCGCTGCCTGCAATCCGGCCCCGGGTCGAGACAATCTCGCCCTTGTCGAGGAAGGCATCGGACACCGAGATCGCTTCGTTCAAAAGCCCGCCGGGATTGTTGCGCAGGTCGATGACCACGCCGTCTAGATTTTCTGATCCGCCCAGCTCCTCGATCCCCTTCTTCAGGGCCTCGTTCATGCCGATTGTGGTCTGGTCGTTGAAGGTGGTGATGCGCAGGACCACGGTCTTGCCGACGACACGGCCGCGCACGGCGGTCAACTTGATCGTGTCGCGGATGATTGAGACGTCGAAGGGTTCAGTGACACCTTCGCGCACGACGGTGATGAGGATCTCGGACCCGACCGGCCCGCGCATCTTTTCGACGGCTTCGTCCAGCGGAAGACCCAGGACGGATTCGCCGTTGACGTGGGTAATGAAGTCGCCCGCAAGGATCCCTGCCTTGGCGGCGGGAGTCCCATCCATCGGCGAGATGACCTTGATGAAGCCCTCTTCCTGAGTGACTTCGATCCCGAGGCCACCAAACTCGCCCCGGGTCTGGACCTGCATGTCCTCGAAGTCCTTGGCGGACAGGTAGCTGGAGTGCGGGTCAAGCGAGGTGAGCATGCCGTTGATTGCCGCGGTCACCAGTTCTTCGGTCGGGACTTCCTCGACATATTGCGCGCGGACCCGTTCGAAGATGTCGCCGAAAAGGTCGAGCTGTTCGTAAAGCGAGCTGTCCGGCACGGACTCTTGCGCAACCAGCGGGCCCGCGATCTGGGTGGTTGCCACGACCCCGGCGACAGTTCCGGCCAGTGCGGCCATCACATGCTTCTTCATGCTCGTCAGTCTCCTGTGCGGGCCAGGCCTGTGAACCACGCCATCGGGTCCACGGGCGCAGCACCCTGTCTGAGTTCCATATAAAGCGTTTCCGTGTCACGCCCACCAGAGCCATCTGGCGCGAGGGTCACGAATTCCGCTGATGCAGTCGCGGGGCCGCCCATCAGGCCAAGGGGGGCATCTGCTGCCACGACTTCTCCTACCTCGCCATACAGGGTTTCCATACCGCCGAGCACCAGAAGATAGCCGTCGCCGGGTTCGAGGATCATCACATTTCCGTAGTCGAGCAGCGGACCGCGAAAGCGGATGGTTGCGGGCCAGGGCGCAGTAACCAGGGCGCGGGGTTGGGTCGCAAGCGAGACGCCCGGTCGACGGACCCCGGCAGCGTCGGCCTCATCCGGGAGGCGGAGGACCGTGCCAAGGACCGGAAGCGACAGGCGACCCTTTTCGCCCGCAAAACTGGTGCTGATTTCCGCATCCGGGGACAGTCCGGCGGCGAAGGCGTCCAGCGTATCGGCACTGTCCAGGAGGCCCTTCAGCACTTCGGGGTCCTCGGTGAAGCGCATGGGCAAGTCGGTCCGGTCCGAAATCGCCTTCGACAGCGCAGTCCGGGCGTCCTGTGCGGTGGCGAGGCCCTTTTCTAGCACCGCGCCCGCCGAAAGCTGCAGCGCGCGCAGGTCGGCCAGTTCCTGCAGTTCGGCCTTCAAAGCCAGTGCCTGGGTCTGCAGGGCAGGGGTCACATCGGCCAGGATCATCCCGGACCGCGCCGTCCCGACAGCACCTTCCGGATGAAGAAGCAAAAGCGGGCCGGGATTTGCTTCCATGGTGGCCAGCACGCCCAGAAGCCGACCGATGCCGTCCCGTTTGGCATCAAAGGCACTGGTCAGCGTGGCCTCGCGCAAGGCCGCATCGCGCAGCGCGCTGCGCAGGGCAGCAAGGCCGGTCTCGTAGGCGCGGATCGTCAGGGTCAGGGCCGAGACGCGGTCGCGTGTCTCGGTTGCGGCTTCCAGTGCTGCTACGGCTTCCTGAAGGTCGGCAGCGGCCTTCGCGGCCTGTTCGGCAACGGTCTCGGCCCGAAGGGGCAAGGCCAGCAGCAAAAGCAGGGCGGCAGCGCGGATCATGTGATGAGGGTCTGTCCGGTCATCTCGGGCGGCTGGGGCAGGCCCATGAGTTGCAGCAGTGTCGGAGCAAGGTCGGCCAGTCGCCCAGTGCGCAGGGTCGCATTGGCAGGCCCGCCGACAAGGATGACCGGGACCGGGTTGGTCGTGTGCGCCGTGTGCGGGCCGCCGGTGACGGGATCGACCATCACCTCGCAGTTGCCATGGTCCGCCGTGACGATCATCGCCCCGCCCCGCGCTTGCAATGCGGCCAAGGCGCGTCCGAGACCCCGGTCCACCGCCTCGCAGGCCTTGATCGCGGCAGGCAGGCTGCCGGTGTGACCCACCATGTCGGGGTTGGCATAGTTGACGACGATCAGGTCGTAGCCCTTTTCGATGGCCGCCACGAAATGGTCCGACACCTGATCCGCGCTCATTTCCGGCTGCAGGTCATAGGTCGCGACCTTGGGCGAGGGCGGCATGGCGCGGTCTTCGCCGGGATAGGGCTGCTCGCGCCCGCCGTTCAGGAAGAAGGTGACGTGGGGGTATTTCTCGGTCTCGGCCAGGCGGAACTGGGTCAGCCCGTGGCTGGCGACCCATTCTCCGATGGTGTTGACCAGCACGCGCTTGGGGAAGGCGGTGCCCATGTAGGCGTTATGGAGGTCCGAGTATTCTACCATCCCCAGCTGGGCAGACCACTGTGGGCGGGTGCCCGTGTCGAAGGCAGTAAAGCCGGGGTCGCCAATGGCCGCCAGAATTTCCCGTGCGCGGTCGGCGCGGAAGTTCAGGCAGAAGATGCCATCGCCGTCCCGCGCGCCGGAGTAACCGTCGATCACCGTGGGGGCGAGGAATTCGTCCGTCTCGCCTTTGCCATAGCTGTTGGAAATCGCCGTCAGCGGGTCGGGCGCAGTTTCTCCGCGGGCATGGACCATAACCTCATAGGCGCGGCTGACCCGTTCCCACCGATTATCCCGGTCCATTGCCCAGTACCGGCCCGTGACCGTGGCGATGCTGGCGCCATAGGGCAGCCGCTTGACCAGCGCCTCCATGTAGCCTTGCGCCGAGGAGGGCGCCACGTCGCGCCCGTCGGTCACCGCATGCAGCGCCACCGGAACACCCAGCGCGACGATCGCCCGGCAGGCGGCCAGCACGTGGTTGACGTGCCCGTGCACGCCCCCGTCCGAAATGACGCCGATCAGATGCGCAACCCCGCCCTTCGCCTTTACCTTTGCGGCAAAGTCCAGGATCGAGGGGTTCTTCGCAAAGCTGCCGTCCTCGACCGCCAGATCGATGGCCCCAAGGTCCATCGCCACGACGCGGCCCGCGCCGATGTTGGTGTGCCCGACCTCGGAGTTGCCCATCTGCCCGGTCGGCAGGCCCACGTCCGGCCCGAAGGTCGTCAGGGTGGCATGCGGGCAGGTGGCCCAAAGGTGATTGAAGGTCGGCACATGCGCCTGCGCCGGGGCCGAAGTGTCCGGGTTCGGGCCGATGCCCCAGCCGTCAAGGATACACAGGACGACGGGTTTCGGGGCGGGCATCGGCAGGCTCCTTCTACGGTTGCCGGGGTTTTACGCCTTGGCCGGGTCCGGGGCAACCATCACGCCTGCCGTGCCGAAGCCTTCTCGCGTACGCGCTGACGCCAAAGGGTGAAGACGCCCGCCGCAACCACGATTCCTGCGCCAACGGCGACATTGATCCGTAGGGTCTCGCCAAAGACGAAAAGCCCGATGGCCGAGGCCCAGACGAGTTGCAGATAGGCGAAAGGCTGGATCGCCGATGCCTCGGCGACGGCGTAGGACTTGATGAGCAGCCAGTGGCTGAGCGCGGCCGTACAGCACAAAAGCAGCATCCAGCCCCAGTCGCCCGGCGTCATCCAGGTCCATTGCATCAGGCCGAATGGGGTCATAGCGACGGCACCCACGACACCGGTCCAGAAGAAGCTGACGCTCGCGCTGTCCTTCCGTGCGACATAGCGGGTCAGAAGGCCGTAGACCGCAAACATCGTGGCTGCCAACAGCGGCACCAGCGCCCAGGGCGAGAAGACGGCATAGCCCGGCTGCAGGATGATCAGTACCCCTGCAAATCCGACCAGAATGGCCGTCCAGCGCCGCCAGCCGACCTTTTCGCCGAGTATCGGGCCGGAAAGTGCCGCGACGAGCAGCGGGTAACAGGTGAAGACCGCATGCGCCTCGATCAGGCCAAGCTTGACGAAGGCCAGCAGCATGACCGCGATTTCCGCGACCAGGATGACGCCGCGCGCCAGCTGGACCCAGGGGGAATGCGACCGGACGGCTGCGCGGATACCGCCCGGAGACCGGGCCACCATCGCCATGACGAAAAGGCCGAAGAACCAGAACCGCACCATCACCACCATGGTGACAGGATAGTTCGATCCCAGATGACGCGAGACCCCGTCCTGCAACGCAAAGACCAGCGTCGTTGCGATCATCAGCCAGATGCCGAGCTTGGTGTTCTGCGCTGTTGTCATGGCGCCGGCGGGGGCGACACTTGGGCTGTTGCCAAGGGCGGGTGTGTTCGGGGCGGTCATGACCCGGGCTGGCTATCACTTGCACCGGTGCTGCGAAAGGGGCGGTCTTTCTGTGCCGGTGGGTGGGTCAGCTTTGCTGCAGCCGTGTCAGAAGCTCGACCTGTTGCGGCAGGCAGACTGATCGGAGGTCGTAGCGATCACGCACCAACTGGCGGCCGGCTTTGCGCATGTGGTCATGTGCGTCGGGCCGGGCCAGCGCGTCGGTCAGGGTCGCGGACCAGCCCGGCACGTCGAAGAAATCGACCAGTCGGCCGTTCACCCCGTCCGTGATCACTTCAGCGACCGGCGGCGTGTTCGAGCCGACCACCAGCGTTCCGGCGGCCAGCGTCTCGACCATCGACCAGGACAGCACGAAGGGATAGGTCAGATAGGCGTGGACGCGCGACACATGCATCAGGTCGACCAGCCGGTCATAGGGCATCCGTCCGGTGAAATGCACACGCGAAAGGTCAAGGCGGTCCTTGACCTCGTTGAGCATGACCTCTTTCCAGGTGCCGCCGTCCTTCGGGGCCTGACCATAGCTGACCTCGTCGCCACCGACGATCACCACTTGAGCCTCGGGCCGGGCGGCCAGAACGGCGGGCAGCGCGCGCATGAAGATGTGGTAACCGCGGTAGGGTTCGAGATTGCGGTTGATGAAGGTCAGCACCTCATCGCCGGAACGCAGAATCTGCCCGTTCGGCACCTGAAATCGGGCCTCGGGGTTCGGGGCGAGACGGTCGCAATCGACACCGTCGAAGATCACCTGAAGCTGGCGGCGCAAGGCGGGAGGATGGGTGCTCGCCTGCCAGTTTGTTGGGGTCACCCCGGCATCGGCATGGGCCAGCGCCTGCGCCATGTAGGCGGCACGGGACTGGGCGATCATCACCTGATCGAAGCCTGTGGCCTGAAACTCGGGGTCATAGCCGGTGTCGGCGCCATGGCCGCGATAGTAGAACTCGGCGAAGACCAGAAGCTTGGCTTCGGGCCAGACTTCCTTGAGAAACAGGGTCTCGCCCCAGCCGGAATGGCCGTAGATCACATCCGGCACGTACCCCTCGGCGCGCAGTTTCTGGCAGAAGCGCGCGACAGAGACGGCCCGGTCGCTCATCACCGTGAAGTTGCGGCCAAGGCGCGTGGCTTTCGGTTCGACGGGTTGCGGCTTGTGGCTGTAGCGCAAGGTGGGGATGTCGGAGGTCTTGTCGTTCACCACGTCGGTGATTGCCCGCACGTCGTGGCCACGGCGCTGCATCTCGGGCGCGAGATACAGGAACTGCCCGGGGAAGTTCTGGTGGACGAAGAGAAGCTTCAAGGATCAGGCTCCGAAGGCGGCGGCCATCAGAGCTTTGGTATAGGGGGTTTGCGGATTGGTAAACACGGCCGCGCAATCGCCGGTTTCGACGACATCGCCGGCCTGCATCACCATGACCTTGTGCGCCATGGCCCGGATCACCCGCAGGTCGTGGCTGATGAAGATGTAGGCAAGGCCCCATTTCCGCTGCAACTCGCGCAGAAGGTCGGCGATCTGGACTTGCACGGTCATGTCCAAGGCGCTGGTCGGTTCGTCCAGCACCAGCAGTTTCGGGCGCAGGATCATCGCGCGGGCGATCGCGATGCGCTGGCGCTGGCCGCCGGAAAACTCGTGTGGATAGCGTTGCATGGTGGCCGGATCGAGGCCGACCTCCTGCATGATGCCCGCGACCATGTCCGTGCGGTTCTGACCCGGGCTGACACCGTGGACGCCCAGGCCTTCGGCGATGATCTCCTCGACCGTCATCCGGGGTGACAGACTGCCGTAGGGGTCCTGGAACACGATCTGCATTTCGCGCCGAAGTCCGCGCAGGTCTGACCGGCTGTGGCTTTGCAGGTCGCGGCCCAGGAACGTGACCGTTCCGGTCGACCCGATCAGCCGCAGGATCGCCAGCGCCAGTGTCGTCTTTCCAGACCCGCTTTCGCCAACAATGCCAAGCGTTTCACCGGCGCGGACCGAAAGCGTTGCGTCGTTCACGGCCTTCACATAGCCGACGGTCTTGCGCAGCAATCCCTTGTGGATCGGAAACCAGATCCGCAGTGCGTCGGTCCGCACCACCTCGGCCGCGCCTTCGGGCACCGGGGGCGGACCGCCCTTCTGCTCGGCCGCCAGAAGCTTCTGGGTATAGGGATGTTGCGGGTTGGCGAAGATTTCCGCCGTCACCCCCTGCTCGACGATCTCGCCACCCTGCATGACGCAGACGCGGTCGGCGATGCGGCGCACGATGCCCAGGTCATGGGTGATGAAAAGAAGGCTCAGACCCTCGGTCCGCTTCAGTTCCGCCAGAAGGTCCAGGATCTGCGCCTGGATCGTCACGTCCAGCGCCGTGGTGGGTTCGTCGGCCACCAGAAGCTCCGGCCCATTCGCCAGCGCCATCGCGATCATCACCCGCTGGCGTTGCCCGCCCGACAGCTGGTGCGGATAGGCGCCAAGCCGGCTTTCCGCCTCGCGGATGCCGACCTTGCCCAGAAGCTCGATGATGCGCGCGCGGGCGGCGTCCCCGGTCAGCCCCTGATGCAGCGCAAGGCTTTCAGCCAACTGCTTTTCGATGGTGTGGAGCGGGTTGAGCGAGGTCATCGGCTCCTGGAAGATGAAGCTGATGTCGTTGCCCCGGACCTTGCGCAACTCGCGTTCCGGCGTGCCCACCATCTGTTTGCCAAGGTAGGTGACCGAGCCAGACACCTCGGCGTTGTCGCCCAGAAGCCCGACCGTCGACAGCGCCGTCACCGACTTGCCCGAGCCGCTTTCGCCGACAAGTGCGACCGTCTCGCTCTTGTCGACCGAGAAGGATACGCCTTTCACCGCCTCGATCAGGCGGCCGTCCTGGCGGAAGGTGACGGTCAGGTTCTTGACCTCCAGCACACTCATCTGAAGGTCTTCCGGGGGTCGAAGGCATCGCGCACGCCTTCGAAGATGAAGACCAGAAGCGACAGCATGATCGCGAATGTGAAGAAGGCGACGAAGGCCAGGTGCGGGGCCTGCAAGTTCTGCTGCGCCTGCCGGGTCAGCTGGCCCAGCGAGGGCAGGTCGGCGGGCAGGCCGAAGCCGAGATAATCGAGGCTGGCCAGCGTGCCGATGGCCCCGGTGACAGCAAAGGGCAGAAGGGTCAGTGTCGCGACCATGGCGTTGGGCAAAAGGTGGCGGAACATGATCTGCCAGTCCGCGACCCCCAGCGCCTTGGCGGCGCGGACATATTCGAAGTTCCGCGCCCGCAGGAATTCGGCCCTCACGACGCCGACCAGGCTGGTCCAGCCGAAAAGGACCATTAGAAAGACAAGCAACCAGAAGCTTTTCGCCCAGACGGCGGTCACGATGATGATGACGTAAAGCGTCGGGACCGAGGACCAAAGCTCGATGAAGCGCTGGAAGAGAAGGTCGGTAAGGCCGCCGAAATAGCCCTGGATGGCCCCGGCCGCGATGCCGATGACGGATGTCAGCAATGTCACGATCAGGGCGAAGGTCACCGACAGCCGGAACCCGTAGATCACCCGCGCCAGCACGTCCCGGCTGGTGTCGTCGGTGCCAAGCAGGTTCATCTGTGACGGCGCTCCGGGTGCCACGCCGCCGGTATCGACGATGGTGTTGAAGCTGTAGGGGATCGGCGGCCAGATCAGCCACCCGGCCTGCACCGACTGACCGGCGGCGGTGCCGGATGCCTCGACCTCGGCCTTGATGCCATTGGGGTCATCCCAGCAATCCAGCGACCCGCCCGAGACGATCAGGCATTGCACTTCGGGCGTGGTGTAGTCGGCTTCGGTCCGCAGGTCGCCACCGAAGGCCACTTCGGGGTAGAACTTGAAGACCGGCGCGTAGTAGCCGCCCTGATATTGCACCAGGATCGGGCGGTCGTTGGCGATCAGTTCGGCGAACATCGACAGGCCGTACAGGACCAGGAAGATCCAAAGCGACCAGAAGGCCCGCCGGTTCGCCTTGAAGTTCCGCCAGCGCCGCTGGTTAAGGGCCGAAAGCGCCATCACCCGCGCCTTTCGAAATCGATGCGGGGATCGACGAAGACGTACATCAGGTCGGACAGGATGCCGACGACAAGGCCGATCAGCCCGAAGGCGAAAAGCGTGCCGAAGATCACCGGGTAGTCCCGTTCAACGGCGGAGCGGAAGCCAAGCTGCCCCAAGCCGTCCAGCGAGAAGATCACCTCGATCAGCAGGCTGGAGCCGAAGAAGACCGACAGGAACAGCCCCGGGAACCCAGCGATCACGATCAGCATCGCGTTTCGGAACACATGCCCGTAAAGCACGCGCGCTTCGGACAGGCCCTTGGCCCGCGCCGTCAGGACATATTGCTTCTTGATCTCGTCGAGGAAGCTGTTCTTGGTCAAAAGGGTCAGCACCGCGAAGGACGAGATCAGCTGCGCCGTCACCGGCAGGGCGATGTGCCAGAGGTAGTCGGTGATCTTGCCAAAGAGGCTCATGTCCTCCCAGCCGTCGCTGGTCAGCCCGCGCAGCGGGAACCACTGGAAATAGCTGCCGCCCGCAAAGACCACCATCAGAAGGATCGCAAACAGGAACCCGGGGATCGCATAGGCTGCGATGATCACGCCGCTGGTCCAAGTGTCGAAGTGCGAGCCGTCATGCACGGCCTTGCGGATGCCGAGGGGGATCGAGACGAGGTAGGCGATCAGCGTCGACCAGAGGCCCAAAGTGATCGAGACGGGCATCTTTTCCAGGACCAGATCGACGACCGAGATCGAGCGGAAGTAACTCTCGCCGAAGTCGAAGGTCAGGTAGTTGCCCATCATGATGAAGAAGCGTTCGACCGCCGGAATCTTCTCTTTCGTGCATTCCGGGGCCGTGACGCTGGGTGTGCCGGTGAAGCCTTCATCGCAAACGATGCGCGCAAAGCCGAACTGCACTTCCAGCTTGGCGATGAACTCGGGTGGCAGGCCACGCGCGCCGACATAGCCGTCGTCTTCCTGGACCCCGCCCTCTTCCCCGCCGCCGAGGTTCTGGATGGAATCGCCCTCGCCCTCCAGCCGGGCGATGACCTGTTGAACGGGCCCGCCGGGGACGAACTGGGTCAGTGCAAAGTTGATCACCATCACGCCGAACAGCGTGGGGATCACCAGCAGCAACCGGCGGAGAATGTAGGCGCCCAAGATCCCTGCCCGTTCTTTGTTACTTCAACACGCCCTTGGCCTTCAGCGCGTCGGCTTTTTCGGGGTTGTACCACCAGATCGACAGTTCGCCCAGAGCATAGGGTGGCAGGGTCTCGGGATGCTCGTACATGTTGTAGTAAGCGACCCAGTTGTCCCGTTTGTAGTAGCGCGGCACGATCACCCATTGCGAGCGAAGGACACGGTCCAGCGCCCGGACGGTCGTGTGAAGATCTTCCCGGCTTTTGGCGGCTTCGACCAGTTCAAGGATCTTGTCCACTGCCGGGTCGGCATAGCCCATCCGGTTGCGGCTGGAATTGTCCTTGGCCACCGAAGCCCAGGCCTGTTTCAGCACGCCCCCGGGTTCAAGCCCGCCATTCACCACCGTGGTCGGCAGCGCGTCGAAGTCGAAGTTCGGCGGGCTGGCGCGTTCCTGCAACTGCGGATCGTCGATAATCTCGAAGCTGGCGTCCACACCCAGCGCGCGCAGGTTTTCGACATAGGCGTTCATCACCGGCAGAAGGTCGGTGCGGGCATGGACCATCGCCATCTTCAGCGTCGTACCGTCCTTCCGCCGCATGCCGTCGTCGCCCACTGTCCAGCCTGCCTCGTCCAGAAGGGCGGATGCCGCGCGCAGGTTCTTGCGGTCAAGTGCCCGGTCCTCGGAGGAAACCGAGCCCATCTTGGCCTCATCGGTCAGGATGCTGGCAGGGAGGAGGCCCTCGTCGACCAGGGGCTGCAGGATCGCGATCTCTCCCGGGGTGGGGACGCCGGTCGCGGCCATCTCGGAGTTTTCCCAGATCGAATTGATCCGAGCGAGAAGCCCATAGAACAGCGCCTTGTTCGACCATTCGAAGTTGAAGACCAGACCCAGCGCCTCACGCACCTTGGGGTCCCGGAACTGGTCGCGGCGGAGGTTGAAGATGATCGACTGGCCTCCGGCGATGTTACCGGACGGCAGCACGGCCTTGACCACGTCGCCCGACGCGATGGTCGGGAAGTCGTAGGCAGTGGCCCAGCGCTTGGAATCGCCTTCGTTGCGGAAGGTGTAGACACCCGCCTTGAACGCCTCCATCGATGCATTGTCGTCACCGAAATATTCGATCCGGATGCGATCAAAGTTGTTCTGGCCGATGTTCAGGGGATGCGTGTTGCCCCAATAGTCGGGGTTGCGCTTGTAGATCACTTGCTGGCCGGGCTTGAAGCTGTCCAGCACATAGGCGCCGGTGCCGAGGAAGGGTTCCAGGCTGGATTTTTCCAGGTCGCGGTTGTTCTCCTCGTAGTGCTTCTTCGAGAAGATCGGCCCGCTGCCCGCCTGTCCGGGCATGTCGCGGAATGGCGTCCCTGGCGAGAAAGTGAACTTGATGCGGTAGGGGTCCAGCACTTCGACCGACTGGAACTTTTCATTGGCGACTGAGCGGTATTCCGGGATGCCCTTCTCGGCGAAAAGGTTGTGGCTGAAAAGCACGTCTTCGGCGGTGAACGGGGTGCCGTCCGAGAAGGTGACGTCCTTCCTAAGATTGAAGATCACCCAGGACCGGTCCTCGGGGTACTCCATCGTCTCGCAAAGAAGGCAGTAGGCGGCGCTGACGTCGTCCAGCGTGCCGGACAGGATCGATTCGTAGAAGATCGAGGACAGCGCCGCCGCATTGCCCGCGATGGCATAACCGTTGAAGCTGTCGAAGGACCCCGGTGCCCACTGGCTGATCTCGCCGCCCTTGGGGGCATCGGGGTTCACGTAGGGCAGATGGGTGAAGTCGGCGGGAAGCGGCAGGTCGCCGAAGGTGGAAATGCCGTGGGACTTGATGACGGTTTCCGCCCGGACCGGAAGCGCCAGCGCCGCGAGCGCCAGGATCAGAGAGCCCGTCGCGACCAGAGGGGCCAAACCCGTCCGTGCTGCCCTGCTTTGTGCTGCCACCCGCTTGTTTGTCCGCATCCGTCAGCCTCCCCTGCGTTCTGCCTGCAATATACATTTATGCTAACTCAGGGTTTGTCGAGCCAACAAGCCGCGATTGCCACACGCGATTGCGTGAGTTGCCCAAAAAGAAAGCCGCCCAGTGGGCGGCTTCCGGTCGGCGATCTGTTGCAGCCAGTCAGGGATTGGCGGCGAGGTAGGCAATCACGTTGGCGCGGTCTTCCGGCTTCGGCAGGCCAGCAAAGGCCATCTTGGTGCCGGGAAGCGCTTTCTTCGGGTTTTCCAGGAAGGCAAACAGCGCTTCCTCGCTCCACGGCTCGGCTGCCTTGGCCGCCATGGCTTCGGAATAGGCGAAACCGGCCGCCGCAGCATGGTTGCGACCGACCACCCCGTTCAGGTGCGGCCCGACGCCATCCGAACCGTCAAGCTTGTGGCACGAGCCACATTTCTTGAAGACCGCTTCGCCCGCGGCTGCATCCGCCGACGCCATCAGCGCCGCGACGTCAACGGTTTCGCCTTCGCCTTCGGCAGGAGCGGCCTCTTCGCCAGTGTCGATCGTGTAGGCCTGGGTCAGCTCACCTTCGCCATGTTCGCCGCCGTGGCCGGTGGCGCCCACGTGATACAGCGAGTCAGATGCCCAGCCCACCAGCATCAGGACAAGGAGAGAGCCGCATACCGCGCCCACCGCCTTGGTCATCGTCATCGTGTCGAACATGGTTCACCTATCCCGGGGTCTCGTTCGGGCGGTATCTACCCGCTTCCCCTGTCCGGTTTCAAGGTGTAGACGCGCGACGAAACGCCCCGCAGGGCAGGTTTTCGACAGGGGATGACGCAAGATGGCCGGTCGCATCGCATTTCAGGGCGAACTCGGGGCCTATTCGCACCAGGCCTGCCAGCAATCGCGCCCGGATTTCGAGGCGGTTCCCAGCACGACTTTCGAAGAAGTCGTCGACAAGGTCGCGAAGGGCGAGGTCGATCTGGGGATGCTTGCGGTCGAGAATTCGACCTATGGCCGCGTGGCGGACGTGCATTCGCTGTTGCCGCGCGCAGGGCTGCATATCGTCGACGAGGCTTTCGTCCGGGTGCATGTGAACCTTCTGGGTGTTCCCGGCGCGAAGGTCGAGGACGTGCAGGAAGCGCACGGCCATGTGGTCATCCTGCCGCAATGTGCGGGCTTTCTGAAAGCGCACGGCATTCGCGGTAAGGTCAGTTCCGACAACGCCCGCGCTGCCCGCGAGGTGGCCGAGGGCAAGGACAAGACCAAGGCCGCTCTGGCCTCCGAGCTTGCCGCCGAGATCTATGGTCTGGACGTGATTGCCCGGCATATCGAGGATCAGGCGAACAATACCACGCGCTTTCTGGTGATGTCGCGCACCCCAGACCTGTCCCGACGCGGGACGGGCAAGATGATCACGACGTTCACCTTCCGGGTCCGCAACATTCCGGCGGCGCTGTACAAGGCGATGGGCGGGTTCGCGACCAATGGCGTGAACATGACCAAGCTGGAAAGCTACATGGTTGGCGGCACGTTCACGGCGACCGAGTTCTACGCCGACATCGAAGGCCACCCCGAGGACCCGAATGTCGCCCTGGCGCTGGAAGAGCTGCGCTACTTCACTTCTGAGCACCGCATCCTGGGCGTCTATCCGGCGGACCGCGAGCGAGGCTAGGCCTGACCCTGGTTGCGTTCGTAGCGGTCCTTGATCCGTGCGCCCAACTGGCCGAGCCGATGTTCGAACTTGGCCTGCACGCGGCCCTTGGCAAGGCGCATGGTGTTGATGAACAACCGCGCCGCTAGGGTCTTTGGCTTGACCTCAAGATCCACCCGCAACCGGCTGCGGCGGGGAGACAGCACCATGACCTCGAGCCGCGACGTGCCTTCGACCGATGGGCTGTCGATGCCAAACGCCAGCCGCTGATCCGGCGTCATCTCGTCGATCCTGATGTGCACCTTGCGAGCCTTGCCGCGAAAGTGGCCGCGAATGCGCCATTCGGCCCCGACACCCATCGCAGGCGTACCCGCCGGGCGATCGACCTCGACCCCGTTGCGAAGCGCCTCGCGTTCCCAGGTGGGGTGGTCGATCAGGGTGGCGAAGACCGCAGCCGCAGGCACTTCGAGGTCGGTCTTGGCCGTCAGTTTCATCTGCGCTCCACGGGGTGAATGTCCGGTAGGGTCAACCGCATATCAGGAAGATTGGGTCAATCAAGCCGATCCGCAAGCCAGTTGCGCAGAATGAAATGCGCAATAGCTCCTTTGCGGCTGGGGCGGATCGACGGGTGCCGCCCGGCAAATGACTGGACCAGCTCTTCTCGCGTGACCCAGACCGCGGCCTCCAGCTCTTCGGGGTCCAGCCGGATGTCACGGGTCAGCGCTTCGGTCCGCGCCCCGATCATCAGCGAGGCCGGAAACGGCCAGGGCTGGCTGGCCAGATAGCTGACCGCGCCGCAGGTGACTCCGGTTTCTTCCAGCACCTCGCGGCGGACGGCAGCTTCGATGGTCTCGCCCGGTTCGACGAAACCGGCCAGAAGCGAAAACATCCCCTCGGGCCAGCCCGGGCTGCGGCCCAGAAGAACGGAATTGCCATGCGTTACCAGCATGATGACCACCGGGTCGGTACGCGGGAAGTGCTGTGCGCCACAGGCCGGGCACGTCCGTTGCCAGCCGCCTTGCGTCATCTCGGACCGTGCGCCGCAGGTCGAGCAGAAGCCGTGGCTGCGGTGCCAATGCAGCACTGCCGTGGCAGTGACGACCAGTTCGGCCTCGCGCGGATCAAGGCGGGTCATCACGCCGCGCAGTTCGGCAAAGCCCTCGCCCCCGGTCATCGCCGGATGTTGCTGCACCGTCTGGTCGAAGAACCCAGCCTCGGGGGCATCCGCCCCGGCCTCGGGCGACCAGTCCGACACGTCGGCAGCAAAGCGCGGGGTGCCCGCGTCCAGTCCCAGAAAGATCGGTGGCCCGGCCAGCGCCAGCACCGGATGGTCCGAAGCGACCCAGGCAAGGCGGTCCTGGTGCAAAAGGGGCTTGCAACGCCAGATCGGCAGCACCGTTCCTGCGCCCAGGGCGTCCTTCAATCCGGTCGCTTCGCGTCGCAGGGTTGCGTGTCGATCAAGCCCCGACCCGCCAAAGGTCACTGTTTCTGCGATGCGCATTTCCGACCGTCTTTTTTGCCACTGTTATTGCCTCGACGGAGCCTCTGCTGCTTTCCCGCCAGTTTCAATTGGCAACCCGCCGCAATCGCACAACCTCCGCGTGAATAACGACAATTTGCCATAACATTGACACAACCCGAACGATAGAACGCTCGCGTAATGAGTGCGTTTTGTTGTTAAAGTTTTCTCGGTTGGCAGGTTTTGCGCAGGTTACCGGAAGTACAATGTATCACGTACCCATTGCATCAGCCGGTCCGTCGCCGGACCCCGACCCCCCAGAGGGTACCGCTGACGACCTTGCGATTGCGCAAAAGACCGCCTTTGTCGGCCGCCCGCTTGCTTCGCTACGGCTGATTGCGACCAGCGACCTGCATGCCAGCCTGATGCCCTACGACTACTGCGCGAACCGGCCAAACCTGAACCTCGGGCTGGGCGCGGTATCGCAGCAGATCGCCGAAGCGCGGGGCGAGGCGCAGAATTGCCTGCTCTTTGACAATGGCGATTTTCTGCAAGGTAGCCCGATTGCCGACTACGCCGCCAATGCCCGGCGCAAGCGGGCACATCCGGTCATCACGGCCTTCAACACGCTGGGCTATGACGCCATCACGCTGGGGAACCACGAATTCGACTACGGGCTTCGTTTCCTGTCGCAGGTCCTGACTGACGCGCAGTTCCCGGTCGTTTCGGCCAATGTGGCGACCCGGTTGGGAAAAAGCCCGGCCCGGGACGAGACCTTTGTGCCGCCCTTCGCGATCCTGCGCCGCCAGATCATCGACCAAGAGGGGCATGCCCATCTGATCCGCGTCGGGGTGATCGGCTTTGCCCCGCCTCAGATCGAGGAATGGGACCGCGATTCCCCCGATGGCCGGGTCCAGACGCGGGATATTCTGGCCGCAGCCCGGGCCTGGTTGCCGCGTCTTCGCGCCCGGGGGGCCGATATCATTGTGGCACTGGCCCATACCGGGATTGGTGCGGTGGACCCCGAGACCGGGTCGGAAAACGCCGCCACCGCGCTGGCTGCCCTGCCAGAAATCGACGCGGTCGTCGCTGGCCACAGCCACCAGATCTTCCCCGGCCCCGACTTTCCCGCATCGCCAGCCGTCGATCCGGTGGCCGGACGTCTGGCGGGCAAACCGGCGGTGATGCCGGGGCATTCCGCCAACCATGTCGGCATCATCGATCTGGACCTCGAACGCTGCGGCTCAGGTCTGCGGCGCTGGCGGGTAGTGGGGGCTTCCACCCGGATCGGTCGACGCAGCGCTGATCCAGCCCCGGCGACACCGGCCCTGCATCAGGCGCTTGCCCCCGATCATCGTGCCGCCCTGGCTTGGTCCCGGCGGCAGTTGGGCGAGACGCCCACGGCCCTTCACACCCATTTTGCCACCATCGCCCCCTCTGCCGCCCTTGACCTGATCGCAGAGGCAAAAGCGGCCCATGTCCGCGAGGCGCTGGCGGGCACCGGCTGGGAAAGCCTCCCCGTCCTGTCGTCTGCCACGCCGTTCCGGGCTGGCGGGCGGGGTGGGCCGTTGAATTATACCGACATTCCTGCAGGCCCTTTGCGCATGCGCAACCTGTCGGACCTCTATCCCTTCCCGAACACCATCGTCACTCTGATGCTGACCGGAGCCGAGCTTGCAACCTGGCTGGAGCGCGCAGCGACGATCTTCCGGCAGATCGCACCGGGGTCGACCGATACTCCGATCCTTGCGCCCGAGGTCCCGGCCTTTCTGTTCGAGACGATCCCGCAGCTGTCCTATGCCATCGACCTTAGCCAGCCCGCCCGATTCGACGCCCAGGGCCGCCTTGCGAACCCTGAGGCCCGGCGGATCGTCGGTCTTTGTCACGGCGACCGTCCGGTGCGGCCCGAGGACGAATACCTGCTGGTCACCAACAGTCACCGTGCGGGCCGTGCCCGCCTGCAGGATCCCGAGGCCGACCCGCAGGTCGTCTTCACCGACGGCGCTCGGGTGCAGTCGGTGATTGCCGCCCATGTCCAGCGCAAGGGGCTGGTCGGTGGGTCCCCGCGCCGCCACTGGCACTTCCTGCCAATGCCGGGCACTACCGCCACCTTCGCCGCCGGGGATGGTGCCGCCGCGCATCTGGACGACGTTGCCGCGTTCCGGCCGGTCCGGATAGCCAAGGATGGCGAGGGCTTTACCCACTACCGGCTGCATCTGTGATCGGCTATGCCTCCGCCCGGAGGCCCTGATGTACGACGCCATTCTCTTCGACCTCGACGGCACGCTGATCGATACCGAAAGTATCGCGCTGGTGACCGGCATGGCCGCCTTTGCCGCACATGGGCATGACGTGGACGAAGCGTTCATGCACGGGCTTGTCGGCAAGGATGAACCGACCGCCGCGCGCATCATTCGAGCCGCCCTTCCGGGAGTGGACCTTACAGCGGTCAACCTGCACTGGCGCAAAGGCTTCAACGACGGGGTGGATGCCGGTCTCGCGCTGAAACCGGGTGCGCGCGACCTTCTGCCTGCGCTGACCGCGCCCCTTGCCATTGTGACCTCGACCGGCCGGATCGGCGCGCACCACAAGCTGGGGATCGCCGGGATTGCCGAGGCCTTCACGCATATCGTGACGCTGGACGACGTCCGTGCCCCGAAACCGGACCCCGAACCCTATCTGCTGGCCGCCACGCTGTTTGGTGTCGCGCCCTCCCGCTGCCTCGTGTTCGAAGACAGCGAAACCGGGGCCGAGGCCGCCCATCGCGCTGGCTGCGTCGTGGTGCAGGTGCCGGACATCGTCCCCAGTCAGGGCCGCTGGGCGCATCATCTTGCCCCCGACCTGCTGACCGGCGCGCGGATGGCAGGGTTGATTTAGGGCTTTCCGGCCATCGCCAGCGTCCCGGCCCGCAGCTGCTGTTCCAGGGCGCTGGTCCACAGGGCCACACCGCCGATGAAATCATCGGACGTGGCCAGTGCCAGTTCGTCCAGATCCTCTTCCAGGAACAGCCGCGAGCCGATGTAGCGCTTCTTCGGGTTCGCATCGTGCCAGGCAATCGCTCCGCCATCGGCAAGGATCGCCCGGGCAAGCGTGGTATCCTGGCGCACACCTTCACGCGAGTGGTCGCCATCGATGAACACCAGGTCCATCCGGCCATGGGTGCGCACAAAGGCCGCGGGGTCGATCTGGTGGGAATCGCCGATCAACTGGGTATAGCGCCCCCGGTTTTCGGGGCTGACGAGCGCGCCCACATCCTCGACGCTCAACTCGTCGTTGTTGAATTGCCGCTTTCCTTGGGCTTCGCTGACGAAGGCGATCGAGATCACTTCCGCCTCGGGCAGAAGCCGCAGCATCATTTCCGACGACGCCCCGCGGTAGGTCCCGATCTCGAACACGCGCTTGGGCTGGCAGTGCAGCAAGGCCGCCGCAAGTGCTTCGACGTCCATCCGGTGCATCATGCCTTGCGAGATCTTAAGGGTCTGCTCCATCACGTCGCGCGACCGATCTCGCAGCGCAGGATCGACGTTCAACAGCGAAAACCAGTCGGCATGGCGTTGCAGCACGGCGCTTCTCCAAATTCGGCTTCGCCGGGTCTACAGGCCTTTCAGGGGCTGGACAACCTCAGGCCTTCTGCGCGCGCAGCTCGCAAAGGCAGCTGATCGGCTCGCCATGGTCGCGTGCGATTTCGGCATCCGGGGCAAGCTTGTCCATCTTCACGGCAAGCTCGATGTCCAGACGGCTGATGCCATGGCAATCATGCGTGGTCAGCGTCACATCGACCACGTTGTAGACGTTCTTCCATTCCGGGTGGTGGTTCAGCTTTTCCGCGACCAGCGCTGCGCGGGACATGAAACCCCAGGCCTCAACGAAGGTGCGGAACTTCCACACCTTGCGGATCGCGTCGCGGTCCGGCACGGCGGCCCAGCCGGTTTCGGCCAGGGGCGGCAACTGGATCTTGCGGTCGGCTTCGGGAAGCAGAGGGGTCATGGCAACCTCCTATGGGTCGGGGCACCCGCTAAGGTCAGGTCCGGTAAAGCCTACTCCCGCCCCTCGTGCTTGCGGAAGGGGCCATAGGCGGTCAGGACCTCGATCTCTTCGCCGACGGCGCGGCGCTCTGCCTGCAGATAGCGGTCAACGGCTGCGCGGAAAGATGGTTCCGCGATCCAGTGGATCGAATGGGTTTCCACCGGCAGATACCCTCGCGCCAGCTTGTGTTCGCCCTGAGCGCCCGCCTCGACCCGCTGCAGGCCGTTGGCGATGGCCCAGTCGATGGCCTGATAATAGCAAAGCTCGAAGTGAAGGCAGGGGTGGTCTTCGGTGCAGCCCCAGTAGCGGCCGTACAACGTTTCTCGCCCGATGAAGTTCAGCGCACCCGCCACGGGCCGGTCGCCGTTGA
Source organism: Paracoccaceae bacterium (assembly GCA_046305855.1). Classification (GTDB taxonomy): domain Bacteria; phylum Pseudomonadota; class Alphaproteobacteria; order Rhodobacterales; family Rhodobacteraceae; genus Tabrizicola. The sequence goes on from JBKDYO010000024.1 coordinate 19,876, forward strand.
AGGCGAGGACCAGGAGGATGTCGTTCCGCATTGTCTCGTGGAAGCGGGCAAAGGCCTTTCGCGTCAGGTAGGGCGTGCCCCATTTGCGGCTGCCAGTGTCCTGATAAAATGCCCAGAAGGCATCCCAATGCCGGGGCTCGATCTCTTCCCCAGTCAGCGCGCGGATTGTCAGACCCCTGCCTTGCGCTGTTTCTCGTTCCTTGCGGATCATCTTGCGCTTGCGGCTTGCGAGGTCGGTCAGGAAGTCGTCAAAGGTCCCGTAGCCCCGGTTTTCCCAGTGGAACTGCTGGGTGACGCGGTGCAGCGTTCCCTCGATCCCCGCCAGCGCCTCGGCTTCCTCTGCCGTGCAGAAGGTGGCGTGCAGCGACGACAGCCGGTTTTGTGCCGTGATGCCGATGGCCGCTGGCCACAGCGTCTCGCGGTGTGCATCCGATCCCAAGAACCGCCGCCCGGTGGCGGGCGTGAAGGGCACCGCGATCTGCAGCTTGGGGTAGTAGCGGCCGCCGGCCCGCTCCAGAGCGTCAGCCCAGCCGTGGTCGAAGATGTATTCGCCCTGGCTGTGGGTCTTCACATAAAGCGGCGTCGCGGCTACGAGCTTGCCCCCTTCGCGCAGGGTCAGGGGCCGGGCTTGCCAGCCGCTGCCTGTGCCGGTGGAGCCCGAGGCCTCCAGCGCGGACAGGAAACGGTGCGTGGTGAAGGGGTCAAGCGGGCGACCCACAGCCTGCTCGGGTGCAGCGACGGCATCCCAGTCGGCAGCAGCAATCTCGGACAGGCTGTCGTGCAGGGTCAGATCGGCCATTCGCGCCCTCTCGGTCGAAAGGAAGGTGGCGGGCTGGCTGCGAAGGTCAAGCCGGAAGCGCGGCTGCGTAACCCTCGAAGGTCACATTGTCGGCAATCCTGCGCGCCTCTGCCTCAGCTTCGGGCGAGCGGATCGTCCAGCACAGGATCTTTGCACCCTGCGCCTTCAGTTCGGCCACGCGCGGACGCGCCAGGTCGGATGCCTGGTGCGAAATGAAGCTTGAGCGCGTTCTGTCATAATCCGGAATCTCGCGCAGGTAGTCGCAGACCTCGGCGGGTATCGGTGCGTTCAGATCAGGGTCATAGGCTTCGGTCGTCAGGCCGCGCGGAACGTCCGGGGCCAGACGGGCCATATGGGCAATGCAATGCGGGTTGAACGCCATGACCGCGACTGGCCCTGCATAACCGGCCAATGCCTCGGCAATCGCCTTCTCGAGAATACCGTCGGTATCCTTCATCGTGTTCCAGTTTTCCTTGATCTCGACAAGCAAGGGCACCCTGCCTGCAATCAGCGTCAGGACTTCCTTCAAGGTCGGGATCGTGTCGGTGCTACCGCGCAGAACGGTACGACCCAAGTCGGCGGCGATGTGGTCTCGAAACTCTCCTGTAGCATCCGTCAGGCGCTGCATGTCGTCATCGTGGAAGACGAACGGGACGTCGTCGGCGCTGCGTTGGACATCGACTTCGATGCCGTATCCAGCCTCGATTGCAGCTCGAAAGGCAGAGACTGAGTTCTCGATCACGCCTCGGTCGTGGTTATGCAGCCCACGATGGGCAAGGGGCAGCCTAAGGAAGCTGTCGGGCAGCGGGACACGGGTCATTTCAGCGCGAAGATCGCCTCGATTTCCACGGCCACACCAAGGGGCAGCGAGGCGGCAGAGACGGCCGAGCGCGCGTGGCGACCTGCTTCTCCGAGGACCGCGACGAGGAAATCCGAAGCGCCGTTGATCACCTTCGGCTGGTCGGTGAAATCGGGGGTGGAGTTCACGAAGCCCACCAGCTTGACCGCGCGGTCGAGCCGGTCCCAATCGCCGCCGACGGCCTTCTTCAGCTGGGCGAGGAGCGAAATCGCGCAGCGCTTCGCGGCCTCGGCCCCCTGCTCGAAGGACAGGTCCTCGCCGAGGCGACCCTTGATCAGGCCTGCCTCGTTCTGGCTGATCTGACCGGAGATGTGGACGAGGTTCCCCACCTGAACGAAGGGGACGTAGTTCGCCGCCGGAGCGGGGGCATCGGGAAGGGTGACGCCGAGTTCGGCGAGGCGTTTCTCGATTCCGTGCATGGGGGGTCTCCAGTGTGGGTTGGCGGCGAAGGTAGCGCGGGGGGCGGAAGGGAGCAAGGGTGGGGGTGTCCACGCTGGGCGGGATCTGTCAGTCAAGCGATTTCAAGGGGTTGGTTGTGGTTACTTACCCTTTGTAAACCTTTTGTGGCATGGGGCGTCAGCCTGGCGCGCGCGGCCAGTGACGGTGAAGATCGTCGATCACGAAGGCATGGGCGTGCGGCGCGTGATGCTGGGCAAGGTGCGGGTGGTCGGGGGCGAGATCGGGATGGTCATGCGCCAGGGCCGCGGGGTCGGAGGCAGGCCAGAACCTCCAGGTCAGGACCAGCGCGAGCGCCCCGAGGGTCGCAAGGACAAGGGCGGTTTCGCCAAGGCCGAGGGTTGCGCCCAGCCAACCGGCCAGCGGGTAGGTGACCAGCCAGCAGGCGTGGCTGAGCGCAAATTGCGCGGCAAAGAGGGCGGGGCGATCCACCTCTTGCGCAGAGCGGTTTAGGATGCGGCCAATAGGTGTCTGCGTGAGAGAGAAGCCAAAGCCAGCAAGCGCCCAGAGCCCGAGAAGGGCGGAGAAGGTTGTCGCAACCGGAACCGCAGCGACAGCGGCAACCATCAGCGCGGCACCGGACAGCATCAGCGGGCGGTCGTCGAACCGGGTCAGGAAGCGGGGCAGCAGAAGGGCCGCGAGGATCGAGCCCGCACCAAAGGCGGCGAAGGCGAGGGCCACTTGCGGCGGGCCGAGCGCGAGGCGGGTTTCGACGAGGACGACGGTATTCACATAGACCATCGCCCCGGCAGCGGCGACGGCAGCCTCCAGCGCCAAAAGCCCGCGCAGCCGCGGGGTCGCGGCATAGATGCGGATGCCCTTGGTCGTGGTGGCCCAGAACCGCTCGGGCAGTTGGGGCTTGCGAGACGGCAGCCGTGAGGTTCCGACCAGCACGGCGGACAGAAGGAACCCGGCAACGGTGCCTGCGAAGAGGACCGGGAAGGAAACGACAGT
>JBKDYO010000025.1:0-3228 GCA_046305855.1 Paracoccaceae bacterium
CGGCAAGTCCTTCACCCTCGCCAACCTCAGCCACATGATGGCCGAGATGGGCAAGCGCGTGCTGCTGATCGGCTGCGATCCGAAGTCGGATACGACCTCGCTCCTGTTCGGCGGCAAGGCGTGCCCCACGATCATCGAGACTTCGACCCGCAAGAAGCTGGCCGGGGAAGAGGTGAAGATCGGCGACGTCTGCTTCAAGCGCGGCGGCGTCTTTGCGATGGAACTTGGCGGACCTGAGGTCGGTCGCGGCTGCGGCGGGCGCGGGATCATCCACGGGTTTGAACTGCTTGAAAAGCTGGGGTTCCACGATTGGGACTTCGACTATGTGCTCCTCGACTTCCTGGGCGACGTGGTCTGCGGCGGGTTCGGTCTGCCGATCGCCCGCGACATGGCGCAGAAGGTGATCGTCGTCGGGTCGAACGACTTGCAGTCGCTTTATGTGGCCAACAACGTCTGCTCGGCGGTGGAATACTTCCGCAAGCTTGGCGGCAACGTCGGCGTCGCGGGGCTGGTGATCAACAAGGATGACGGCACGGGCGAGGCTGCGGCCTTTGCGAAAGCCGTCAACATTCCGGTGCTGGCCTCGATCCCCGCCGATGACGACCTGCGCCGGAAATCGGCGAATTATCAGATCGTTGGGACCAATGCGACCCAGTGGGGGGCGCTGTTCGAGGTGCTGGCCTGTGCCGTCGCCGACGCCCCGCCACTGCGCCCGAAGCCGCTGACGCAGGATGGGCTTCTGGGCCTGTTCGATGCAGAAACGACGGGGTCGAACTTCGTTCTGGACCCCGCGACGGACGCCGACATGCGCGGGTCCTTTGCTGCCGTGAAACCCAGCCTGGAAGTGGTCTACGACAATGTTTGACCTCGACGCACTCGCCAAGATCGAAGAGGCGCTGAAGGCGCGGGAAGGTCGCAAGTGACCGACCTCGCCACCACTCCTTCGGTCGACGGATTGGGCTGCCACGCAGGTGCGGGGCAGATGGCGGAGGCTGCGCGGGCGGCGGGCAACTCGGAAGTGCTGGACCGTTACGCGGCTGACTATCCGCAAGGTCCGCATGACAAGCCGCAGTCGATGTGCCCGGCCTTCGGGTCCTTGCGCGTCGGTCTGCGGATGCGGCGGGTGGCGACGGTGCTGTCCGGCTCGGCCTGCTGCGTCTATGGCCTCAGCTTCGTCTCGCATTTCTACGGTGCCCGCCGGTCGGTCGGTTATGTGCCCTTCAACTCGGAGACGCTGGTGACCGGCAAGCTCTTCGAGGACATCCGCGACGCGGTGCATGAGCTGGCGGACCCGGACCGTTATGACGCGGTGGTGGTGACGAACCTTTGCGTGCCGACCGCGTCGGGCGTGCCGCTGCGGTTGTTGCCGGATGAGATCAACGGCGTCCGGATCATCGGTATCGACGTGCCGGGGTTTGGCGTGCCGACCCATGCCGAGGCGAAGGACGTGCTGGCCGGTGCCATGCTGGCCTATGCGCGGTCCGAGATCGAGGCGGGGCCGGTGGCGGCTCCGGCTCAGGGGCGGTCCGACCGTCCGACGGTCACGCTTCTGGGCGAGATGTTCCCGGCTGACCCGATGATGATCGGCGCGATGCTGGCCCCGATGGGCCTTGCCGCCGGGCCGGTGGTGCCGTGCCGCGAATGGCGCGAGCTTTACGCGGCGCTGGATTCGGGCGTCGTGGCGGCGATCCATCCGTTCTACACCGCCGCGATCCGCGAGTTTCAGGCGGCGGGGCGCACCATCGTTGGTTCTGCTCCCGTAGGGCATGACGGGACGATGGACTGGCTGGCGGCGATTGGGGCGGCTTACAACGTCGCTCCTGATCTGATTGCAGCGGCGCAGAATGCGTTTGGACCGGCGATCAAGGGCGCGCTGGCCGCCAACCCGATCAAGGGGCGGATCACGCTGTCGGGCTATGAAGGGTCCGAACTGCTGGTCGCGCGGCTGCTGATCGAAAGCGGCGCGGAAGTGCCTTACGTCGGCACGGCCTGTGCTCGGAACGAATGGTCCCAGGCGGATCGTGAGTGGCTGGAGGCCAAGGGCTGCGTGGTGAAGTACCGCGCGAGCCTGGAGGACGATCTGACCGCGATGGAGGCGTTCAAGCCGGACCTGGCGGTCGGGACAACTCCGGTGGTGCAGAAGGCGAAGGAAAAGGCTATCCCCTCGCTTTACTTCACTAATCTGATTTCCGCGCGGCCCCTGATGGGACCTGCGGGGGCGGGGTCGCTGGCTCAGGTCGTGAACGCCGCGATGGGCAACAAGACCCGGATGGAGGGCATGAAGGCCTTCTTCGAGGGTGTCGGCACGGGCGATACGGCGGGCATCTGGGAAGGGGCTCCGAACCTGCGGCCGGACTTCCGGGCGATCCACCAGAAGAAACTCGACAAGGCCGCCAAGGCTGCCAAGGCCGAGGAGATGATCTGATGCTGGTGCAGGATCATGACCGGGCGGGCGGCTACTGGGGGGCGATCTATGCCTTCTGTGCGGTCAAGGGCCTGCAGGTCGTCATCGACGGCCCGGTCGGGTGCGAAAACCTGCCGGTGACGTCGGTCCTGCACTATACAGATGCGCTGCCGCCGCATGAGTTGCCCATCGTGGTGACGGGTCTGGGTGAGGGCGAGATGACTTCGGGGACGGAGTCCTCGATGGCGCGGGCCTGGAAGACTTTGGACCCGGCGCTGCCTGCTGTGGTTGTGACTGGCTCGATTGCCGAGATGATCGGCGGGGGTGTTACGCCGCAAGGGACGAACATCCAGCGGTTTCTTCCGAGGACCATCGACGAGGATCAGTGGCAGTGCGCCGACCGGGCGATGACGTGGATCTTCACGGAATTCGGGATGACCAAGGGGCGGATGCCTCCGGAAACCCCGCGCCCTGAGGGGTCAAAGCCCCGCGTCAACATCCTCGGGCCGATGTATGGCACATTCAACATGGCCTCGGACCTGGCGGAAATCCGTCGTCTGGTCGAAGGCATCGGGGCCGAGATCAACATGGTGATGCCTTTGGGCGCGCACCTGGCCGAGATGCGGAACCTGGTGAATGCCGACGCGAACGTGGTGATGTATCGCGAGTTTGGTCGGGGCCTCGCCGAGTGTCTGGGCAAGCCCTATCTGCAGGCGCCCATTGGACTGGAATCGACGACCTTGTTTCTGCGCACGCTGGGCGAGATGCTGGGGCTGGACCCGGAACCGTTCATCGAACGGGAGAAGCATTCGACGCTGAAGCCC
>JBKDYO010000026.1:0-8771 GCA_046305855.1 Paracoccaceae bacterium
ACGCCAGTGGCGCGCCCGGTGCCTTGTCGGTCGCTTTCCGGCTTGAACCGCCAGAGGTTCCGGCGCAGACATAAGGGGATGGTTCCCGGCCAAGCAAAGCGATGCCGGGTGAAAAGGGAATGGGGTGAGGTGTAGGCAACAGCCGCCAAATCCCCGACTGCCCCCGCAACTGTAAGCGGCGAGCGACCCTCGAAGCCACTGGTCAGACCCGATGTTCGGGGGGACCGGGAAGGTGGGGGAAGCAGCGACCCGCGAAGTCAGGAGACCTGCCATCGAAGCAATCAGCCGACCCGGGCGGGGTGCCCCGGATGGAGTATTCGATGGACGGCAATTCCAATGGGCCTCGGGCCCGACCCAGTGCCGTGGCGCAATCCGCGCCGCAGCAGAGTCTTGTCCGCAAGGCCTGCACGCTCAACGTTCATGACGGCAAACTGGGCTTCGGGCGGTTGAAGACCCCCCGCGGTGCGATCTCGACCACCAGTATTGCAGGCTATGTGCCGGATCATGGCGAACCCTGCCCAATCAGCTACCGAGCAACGTCCAAGACACCCTGGCTTTTCGGCGACATCGCCCGCGCCCATGCCGCGCTGGATGATGAACGGACGGTTGGGCGCGACCTGCCCCGGCTCCTCTGTAACACCACCCCCACCCGCGGGCCGACCGCGATGATCGTCTCCCGCGAGGGGGCGATGCCATGACCGTCCTGGAACTTCGAAACGTCACCTGGGGCCCTAAGCGCACCCCAGCAATCCTGCACGGCATCTCCTTTTCCCTCGCGGAAGGCGAGGTTCTGGCAGTCTGCGGCGCGAACGGCGCGGGAAAGTCGTCGCTGCTCCGGCTCCTCTACCGCCATCAGGCGCCCCTGTCCGGCTCGGTCATCCTGCAGGGCCGCGACCTTTGGCTCCGACCCGCCCGCGAAGCGGCCCGGATCGTCGCTGCCGTGCTGCAGGAACAGCCCACCGACTTTGCCCTCACAACCCGCGAGATCGTGTCCCTTGGCCGCCTGCCACATCGGCAGGGCATGGGTCCCGGTGCACGGGACAAGGCGATCACCGATGCAGCACTTGTGCGGTTGGACCTCGTCCACTTGGCCGACCGCCGCTTCGGCACGCTTTCTGGTGGCGAACGTCAGCGCGTCATGGTCGCCCGGGCGCTGGCCCAGGAACCGCGCATTCTCGTCCTCGACGAGCCCACCAACCACCTCGACATCCGCCATCAGCTGGAGCTTCTCCGCCTGCTACGCGGCCTTGGCCTTGCTGTCGTCTGCACGTTGCATGATTTGACCCTTGCCGCCGAATTCGCCGACCGCGTCCTGATCCTGGACGAGGGCCGCGTGGTGGTCGACGCACCCCCCGATCAGGCCCTAACCGAAGCCACCATCGCCCGCGCCTTCCATGTCGCGACCCGCATCGACCGCACCGGTGCGGCCCCCCGTTTTTCCTTTCACCTCACGGACCACTAGATGAAAATCGCTCTCCTCGCCCTTCTCCTCTCCGCCGCACCCGCGCTGGCCTTTCCGGTCACCGTGCAAAGCTGCAACCGCGAGGTCACCTTCGACGCCCCGCCCGCCCGTGCCATCGCCAATGACGTGAACCTCGTCGAGATGATGCTGGCCCTTGGCCTCCGCGACCGGATGGTCGGCTATACTGGCGTCTCGGGCTGGAAGACGCTGGACGAGGAACTCCGCGCCGGGATCGCCGAATTGCCCGAGCTCTCCGCCCAGTATCCCACCCGCGAGGTCCTCCTCGGGGCCGAGACCGACTTCTTCTTCGCCGGCTGGAACTACGGCATGAAGGTCGGCGGCGAGGTGACGCCGGAAACGCTGGAGCCTTTGGGCATCAAGACCTACGAGCTGACCGAAAGCTGCATCTTCGTCGGCCCCAAGGCCAAATCCTCGATGCAGGACATGTATGCCGACCTTCTCAACCTCGGGCTCATCTTCGGGATCGAAGATCGCGCCAAGGATCTGGTCGAAAGCTACAAGGCCAATCTTGCCGAGATCACCGCCGAGGTCGACCGCACCACCCCCCTCCGGGTCTTCGTCTACGACTCGGGGGATGAAAGCCCCTTCACCGCCGGAGCCTATGCCATCCCCACCGCCCTGATCGAGGCCGCAGGCGGCCGCAACATCATGGATGACCTCGACAAAAGCTGGGCCACCGTCGCCTGGGAGCCGGTGGTCGAACGCAACCCGCAAGTCATCGTGATCGTCAACTACGGCGACGTGACCGCCGACCAGAAGATCGCCTTTCTGGAAAACAACCCGGCCTTCGCCAACATCGACGCGGTGAAGAATGATCGCTATGTGGTCCTCGAATACGTCGAAGCCACTCCGGGCCCCCGCAACATCCGCGCGGTGGAAAAGCTGGTGAAAGGCTTCTGGGGAAACTGATGCACCCATGCGCCAAAGCCAGGCCGACCCGACAGGGTGCCGATTCCTTCCAGGAAATCGGACCGGAGCCTTCAAAGGCTCCGACGCGGAGTTTTCGAAAACTCCGCGCCCGGACACCAGCGTCCGTTCGGGTTGGGGTCCGCAACCCTGTCCATGGCGGAAACTGACATGACCGAAACGCCGCTCGTCACCGCCACTGACCCCGTCCTGCGCCTTACGCGCCGGGCCGGTGTCGTGCTGACCGGCGGCGGCGTCCTCCTCCTCGCCATTCTTGTCGCCGTCTCCGTCGGTGCCGTCCCCGTCCCCCTCTCCACCGTCTGGGGCGTGCTGACGAACCACCTGATCCCCGGTCTCGTGACCCCCGACTGGACTACAGGCCGCGAGGCTATTGTGTGGGACATCCGCTTCCCCCGCGCCCTTCTCGCAGCCCTTGTTGGCGCGGGCCTCGGGATCACCGGGGCCGCCCTCCAGTCGGTCACCCGCAACCCCCTCGCCGACCCCCATCTTCTCGGCATCTCCTCGGGCGGGGCCTTCGGGGCTATCGCGGCCCTTCTGCACACCGGCCTGTTCCTTGGCCTCCTCACAGTTCCTCTGATGGCCTTCGGCGGGGCGCTCGCCGCAACCCTCCTTGTCCTCGCTGTCGCCCGCGTCACCGGGGCGACAAGCGCGGACCGGCTCGTGCTTGCAGGCGTCGCTGTCAGTTTCATCATCATGGCCGGGGCCAATGTCCTGATCTTCCTCGGTGACCCCAAGGCCACGCATACCGTCGTCTTCTGGATGCTCGGCGGCCTTGGCCTCGCCCAGTGGTCGCACCTGATCTACCCGCTTGCCGTCCTTGTCCCCGCCGGCCTCTGGCTCTGGACCCAAAGCGGTGCCCTCAACGCCATGTCGCTGGGCGACGAAACCGCCGCCTCCCTCGGCATCCCCGTCGCTCGCTTCCGCCTGACCGTTTTCGTCGCCGGAGCCCTCATCACCGGCGTGATGGTGGCCTTCTCCGGCCTCATCGGCTTTGTCGGTTTGATGATGCCCCACCTCGTCCGCTTTGCCGTGGGCGGCGACAACGCCCGCGTCCTGCCCCTTTCGGCGCTGGCGGGAGCCATCTTCCTCGTCGCCGCCGACACCGTCGCCCGCGTGGTCATGGCCCCCGAGGACATGCCGATTGGCGTCGTCACCGGCCTCGTCGGCGGGGTCTTCTTCCTCTGGCTCATGGCGCGCAAGACATGAGGATCATGATCCAGGGTGCCGGGTCGAACGTCGGCAAGTCGCTGCTGGTCGCGGGCCTTTGCCGCCATTTCACACGGGCTGGCCTGACCGTCCGCCCCTTCAAGCCGCAGAACATGTCGAACAACGCCGCCGTCGCCCAAGGCGGCGAAATCGGCCGCGCCCAGGCCCTTCAGGCCCGCGCTTGTGGCGTCCAGCCCCATGTCGACATGAACCCGGTCCTCCTGAAGCCCGAATCCGAGACCGGCGCGCAGGTCATCGTCCAGGGCAAGCGCCTGACGACCGTGAAGGCCCGGGACTATGCCGCGCTCAAGCCGCAACTCATCGCCCCGGTCCTCGACAGCTTTCGCCGCCTGCAGGCTGAAGCCGACCTTGTCATCGTCGAAGGCGCGGGCAGCCCGGCCGAGGTGAACCTCCGCGCGGGTGACATCGCCAACATGGGCTTCGCCCGCGCCGCGGATGTGCCCGTGATCCTGACCGGAGACATCGACCGGGGCGGTGTCATCGCCCAGCTGGTCGGCACGCAAGCCGTCCTCGACCCAGCTGATGCCGCGATGATCAAGGGCTTCCTCATCAACAAGTTCCGCGGCGACCCGAGCCTCTTCGACGACGGCTACCGCCTCATCGAAGAACGTACCGGCTGGCAGGGCCTCGGCGTGATCCCGTGGTTTCCGAACGCCCACCGCCTGCCCGCCGAAGACGCCGCCGACCTTGGCGGCACGCGGGGTAGTGGCAGCTTCCTCATCGCCGTCCCTCATCTCAACCGCATCGCGAATTTCGACGACCTCGACCCCCTGGCGCAGGAAACCGGCGTCACCCTGAAGATCATCAAACCCGGCCAGCCGCTTCCAGTCGAAGCCGACCTGATCATCCTCCCAGGCTCCAAGGCCACCATCGCCGACCTCGCCCACTTCCGCGCGCAAGGCTGGGACATCGACCTTCAGGCAGCCCTGAGACGCGGCGCCAAGGTGCTCGGCCTCTGCGGCGGCTATCAGATGCTGGGGCGCGAGATTGCGGACCCCGATGGGATCGAGGGAAAACCGGGTTCCGTCCCGGGCCTTGGCCTGCTGGACCTTGCCACCGTGATGACCCCGGACAAGCGCGTTACGGAAACCGAGGCGGTGCATCCCGCGTCTGGCACGCGCGTGAAGGGCTACGAAATCCACCTCGGGGAAACCTCCGGCCCCGACCGCGCCCACCCGATGTTCACCGTGAACGGCCAGCCCGAAGGCGCTGTCCGCGCCGATGGCCGCGTCATGGGCAGCTACCTCCACGGCATGTTCACCGAAGACGCCTTCCGCCGCGCTTTCCTTGCCAGCCTCGGCGCAACGCCGGGCAACGCCAGCTATGACCAGACCGTCGAGGAAACCCTGGACTCCCTGGCCGACCATCTGGCCATGCACGTCGACTGCGCCAGGCTGCTGTCGCTGGCCTAGGTCAGGCTTCAGCCAGACTTATTTTCCGGCGCAATCCGCAATGGTCTGCGCCATTCCGGTCAGCAAGGCGGAATAGGCCCCCGGACCGGGCTCCAGCGACGACCCGACCGGGTCCAATGCGCCCCCGACTTTTGCCCCGGTTCCTTCCGTCATCTGCGTGACCAGCGCCGGATCGTGCTGGGCTTCGGGGAACAGGCACATCACCTCGCCCGCTTCGACGGTGCCACGCAGTTCCGTCAGTCGCGCCGCCCCGGGCGACGCGGCATCACCCTCGGCAATGCTGCCGATGATGTTCAGCCCGTAGTGATCCGCGAAGTAGCCGAAGGCATCGTGGTACGTGACGATCGGCTTGCCCTGTGCCGGGGCCAGAATTGTCGCCACCTCGGCGTCCAGCGCCGCAAGTTCTTCGATCGCCGCAGCCGCATTCGCCGTGTAAGTTGCCGCGTTCTCCGGGTCCAGCCGGCCAAGCTCGGTTGCGATCAGGCCCAGCCAGACTTTGGCATTTCCGGGGTCGAGCCAGGCATGCGGGTCCTCGGAGCCGTGACCGTGATCATGCCCGTCCTCCTTGGCCTCGTCTGCGTGCCCCTCCTCGTGAGCGTGCTCGTCTTCGTGGCCGTGCTCGTCTTCGTGACCCTCCGCTTGCTTCGCCTCGCCATAGGCGCGACGCACTGTTCCCTCGGCATCCAGCAGGGCCAGCGCTGCCGCACCTTCGGGCCGCGCCTCCAGCGCGCCGTCCAGCCAAGGGGTCAGTTCCGGTCCGATCCAGACCACCAGCCCGGCATCTGCGACGGCACCGGCCTGACTGGGCCGAAGCTGGAAGTCGTGCTCATCCGCGCCCTTGGCCAGCAAGAGCTCGGGCTGGCCCAGATCGCCCATCACCTGCGCCACCAGCGCATGGACGGGCGGAATGTCCGTCACGACAGAGGGCACCTCGGCAAGGGCGGGGGTGGCGGTAAGCGCAAGAGTAATGATATAACGCATCGATCAGGCCTTTCGTGTCTGGGCCAAGCTATGTATGTAATAATATAACACGTCAACCCCTCCGGTACAGGTACACCCCAAGGTGCCCGCCATGCACGATTCTCCGGACTGCCCCGGCTGCGCCACGCCCGATCTGGCGTTTGCCACGCACGACCACGCCCATTGCGCCCATGACGCTTTGGAACGGGCCGAAGCGCTGACCAAGGCAACCGGCGCGCGGCTGACCCCGGTCCGCCGCCGTGTGCTGGAGATCCTGCTGGAGGAACACAAGGCGCTCGGGGCTTATGACGTCCTGGCGCGGCTCACCACCGATGGCTTCGGCAACCAGCCCCCCGTCGCCTATCGCGCGCTGGAATTCCTTGTAGAACAAGGCCTTGCCCACCGCATCCAGCGCCTGAACGCCTTCACGGCCTGTGTCCATATGGGCGAAGATCACGCCCCGGCCTTCCTGATCTGCCGCGTCTGCAACACGGTCGCCGAGGCCGAGGCCAGCACAGCCCGCCGCTCGCTTGAGGCCGAGGCCGCCCGCGCCGGCTTCCGCGTCGAACGCACGACCATCGAGGCGCTTGGCCTCTGCCCATCCTGCCAGAGTGCGGCATGACCCTGATCACCGCCTCCCATGTCTGCGTCCGCTTCGGCAGCGAAGAGGTCCTGCACGATATCAACCTTGACGTCTCCAAGGGCGAGATCGTGACCATCCTCGGCCCCAACGGCTCGGGCAAATCCACACTTCTTCGCGCGCTGCTTGGCATCGTGCCGGTGGCCGAAGGCCGGATCACCCGCGCGCCGGGCCTCAGGATCGGCCATGTCCCGCAAAAGCTGATGATCGACCGCACCATGCCGATCACTGTCCGCCGGTTCCTCTCCCTGCCGCGCCGCGTGAGCGATGCCACCGCCGCCGAGGCCCTTGCCCGCGTCGGCATGGCGGGTCACGAAACCGACCAGATGACCACCCTGTCCGGCGGGCAGCAGCAGCGCGTCCTTCTGGCCCGCGCGCTCCTGGGCGCTCCGCAACTTCTGATGTTGGATGAACCCACCCAGGGCCTCGATCAGCCCGGCGAGGCCGCCTTCTACCGCCTGATCGAGGAGGTCCGTGCGGAAACCGGCGCTGCCGTGCTGATGATCAGCCACGACCTGCATGTGGTGATGGCCGCCAGTGACCGGGTGATCTGTCTCAACGGCCACATCTGCTGCGAAGGCACGCCGCGTGTGGTGTCCACCGCTCCGGAATACCGCGCGCTGTTCGGCCTTGGCACGCAAGGCGCATTGGCGCTGTACCGCCACGACCACGACCATGACCACAAAGACGGCCCGGCGCACCATCACCACGATCATGACCACGGCCACAAGCACGCACACGAGCATAACCATGCTTGATGATTTCCTTGTGCGCGCAGGCCTTGCAGCAGTCGGTCTGTCAGTCGCCACCGGACCGCTCGGGTCCTTCGTCGTCTGGCGGCGCATGGCCTATTTCGGCGATGCCACCGCCCATGCCGCCGTTCTCGGCGTGGCGCTGGCGCTGGCGACTGACCTGCCGATCGGCCTTGGCACCCTGACTGTGGCCCTGGCGATGGCGGTCACCGTCGCTGGCCTCTCGGCTCGGGGCTGGGCGATGGACACCACGCTTGGCGTCCTTGCCCATTCTGCCCTGGCCTTCGGTCTTGTCGCCGTCAGCTTCTTCCCGACGGTCCGCACCGACCTGTCCACCTACCTGTTCGGCGACATCCTCGCTGTTTCCCGCACCGACCTCGCCCTTGTCTGGCTTGGCGCGCTGGCCGTCCTTGCCCTTCTGGCCTGGCGCTGGCAGGCGCTCCTCACCGCGACCCTGTCGGAAGACCTCGCCCATGCCGCCGGCATCCGCCCGGACCGGGAACGGCTTGTGCTGGTCATCGCCCTTGCCTGTGTCGTCGCGGTTGCGCTGAAGATCGTCGGCGCCCTGCTGATCGCTGCAATGCTGATCATCCCGGCCGCCACCGCGCGCAGTTTTGCCCGCACACCCGAAGCCATGGCGATCCTTGCCATCGCGGTCGGGGCACTGTCAGGCCTTGGCGGGCTTGGCCTGTCGCTTTGGCAGGACACGCCGACCGGGCCGTCGATCATTGTCGTGGCCGCGGCCCTGTTCGCACTGTCGTCGATGCGCAGGCAGCGCTAGACGCAGAATTCCGCACCCCTGCCCGAAGCTTGCCAAATTTCCCCTCTAGAAACCGCGCGACAAGCAAGGCCCAATTGAAGGCTCAATAGAAGGACTGGCGCGTGATTCGTCTTATCGGTTCGCTGATCATGTTGGTCATCACGGCAAGCGGCTACATGTATTTCGACTACAAGATGTCGGCCAAATGGTCCGGGCGTGAGGATGCCGAGGGCCTGACCTTCACCGAATACCTGTCTGGTCTCAGCGGTCGCGTGGCCGGGCTGACCAGCGCCGCCGCCGCCAGCGGACTGCCGACCAAACTCGCCGACATGCTGCCGAAACCGCCCGAAGGCTGGACGACGCGCCCGGTCGTTGCTGCAGATATCGAACCGTTCCTCCCGAAATCCACCCGGAACGCCGACAAGAAGGCAATGGCCGCGATCGAGGCCATGACGCTGGTCGACGGCGGCAAAGGCACCGAGGTTGCGACGCTGGCCTATGAAAAGGACGACCGCACCGTCCTGATCCGCGCGGTGCGCTACCCCAACATCATCTTCACCAGCTTCATGGCGATGGAGCAGCGCTTTACCCTCCAGATGCAATCGGCCGA
>JBKDYO010000027.1:0-27113 GCA_046305855.1 Paracoccaceae bacterium
CGACGTCATGACCTACGAAGAACACCGTGGCCCCATCGCGGGCAAAAAGGTCGTCTGGTGCGGCGACGGCAACAACGTTGCGGCCAGCTTCCTGCATGCCGCCGGGCAGTTCGGCTTTGACTTCACCTTCACGGGCCCGGAAACGCTGGACCCCGAAGACAAGTTCGTGCAGTTCGCCCGGGACAAGGGCTCGAAGATCACCATCCAGCGCGACCCGTTCACCGCCGTCGAAGGCGCTGACCTTGTGGTCACCGACACATGGGTCTCCATGCACGACCCTGAATCCGCCAAGGAACGCCGCCACAACCAGCTGCGGCCCTATCAGGTCAACGAACAGCTGATGTCCCGCGCCAAGCCCGACGCCCTTTTCATGCACTGCCTGCCCGCCCACCGGAACGACGAGGCGACCAGTGCGGTGATGGACGGCCCGCATTCGGTGATCTTCGACGAGGCCGAAAACCGCCTGCATGCGCAGAAGGCCGTCATGCGCTGGTGTCTGGGGGTGTGAGAAACGCGAGCGTCAGGCGACGCTAGAGCGGCGAGCCAGAGCCAGCAGTCGGTCGACCACCGCGTCCATGGTGGGCATACCCGCAATGTCCCCGGCGATCCGGCGTGCAGTCTGTCGGATGCTATCGTCTTGCAGAACTTGGGCAATTGCCGCCCGCAGAACCGGCGCGGTGCGCTCGGTCACCGAAATACCCGCGCCCGCCCGTGCAATGGAGGCCGCATTGTGCGGCTGATCGGCGAACAGCGGCACAACCACCTGGGGCAGGCCCATGGCCAGGGCACCGAGAAGAGTTCCCGATCCACCATGGCAGATCACCGCATCGGCATAGGGCAAGACCTCGGCCTGCGGCACGAAGGCCTCGACAGTGACATTTGGCGGGATGGTTCCCAGCTCTTCATGCGGCATGATCGGCCCGGTCGTCAGCAGCGCCCGGACCGGCAATGTTGACAGCGCCTCCAGCACTGCACGATAGGCTGACCGGGATTTCTCGGATCTGCCGCTGACCGTGCCAAGGGTGACATAGACAAAAGTCTCGCCCTCGGCAGGCGCCCAAGCTGGCCGAGGCCCATCGAGCGCCGGCGACGGGCCGGCAGAGGGGCGGACACGGAAGGGCTCGCGGGTTCCGAGCCAATCCACCCCATCATCCATGAAAGCGGGGAAGGCCGAGAAAACCGGTTCCGATCGCAGGCCCGCGCCTTGATCGGCGCCAAGGCCGATGCCCATTCGCAGCTTGTCGACGGGGGTCACCAGATGCTGAAAGAAGTCCATCTCGAAGTGGCCGCCATGCACGCCGACGCGGGCACAAGAAATCCCGGAGGCTGCGGCTGCAACCAGGCCTCCGAGTTCGGCCGACTCCCGCAGCACCACATCGGGGCGCCAGTCCTCCGCGTGGCGCAGCAAGTCGGGCAATGCCGCTCGTGCGAGCCCGGCAAAGAACGCGGCACCGGCCGCCCTGACGGCCTCTGTGCCAGTTGCGGCGTCACGGGATCGGCGCAGGGCTTCGGCTTCCGCGTCGGATGGTTCGCCGACCGGCAGATGCGCAATACCGGCCTTGGCAAGGCGTGTCGCTGCCGCCGGGGGCACGGCCACAGCAACCTCGTGGCCTTTTTCCGCCAGCGCCTCGGCATAGGGCAGCAGCGGGTTGAGATGGCCGGAGCCCGTTGTCGAAGAGATCAGTACGCGCATGAGGTCACCTTCTGGTGGTATCGAGTACTGGCCAATTGGTCGCGCTTGGCACCAGCGAAAATCGTGGCAGGTTGGCGGACTGTTCAAGCCTGACAGAGTTGCCTGCACCCAGCAACTCCGCTTGGGGCGATGGCGCGACATGGCTTGCGGTTCGTCTGTCGTGGCCCTGAAGATCGCGGACTGCGCAATGAAGACCCGACAGCGGTCCGGACGTGCTAAAGGAAGGAATGAATTTCAAGACATAGGATCACTGTCATGTTGCCATTCTCTTTTCCGGCCACCAACGCCACATCCCCTTTTGCGGCAATGCGATCCAGTCATCCTTGCCTTCGGGTGCCTGACCGCCAGTCGGCTATGGACTGGTACGTCAGGGTGTTCGATTTTCGGGTCGTCAAGGAATGGTCAGGGCCAAACGGTATCGAGCTCGCCTACCTGGCAGCACCTAGCGACAACGGATCCCTGATCGAAATCATCGGCGGCAACGCGACCGACGACGGAGCCCCCTTGCCAGCCGATTTCTGGGAGACCCTGGGGCCTTGCCGCTATCACCATTTTGCCTTCTCGGTTCCAAGTCACGAGCGCGCCCTTGCGACGCTGCATGAGCGGGGGGCAAAAACCTACCAGGGGCCGTTTGAGGTCCCGGAACTCGGGTACAGCGTGGCCTTCGTCGCTGACCCATGGGGCAATCTGATCGAACTTGTGGAACTGTCGGAATAGCGTCGGACACCGTCGCCCCTGCGGACCCGGTGTCAGAAGGCCCGAGCCTTCCCTGAAAACCGCCTGCACGCGCAAAAGGCGGTGATGCGCTGCGGCCTTGGGGTCTGATCACTGGCTGATCCAGATCTCCAGATGGCCGGGGCTGTCTTTCGCCCATGACGACTGAGAGACGTCCAACACCCGAACAGACGTGCCCCCCATCGCGTCGGAGAGCTCGTGCGCAAGCACCTCGGCCCGCATTTGATCGTCGGAGTGAAAGAAGCGAACCTCGTTCAGCCCGGCTGCGTGGTCGAACCGCTCGCCGCCCTGCTCGGCCCCTTGTACGGCCCAGCCAAGATCGACAAGCTGGCGTGCGATGTCCTTGACCTTGTCCCGGTCGAAACCGGCGAACTGGATGTAGGTGACAGCAGTCCCGCGATCCACGTCGACGGCAGGCGTGGGGGGCAGCGCGGTATCTTCGGCCTCTGCAGGCTGCAGGCCCGCATCCGGGGTGACGACGGTCGCCTCACCCTGCGGGACCTCGATCGGCGACACGCTGCACGCGCCCGGCTTCCAGAAACCGGTGAGGCATTCCAGTTTGGCATAGGGCAGGGTGTTGCCAAAGATGATCTGCGCCGTGACTGCCACCGCCCAGATCAGGCCAAGACCGACAAGTGTCCAGCAGACAAGCGTCGCAAGCGCCCCGTGCAACCGCGCCAATATCGCCACCAGAACCGAAAATCCGACCAGGGCTCCGGGAATGTGCCAGAAGGTCAGGCCGCTGTCCTTGAAGGAATTGCCCAGCGCTGCTGCCAAGGCCAAGACCAGAAAACCGCCCACCAGAAATACCGCCGCGGGTCGATTGATCTTCAGCGCACTCTCGAATGTCTTAATGGGGTCCATCGACATAGCAATCCCTTTCGCGACGAGCTGTCGGAGCTATTGGCAAGGTCAAAAAAGCTTCGGAAACAATGCGGGAACCATACCATGTCAGCCCAAGTCGGGCAAATGGAAACCCGATCAGCATTGCCCCACGGCGAAGCATCCCAGAGCCGGTGCGCCGATGACACGGCTGACCCGGTCACTGCTGCCGGTTGCACGCCCGACATCTTGTCCCGCAACGCGGGCGAGGCCACCATTCACCGACGCTCCTTGGCCGCTCTCGACTGTTTCCTGCCCGCCATGGTCACCGTCCAATGCAAGACAGGGGCGCAGTGTGGGGCCCTGAACATCAAGCCCGAAGTCAGGCGTGCCGCCCGTCTTGTCCCGGACATGCTCTTCTTCTTCCGTCGGGTGCAACGATCCTGATTTCAGGGGGTCAATCATCCATCTGGTTGACTGAAATACTGAGTGCTGGTAATTCATCCATATGGTTGAACGAATCGACACAGACCCTGCACCCGACCCGCTGTCCCTCACCCTCAAGGCAGTCGGCGACCCGACGCGGCGGGCGATCCTGACGCATCTTGCGCAGGAAGGCCCCTCCCGCGTGACGAACATCGCCGCGCGGTTCGACATGAGCCTCAACGCCGTGTCGAAGCACATCATGGTGCTGGAAAAGGCCGGTCTCGTCACCCGCCGGACCAAGTGGCGCGAACATCTGATCGAGGTGAACCTCGACCCCCTGCAGCAGGCCTTCCGCTGGTTCAGTGACCTGCGGTCGGTCTGGGATCTTAGGCTGGACGCGCTTGCAGCCCATTTCACGAAGGACAAGACCGATGACTGACCTGAGCCTTTCCATCCGCCGCACGATCTCAGCCAGCCCCGAGGCTGTCTATGCCGCCTGGCTTGACCCCGCCACGATCCGCCGGTTCATGGCGGGCGGGGCCGACCAGACCGTGACCGAAGCCCGCACCGACCCCCGCGTCGGCGGCGACTTCCGCATCGTGATGACCTCGGACAAGGACATCGTCCACGAGGGCGTCTACAAGGACCTGATCCCCCATTCCCTCATCCGGTTCACCTGGGCCTCGCCCTATTCCCCCGCCGACAGCGAGGTGACGATCCGCCTTGTCCCTGTGGCCGAGGGCACCGAGATCACCCTGACCCAGGTGAAGTTCCTGTCGGAAGGCGCGCGCGACGGCCACAAGGGCGGCTGGACCCGCATCCTCGAACGGCTTGCCACCATGATCGAGGCCGCTCGGGCCTGAACATACCTGGGGGTGCAACCTGCGCCCCCTTGGCTTTCCGCCTGGCATCCGCCACCTTGGCGCAAACGCCCAAGGGAGGCCCCCATGCACCGCCGTTCCGTCGCCGTCTTCGACCGATTTCTGTCCGTTCTCGCCACGGTCCTCGACAAGGCCGAGGCGCATTGCGAGGCCAAGAAGATCAAGCCCGAGGTGATCCTCACGGCCCGCCTCTTCCCCGACATGTTCCCCTTCACCCGGCAGGTCCAGCTGGCCTGCGATTTCGCGGCGCGCGGCACCGCCCGGCTGGCCGGGGTGGACCCGAAGGGCTTTCCCGACATCGAAACCACCTTTGCCGAGCTGAAGGACCGCATCTCGGCGGCGCGGGGCTATATGGGGTCGTTCCAGAAAGAGGATTTCGCCCACGCCCCGGAACGCCCGATCCATTTCAAGGCCGGGGGCCACGACATGGTTCTGCCGGGCGACGAATTCCTGTCCTTCTACTCCCTGCCGCAGTTCTTCTTCCACGTCACCACCGCCTACGACATCCTGCGCCACAACGGCGTGGAACTGGGCAAGCGCGACTACATGGGGGCGCCGTGAGGGCAGTCCTCGTCATCGATATGCAAGAGGGCATGGCCGACCGTATCCGCACAGGCCGACCTACGGCAACACCCGATGCCCCTGACCGCATCGCAGACCTTCTGGCGCGGGCCCGCGCGACCGGCACGCCGATTGTCCATGTCCTGCACGACGATCCCCATCCGGACTCGCCCTTCCGCAAGGGCGCGCCGGGGGCTGAAGCCATGCCCTGCGCCGTTCCACAGGCGGGCGAGGCGGTGTTCTGGAAACACGGCTCCTCGGCCTTCCACGGCACCGGCCTTGATGGCTACCTGAAAGGGCAGGGCGTGACGGAACTGTTGGTCGCGGGCGCCGTTGCGGCCTTCTGCGTGACCTCCACGGTCCGCCAGGCCTCGGACCTCGGCTACAAGGTCCTCCTCCCGCAGGATGCGCTGCTGGGCTTCGACCTGCCCGCTCATGACGGCGGGACCATCGACGCGGACACGGTCTTCCGCGTCACCCTCTCGCTGCTCGGCGCGGATTTCGCCACGCTGACGACGGTTGACGCTCTCGCGCCTCAGGCTGCCTGAGGCGTGGCGGGCGGCAGCGCCTTTGCGCCGTCCGCATCCGCCGCCCGTGCGGCCAGCATCGCCACCAGGATCAGGATCAGCGACAGCCCGGCATAGGTCGGCCGGAAGCCCACATGCTCGGCCACGAACCCGATGGTCGAGGGCGCGACCAGGATGCCGCAATAGCCCACCATCGTGACGATCGAGATCGCCGAGGCTGAGGGCAGGCGCGGATGGTTCCCGGCGGCAGAAAACAGGATCGGCACCATGTTGGCGATCCCAAGACCCGCCACGAAGAAGCTGACGATCACCATCCACTCCTCGGTCGCCACCGCCCCGCCCATCATGCCTGCCGCGCCAAGCCAGCCCGAAATCCGCAGCGTCCGCACGGCGCCAAACCTGTTCCGCACCGTGTCGCCCAGGAAGCGCATCAGCGCCATGGCCCCCGCGAAGAAGGCAAAGCCCAGTCCCGAGACGAAGACATCGGACCCCAGTTCCTTCTGCATGTAGATCGCTGCCCAATCCAGGATCGCACCTTCGGGCACCATCGAGGCCAGCGCCAGAAAGCCCAAAAGCCAGACGTGGAAGTCCTTCGGGAAGAGCTTGGTCCTGGGTGCGGGCGCCGCGTCAACCACCACGGACTTCGGCTCTTCCGGCAGCAGGAACGGCATGGCCGATATCACGATCACCGCGACCACGCCGGCGGTCAGCAGCGACTGCACCTCGGACCCCCAATGCGCGATGACCCAGGCCCCCGCGGACCCGCCGATAAAGCCGCCGAGGCTCCAGAACCCGTGCGAGGAGGACATGATCGCCTTGTGCATCCGCCTCTCGATCACCACGGCCTGCGCGTTCATCGCCACATCCATGCAGCCCGCCATCGCCCCGAAGACCGCCATGAACAGCGCCAGAAGCCACAGGTTCGGCGAGAAGACGACCATCGGCAGCACCGGGATCAGCGCCAGCGAAAACAGCGACAGCACCCGCCGCCCACCGTAAAGGCTGATCAGCCTTCCGGCGAACAGCATCGCCGTAACCGCCCCCAGGCCCAGCACCAGGATCAGCAGACCCAGCGCGGATTCGGTCACCTCGTGGCGCGGCATCAGCAGCGGAATCTGTGGCGCCCAGGCCCCCATGACAAAGCCGTTGGCCAGAAACATCGCCGCCACCGCCCACCGCGCGCGCCGCGCTTGCCTGTCCTGCATGTTCTGCCCCGTGATTGTTGGCGCCGGTCATATGCTCCTTGCGACGGAGGGGAAAGGGGCGTGCAATCAATCCGTGTTGCAGGGTTGTAAGGAATTCCGACCCCGGCAGTCCGGATCGCCTGAGGTGCAAGCGCTCGGTTCCCATGCTTTCTGGTGCCCGCAACAACCAAGGTCGCCCCATGTCCCGCATCACGCTTCTGAACCCGCCGCACCGCTCGATCGGCAGTCGTGTCCCGGGCGAGCTTTTGCCGCCGCTTGGCCTTCTGCAGATCGGCGGGCCGCTGATCGACGCCGGTCACGAGGTCCGCCTGATCAATGCCGACATAGCGCCGATGCGCATTCCCGCGATCCTTGCAGCACTGAGGGCCGACCCGCCCGACATCCTGATGCTAGGCCATTCCGGCTCCACCTCGGCGCATCCGACCTGCCTTCAGATCACCGCCGCCGTCCGCGCGGCCTTGCCCGGGGTGACCATCGTCTACGGCGGGGTCTACCCGAGCTACCACTGGCAGGACATCCTGACCGAGGCGCCGCAGATCGACGTGATCGTGCGGGGCGAGGGCGAGGTGACCGTGGTCGCCCTGGCCCAGGCGCTGGCCTCGGGCACCCCGCTCGCCACCATCCCCGGCCTTGCCTTTCGTCGCGACGGCCTTCCCTTTGCCACCCCGCCCGCCCCGATGATCCGCGACCTTGACCAGCACCGCACCGGGTGGGAGCTGATCGATTTCGCCGCCCATTCCTACTGGGGCGGGCTGCGGTCGGTGGTGATGCAGTTCTCGCGCGGTTGCCCGCATCCCTGCACCTATTGCGGCCAGCGCGGCTTTTGGACCCAGTGGCGGCACCGCGACCCGGTGGCATTCGCCAAGGAGATCGCCCGGCTGCACCGCGACCACGGCGTGCAGCTGGTGAACCTCGCCGACGAGAACCCCACCTCCTCCCGCAAGGCGTGGGAGGCGTTCCTGCACGCGATGATTGCCGAGAACGTGCCCGTCCTCATCATCGGTTCCACCCGCGCCGATGACATCGTGCGCGATGCCGACATCCTGCAACTTTACAAACGCGCGGGCTGCCTGCGGTTTCTTCTGGGGCTGGAGGGCACCGACGAGGCCACGTTGCAGACCGTCCGCAAGGGCGGGACCCGCGCCAAGGACCGGCAGGCGATTCAGCTTCTGCGCCAGCACGGGATGATCGGGCTTTGCACCTTCGGCGTCGGGTTCGAGGAGGAGACCGACGCCGACTACTGGCGCATGCTCCGCCACCTTCTGGCCTACGACCCCGATCAGATCATGTCGGTCTTCGCCACCCCGCACCGCTGGACCCCCTTCCACGGCCAAAGCGCCCACCGCCGGGTAATCCGAACCGACCTGAGGCTCTGGGACTACAAGCATCAGGTCATGGAAACCCCGCGCGTCCCGGCCTGGCGGGTGTTCCTCTGGGTCAAGCTGATCGAGGCCACGCTGCAACTCCGCCCCCGCGCGCTGTGGCGGGCCTGGCTGCAACCGGACCCGACCCTGCGCCATGCGCAACGCTGGTACAGCCGCATGGGCGCCCGCGTCTGGCGGCACGAGATCCGCGACGCGATCCTGTACCGCACGCGCCCCGGGCCGACCGTGGGCGCCTTCTGGGGGCAGGAGCAGCTGCCCGAGCAGGCCCTTGCCCGCAGGGCCTCAAGTGACCGGGCACCTCGTCCGGCTCTGCCAGTTCAGCGATAGCGCTTCGGCACCGTCTTCGCGATGTTCGACGCGATGTTCGACGCACTCCACCCCGTGAGCTTGCGGAGCAGCGCCGCCTCTTCCTTGATCCGCGCGCGGGTGTCGCTGACATAGGTCTTGCCCTCGGCACAGGTGATCTCGCCCTCGAACGGGTGGTTCAGGACATAGCGGCCCTGGAAATTCCCGCGGTCCTCGGTGACGGCGAACTTCAGGTCCTCGAAGAAGCCCGACTTCGAATAGCGGATGTGCAGGCGGGTGACGAAGACATTTGGCGTCGCGGCCTCGGACTTCCGCACCCAGTCCACCCCCAGCTGGCGGAACTCGGCATGGCTCAGCGGATCATCGGCGCAGGGGTCGCACCAGGACATGTCCCAGGCATATTCCAGGAAAGCGCCGTTCTGGCCCGCCACCTTGTCGAACATCGCCCGGTAGAATTGCGGAAACACCTGGCCCACGAAGATCGGCACGTTCACGTCCGACGGGATCTCCTTGGTCGTGTAGTTGGTCAGTACCGTCCGCCCCTTGCGATTCAATGCCAGCACGATCAGGTCCTGCGGCCCGTCGCCGTTCAGCTTGCCCAGCTGGATCGGCAGCATGAACTCCTTGGACCGGAAGGTCAGCTGCAACGGCTCCAGCTCCTGCGCCGCTTTGGCTGAATGGCGGGACAGGTTCACCTTCGCCACGAAGAACTTCATCCCCATGGTGATGTAGCCCGCCAGCGCCGCCTCGGCGCCGTCCGGCAGCTTGTAGCCCTCGCCGCGCAGGAACTCCGCCAGCCCGTCCGACTGCCGGGCCGAGAGCATCTGGATGTCATAGGACCCGACCGCGAATTCCCGCTCGATCTTCACCCCTAGCGCGCGGGCGCCCTCGCGGCGTTCCTTTCGCGAGGTTCCGTCGTCGAACGCCTCTGCCACCACCGGCGCTTCCTCGTAGAGCATCTGTGCGCAGGGGTCCTCCTCGAAATACTCCACCAGCCGCGGCGCGGTGTAGCGGTCCAGATGCGCCACCGTGGCCGAGGGCACTGTCGTCACCTGCGACCGGTCCAGCACCTTCGGCGTCGGCACGATCATCGCAAACTCCGCCGGATCGCCGCGATAGTCCGAGGACATGGTGATGACCGAGGTATCGTTGACCCGGGTGTAGACCACCATCGAGGCCTTGTTGAACAACTCCCCATCCGCCCGCGCGACGTAAAAGCCGCAAAAGGCCTGGGCGGCGGGGGCGATCAGGGACAGGGCGGCGGCAAACAGCAGGCGGGGCAGGGGGCGCATGAACGGCTCCTAATGAAATGCACTGTGGAGAACGGCTGCCCGGGCGCACTTTGTTATGCAATGACAATCCCCGCTTTGGCTTGCCCATGTCCCAAATACTCCGCGGGTGGTCTGGAGGGTGTGAAACCCTCCAGTCCCAGGCCTGCCGCAAACACTGCCCTCACGTCCCGCGCGGCTTTGCCCGCAGCGTGGGTTCGGCCACGGTCGGGTCCTCGGGCCAGGGGTGCCGCGGATAGGCCCCGCGCATGTCTTTCCGGACATCGGCATAGGACGTCGCCCAGAACCGGGGCAGGTCGGTCGTCACCTGCACCGGCGCCCGGGCGGGGGAAAGTAGCGTCACCCGGATCGGCAGCCGCTTGGCCCCCACGACGGGATGTACCGTTACCCCGAACATCTCCTGCAGGCGCACCTCGATTGCCGGCACCTCGCCGTCATAATCGATCGGGATCTTCCGCCCCAGGGGCGTCTCGAAGCTGCCCGGCACCAGCCGATCCATCTCGGCCAACCTGTCCCATCCCAGAAGCCCCTGCAGCGCCGGAACCAGATCGAAGCCGCGAATATCGCCTTCCGTCTTCACGCCCGTCAGATGCGGCAAAAGCCACTCCCCCGCCGTGTCCAGAAGCTCCGCATCCTCCACCCCCGGCCAGCCTTCGCTCCGCGCCAGCCGTGCCCGCGCCCGCAGCCGCCGCGCGGCCGGGGACCAGGGGAGGCCCAACGCCCGCACTCCCTCCAGCGCCGCCTTCGCCACCGCCTCCGGGGCCGCATCCCAGTGCCGGTCGTCCAGCACCAAGGCCCCCAGCCGCTCCTGCCGCCGCGAGGTGACCCGACCCTCGCGCTTGGACCATTCGCAGACCTCGATCCAACCGATGCGGTCGGCATAAAGCCCCCGCACCTCGGCCTCCGAGATCGCCACCGCCTGCCGCACCGTGGCCTCGCGCGCATCGCCGTCAAGGTCCGTCGCCACGATCAGCCGCGCGCCCGATAGGGACAGCCCCGCAGCCATCGCCGCCCCCTTGCCCCCCGACAACACCCAGCGCGGCGCTTCTCCCTTCCGCCGCAGCCCGATCCGGTCCGGATAAGCCAGCGCCGCCATCTCGGCGAGGCTCAGCCCCCTCCGCTCCCCCTTCGGCGCGGCCGAAGCCAGCCGTTTCGCCTCGGTCCGCACCCGCTCCACCACGCCCCGGTCCGCTTCCGGCCCCGGCCGCGCCACGGCCTGCATCCGCAACGACAGGTCCGGCCCCGCCCCCCGCAGCGGGTCCCGCTCCGCCAAGAGGGCCGCCAAGGTTGCCGCCTCCGGCCCCGCGACGGCCAGCATGTGCCCGAGCCGCGGATGCAGCGGCAGCGCCGCCAGCACCCGCCCATGCGCCGTGATGTGGCCCTTGTCGTCCAGCGCCCCCAGCCCCTGCAACAGCGCCCGCGCTTCGGCCAATGGCCCCGCAGGCGGTGGCGTCAGGAACGGCAGCTCCGTCCCGCCCCAAAGCGCCAGCTCCAGCGCCAGCCCCGCCAGATCAGCCACCTCGATCTCTGCGGGAGGGTAGGGGGCCAGCCCGCCCTCCTCGCCTTTGGTCCACAGCCGGTAGCACACCCCCTCGGCCACCCGCCCCGCGCGGCCCCGGCGCTGCTCGGCCTCGGCCTTGGTCACCCGTTCCGTCACCAGCCGCGACATGCCCGAGTTCGGATCGAACCGCGCCCGCCGCGCGCGCCCGGCATCCACCACCACGCGGATGTCCGGCAACGTCAGTGAGGTCTCGGCGATGGAGGTCGCCAGGACCACCTTCCGCCCCTCGACCGCCCCCAAGGCCGCCCGCTGTGCCGCAAAGTCCATCGCCCCGAACAGAGGCCGCACCGCCACCCCCGGCAGACCCGCCAGCATCCCCTCGACCCGTCGGATTTCGCCTTCGCCCGGCAGGAAGACCAGGACTCCCCCCTCCGTCTCCTCCAGCGCCGCCTTCACCGCCCCCGCAACCAGTGCCTCCAGGCGCAGCGAGGCGTCGGGAGGACGCGGCAACCACCGCGTCTCCACCGGATAGGCCCGCCCTTCGGAGGTCACCACCGGCGCCCCGCCCATCAGCGCCGCCACCGGCCCCGCGTCCAGCGTCGCCGACATCACCAGCAGCTTCAGGTCCTCGCGCAGCGCCCCCCGGACCTCCAGGCACAGGGCCAGCCCCAGATCGGCATTCAGCGACCGCTCGTGAAACTCGTCGAAGATCACCAGCCCCACGCCCGAAAGCTCCGGGTCCGACTGTATCATCCGGGTCAGGATGCCTTCGGTCACCACCTCGATCCGCGTCGCCGCCGAAACCTTCGCCTCGCCCCGGATCCGGTAACCCACCGTCCGCCCGACCGGCTCACCCAAGGTCTCTGCCATCCGTTCGGCCGATGCCCTTGCCGCCAGCCGCCGGGGCTCCAGCATCAGGATGCGCCCGGCGACCACCCCGCGCGCCAGCAAATCCAGCGGCACAAGCGTCGTCTTCCCCGCGCCGGGAGGCGCCTGCAACACCGCCATCCCGCGCGAGGCCAGCGCCTCGGCAAGCTCGGGCAACACGTGCGATACCGGCAACTCGACCATGCACCGCTTATGGCGCGCCCCGCCGCGCATGGCCAGAGGGCGGCTTCCCAACCCGCAGCCGGGGGCGCATGATCGACCCGAAGGAGAGCCCAATGCCCCAGACCGCCCGCACCATCCAGCTCGTCCAGCGCCCCGTCGGCGCGCCCAGACCCGAGGACTTCCGCATCGCCGAGGTTCCGCTCCCCGACCCCGGACCCGGCGAGGTGCTCTTGAAGATGGAATGGCTCTCGCTCGACCCCTACATGCGCGGCCGGATGTCCGATGCCCGCTCTTACGCTGCGCCCACGCCCCTAGGCGATCCACCCCCGACCGAGGCTGTCGCGCGGGTCCTGCGGTCGCGCGACCCAAGCCTTGCCGAAGGCGATCAGGTCCTTGTCTACGACGCCTGGCGCGACTGCACGGTGGTGAAGGCCGCGACCTGCCGCAAGCTCGACCCCGCCCAGGCCCCGGTGCAGGCCTGGCTCGGCATCCTCGGCATGCCCGGCCTTACCGCCTGGGCCGGCCTGAAGCACATCGGCCAACCGAAACGCGGCGAGACCCTCGTCGTCGGGGCTGCCACCGGGGCCGTCGGCAGCGTGGTCGGCCAGATCGCCCGCCTGCAGGGACTGCGTGTCGTCGGTGTCGCGGGCGGGCCTGAGAAATGCCGTCATGCCACCGAAACCCTCGGCTTCGACGCCTGCCTCGACCGCCACCAGCCCGACCTTGCCCAACGCATGGCCGAGGTCTGCCCCAAGGGCATCGAAATCTACTTCGAACTGACCGGGGGCGACGTCCTTGCGGCCGTCCTGCCGCTTCTCAACCCCTTTGCCCGGATCCCCGTCTGCGGCACCATTGCCAGCTACAACGCCACCACCGCGCCCGAAGGCCCCGACCGCCTGCCGTCGCTGATGCGCCTTATCCTGACGCGCAGCCTCACGGTCCGCGGCTTCATCGTCAGCGAATTCGCCGCCGACCGCCCGGCTTTCGAGGCCGAAATGTCCGGTTGGCTGGCCAACGGAAGCATCCACCACCGCGAGGATGTCAGCAAAGGTCTCGACAGCATGGTCCCGGCCTTCATCGGCATGCTGGAGGGCCGGAACTTCGGCAAGACGCTGGTCCACCTCGCCTGACCCCGATTTTTCGCCGAAAAATCGTTGCCCCCGCGCGAAACTCGCCCCTCGCCAAGCCCGCCCGCATCCGGCAATAAGTTGGAAAAGAGAGGCGTCATGGACACGACTGAACGCGCCAAGCTGATCCGCGCCGGCGACCGCCGGGCGCTTGCCCGCGCCATCACGCTGGTCGAAAGCGCTCGCCCCGATCACCGGGCCGAGGCGCTGGCTCTGCTTGCGGCGCTCTGCGACGGCCCGCAGGCCCTGCGCGTCGGCCTTTCGGGCACGCCCGGTGTCGGCAAGTCGACCTTCATCGAAACCTTCGGCCTGATGCTGACAGGGCAGGGCCTCAAGGTTGCCGTCCTTGCCGTCGATCCCTCCTCCGCCCGTTCCGGCGGCTCGATCCTTGGCGACAAGACCCGGATGGAACGCCTCTCGCGCGATCCGCTCGCCTTCATCCGCCCCTCGCCCAGCCAGACCCAGCTTGGCGGCGTCGCCCGTCGCACCCGCGAAGCCGTGGCCCTGTGCGAGGCTGCGGGCTTCGACGTTGTCCTGATCGAAACCGTCGGCGTCGGCCAGTCCGAAACCGTGGTCGCGGAACTCAGCGACCTTTTCCTCCTCCTCCTCGCGCCCGCAGGCGGCGATGAGCTGCAGGGCGTCAAGCGCGGGATCATGGAGATGGCCGACCTGATCCTGGTGAACAAGGCCGATGGCGATCTCAAGCCCGCCGCAATGCGCACCGTGGCCGACTATTCCGGCGCGCTGCAGCTTCTGCGCCACCGCCCACAAGACCCGCCCGGCTTCCCCAAGGCCCTGCCGGTCTCTGCCGTCTCGGCCGACGGCCTGCCACGCGCCTGGGACGAGATGCAGACCCTTGCCGCCTGGCGCAAGGCCGAAGGCCATTGGGACCGCACCCGCGCCACCCAGGCGCGCCACTGGTTCGAGGCCGAGGTCCGCGATGGCCTTTTGTCCGCTCTGGCCCGCGAACCACAGAAGGGCCTGATGGCCAGCTTTGGCGACCGCGTGGCGGCAGGCGCACTCACCCCCGAGGCCGCCGCCGCCGAGATGCTGGCCCTCCTTGGACGGCGCGCGTGACGCCGGAGGCAGCGCCTGAAAACGTCTTTGACGGCGATCTCCTCAACGCCCGGCTCTGGCTTCCAGACCGACCCACCACAGCGCTCTATGTCACCTTCCGGCAATGGGTCCCGGACCCCGGCAGCTTTTCCGATCGCGGCCTTGTCCAGCGTGCCTTGACCGCCGGGCTTGCGCATCTGCACATCCAGACCCGCTGGAACGACTGGTTTCTGAACCCCGAAACCCCCGCGCTGGAAGCGGCTCTCAAAGCCACCCGCGCCCGGTTCCTGACCGCCCGGGCGCTTGGTTTTTCCATGGGCGGCTATGCCACGCTGCGCTTTTCCCGCGCTCTGCGGCTGAACCAGGCGCTTGTCGTCTCGCCGCAAGTGTCGCTCGACCCCGCCCTGGTGCCCGAGGAAGACCGCTACCCCGAAGCCTCCTCCTTCGACCCCGTCGCAGGTAACCTTGCCACCCACGCCCGCAAGGACCTGACCGGGGTTGTGGTCTTCGATCCCTTCTACCGGCTGGATCACCTGCACGCCTGCCACATCACCGCCCTCCTGCCCGGCATCGCCCGGGCGAGACTCCCGTTCGGCGGCCATCCCGGCACATCGGCCCTTGGCCATGTCGGCGGGTTCCGCGCCCTGCAACGGCTCAGCCTCTCCTCACGCCTGCAGGCGCCCGAGGTGATCCGCCTCCACCGCGACCTCCGCGCCGCATCAATGCGCTACTGGCGCGAACGCGCCGAGTGCTGCCTGCGCAAGAACCGCCTGTCTGCCGTCGCCGCAGCCCTCGAACGGGCCGAGGCGCTGGCGGAAGCCTGACGCCTGTCCGACGCGTCCCTCGGCGTCGGGCGGGCTCGGGTGCCTGATTTTCGGGACCGGCCCGGACGTCGGGCTTGCGCCACAAGCGGCGCATCTGCCATGCATCCCACTGCGTTCCGCTGCTTGACGACGCCCGCAATTCCCCTTAAACGCCCCCAATCGAATTCGAGGGCCGGGGATTCCCTGCCTTCCCCCGCTTTTGACGAATCGAAGGAAAACCAAAATGTCGCGCGTCTGCGAACTCACCGGCAAGGGGCCGATGTCGGGCAACACGATCAGCCACGCCAACAACAAATCCCGCCGTCGGTTCCTGCCGAACCTGAACGAGGTCACCATGATCTCGGACGTGCTGGGGCAGTCGTTCAAGCTGCGCGTCACCGCTGCGGCGCTGCGCTCGGTCGACCACCGTGGCGGCCTTGACGCCTATCTGGCCAAGGCCAAGGACGAGGAACTCTCGACCGCCGCCCAGAAGATCAAGAAGGACATCGCCAAGGCACAAGCCTCGGCCTGATCCGGCTTTCCCTACCGAAAAGGCCCCGCCTTCGTTCAGAAGGCGGGGCCTTTCGCGTTTAATCCCCGCATGACCTTGAACCAGCACACCGGACTGCGCAGTTAACGAGTATTGATTAATCGTTAACGCAAGGGCGGCCATGCATATTCGTTTCCCATTGGGCTTGGCGGTCGTGCTCGCCATCGCTCCACAAGTCGGCCTCGCTCAGGACTGCGATGCGAATTACGGCGGGGTATGTGTGCCGGTTGCATCGGACGTCGACTGCGCTGGCGGCTCCGGAAACGGACCCGCCTATGTCGAAGGCCCGGTCTATGTCGTTGGCGCGGACATCTACGGGCTTGACCGGAACGGCGACGGGGTAGCTTGCGAAAAGTAGGGTGGGCGATGCGCCCACCACCCGGCAGCGATTACCCGGCGCAATAGGCTTCGGCGGTCTGGCCAAAGCTCTTGTAGCGGTCCCAGAAGGCATCGTCCGACTTCGACTGCGAGGTCCAGGTCGCATGCGCAGCCTCGGGGTTCTTGAAGAACTTCGCAGCGCGCTTCTGGTCGCCGCCGGACAGCGTCATGTCCGCTGCCTGCTGGATGCAGCCGCACAGTGACCGGTTCCCGCCCCGGTCCGATGACATGCAGGCCCGCTCGATCGGACCGGCCGTCGCCATTCCGGTGACAAGCGCAAAACTCGCCGCACCTGCGGCCGCAAGGATGTAGGATTTCATTCGCTCTGCCTCATTGCCGGTCCGGTGGCTGCGTCACGCACCCTGCCTCGCCAGTCATTTTCTGCCACCCATCATGCCGATTCCAAACGATTTTTTCAAGCCTGACAATAACTTGGCAGGAATTCGCCTAACTGCGCAAGCTGTCGCGTGACCCGCACCTAACCCCCACAAAATGCGGTAGTCCCGCTTGCCAATCCCGGGTGAGGGGCCGTGCGCGCGCCCGCATGAACCACCGGCCAGCACGCTCCGACTCGCCATTGCTGCTCCGGCTGATCAGCGCTGCCGTTCGGCGGCCCCAAGCAGAAGGTTTTCGACGATCGGGATCGCCGCCTTTGCAAGTCTCAACGTCGCGCGTTCCAATCGCGCGGGGTTGTTGATTTCACCTCCCCAGAAGCCGTTCTGGCCCCCGCCCGGCGCAACGGCCTGCGCAGTTGCCATGACCCCACCCGATCCAACGTCCAGCAAGGCGACATCGGCAGATCCGGTGTCAGGATGCATCCGGACCACAAGCAAGTAATTGTACCGCTGCTGCCGTGCTGCCGAGATCAGATCTTTCTCATTGATATGCCAGCCATTGTCCTGACCGGTTATCAGCTGCGTAAAGCTGCCCAGGCTTTCCAGGCGCTTTGCCGTGTCCTGCCAAAGGGCCTCTTCCTTGGCGCCGGCCGCCTGTGGCCTTCCATAAACAAGCCGCGCCAGCCCAAATCGGGCCGGCAGTTCAAAGTGATCGGGGGTTTGCGAGGTCACGGGAACGGGCGGCGCATCCCCCACAAAATGGGGCGCAGAACATGCGCTAAGCAGGACAAAAAGAAGGGAAAGTGCTGTTCGGTTCATTGGTGTTCGCTCCGTCGTCAAACTTAGAATGTGCAATTAGCACATCTCACTTTTCCTTTGCGGCGTCAAGAAGAATGTGCAAAATGCACACATGATCTGGCTCGACCCAATCCTGCGCAGACTTGCCCGGCTTGCCATCCGTAAAGGATGGCTGTTTCCGGTGCTGGAGCAGCGCCTGCGCCACGCCTATATCGAGGCCGCCGTTTCCCTGTGCGAAGCCGAGGCGACGGACAGCAAGGTCAGCATCCTGACAGGGCTGCAGCGGCGCGACATCGCACGGTTGCGTGGCGAAGCTGCCCCTTCCCAGAACCAACGCCAGCCCCTGGCCGAGATCATTGCGCGCTGGTGGAATGACCCGATCTACGACCCCAAGGGCATTCCCGTCCTGGGCGACGGGGCAAGCTTTGCCACCCTCGCGCGCTCGATCCGAAAAGACGTGCATCCCCGCACCTTTCTGGACGTTCTCATCGCCAATGGCGCGGTGACCGAGGAAAGCGGGCAGGTCATCCTGCACACGCGCAGCTATCAGCCGCTGGCCGGATCAGAGGATCAAATGGCCTATCTGGCCGACAATGTCGGCGATCATCTGGCAACTGCGGTGGCGAATGTCGTCGACGGCGCAGGAAACTATGACATGGGGGTTCACTACACGGGCCTTTCGGCAACGGCGATCAGGCAGCTGGATGCAGAATTCCGGACCCGGATGGGCCAGACCCTTCGGGACCTGGACAGCATGGCCCGAGGTTTTCCGGCCTCCGAAGACGGCCCCTTCCGGTTCCGCGCCGGGGGATACTTTTTCGACGATCTGAATGAGAAGGCAAAACCCGATGATCCGTAAGGCCATGGCGCTCGTCGCGCTTCTCACCCTTGTTGCCTGTTCGCTTCCGGCGGGAAACCCGGGCACGGGCTGCCCGCGACAGGGGGGCATCGGCGGCACCGGCGAATGCACCACCGATCAATAGGCCGTTTGACGAAAACCCGCAGAAGCGGTCTGCCGCAGCCGCCCGCTGATGCCCACGCCGACACTCTGCGGCCCATACGTCAGGCGCTTCGCCGCAACCGCCGGCTTTTCATCGCCTCATGCGCCTCGGGCGAGCCGTCATGGAACGATCCGAACCAGCGGTCCAGCGGTACCATCCCGTCCGAGTAGTTCACCTCGAAATACTTGTGATGCAGGTAATGCGCGTAATAGCTCGCCTCGAAGGTCGAGTTTTCGCCCAGCACCACCCGGTCAAACCCGGTGTGCCCCTGTGCCGGTGATACGCCCAGCCGCGAGGCGAGGTTGATCATGTGCACCGGATGGGCCGGGATCACGAAGAACAGAAGCACGGTCGAAAAGTAGACCAGATGCTCGATCGGGTGCATCGACAGCCCCGACCAGGGCCCCGGGTTGATGTTGCGGTGGTGCAGCTTGTGCGCAATCTCGTACAGCGGGCTGAAGTGCAGCAGCCGGTGGCAGAAGTAGAAGCCGACCTCGTGGATCAGCGGCACCAGGAAGAAGACCGCGACGAACCAGACCGGGCTTGTCCCAAATGTCACCATCGGCGCCCAGCCGTTGGCATAGGCCCAGAGAAGCAAAACCTCATAAGCGGTCCAGATCGGCACCCCGCTGACCAGCGTGTGGAACATGTTGTCATAGGTCTGGTTCTGGAACCGGAAGCCGGGCTGCTTTTCCCGCGGGAACTGCCGATTGTACTTGAACGCCGTGCCCTGGCGTTTCCAGGAATACAGCCACAGATGCCAGGCGCCGTAGACCAGCACGGCCAGAATTTCGTTGCGGATCAGCAGATAGGCGATCCAGCCCGGCGCCAGCTCTTTCGTCGTCTCAAGGCTGGGCGAGAACCAGGTCCACAGCACCAGCGCCATCGCGGCGTAAAAGACGTTCCACGGCAGGAAGTAGCCCGGAAAGCCGAACAGCCATTTCGCCAGCCGCTTCGGGTCCGGCGGCCAGTCGAACGCGGGCCCGTACGAGATCGGCCGGTTCGGCGCCCAATGGCCCCGCGCGTCTTCGGTTCCGAAGTCCTTTTCGTCCATCTTGCGTCCCCCTTGTCCTGGCAGTGCCCTGCCCCCCAGACGCTCGCAGTCTACAGTCAGAATTTGCAATCGCGCAAAAGCTAAGGAGGAGGGCCTAGACGCACGAACGGTCACG
Organism: Paracoccaceae bacterium; assembly: GCA_046305855.1. GTDB lineage: Bacteria > Pseudomonadota > Alphaproteobacteria > Rhodobacterales > Rhodobacteraceae > Tabrizicola. Next base: position 19,599 of record JBKDYO010000027.1, read on the forward strand.
TGGCCGTCAAAGGCCTTCCCTCCCCGCCCGCCCGGACTACCTGACGCGACCGACACCAACGACAGAGCTAAGGAATGATGCCAAATCTTGATCAGTTTGATCCGCGCCGCTCCTGGCCCGGATACCTGCTCTTTGCCGGACTTGGACTGACGCTCCTGTTCACGCTTCTCGGCCCCGAAATCTCAGACGGCCTTTCTGGCGGCTGGCTTCCGCTATTCTGGGCCGCGCATGTCCTCATTCCCTTGGGCCTTCTTCAGGCGGCGCAGATTGTCCTGTCGCGCATTCCTCGTTTTGCCGCCTTGAACCCTTGGGCGCAGACCGCCCTGTCAGGGATACTCGGCTCTGCCGCGTTCGCTCCGATAGCCTTGATCCTTGACCGCCTCTTCGGCCTGGCCGAGGCCACTGGTGATCTGGACTTGTCGTATCCTGCTGCCTTGCTCGATGAGTTCACCGGCCTTGCCCCTATTGTCGTTCTCGTCTGGCTGGCGCTGAACGCGACCCGACTTCTACGCCTTGAACCCACAGCCGCTCCCGACCAGACCCGCGAGGTCGTGCAGCCTGATTTCTGGGCCCGCGTCCCCCGCACCATCGGTCGTGACCTCGTCTCCCTCAGCGCCGAACTGCACTACCTCCGGGTCCGCACCACCGGGGGCGAAGCGTTGATCCTTTACCCCTTCGGCAAGGCCGTCGCCGAGCTTGCTCCCACCGGCTCTGGCCAACAGATCCATCGGTCGCATTGGGTGGCAACAGCAAAGGTCGCAAAGGTCGACCGGCGTGGTCAGGGCGCCCTCTGCACCCTGACCACGGGCCTCTCCCTGCCGGTAAGCCGCCAGTATCGTGCGCAATTTCTGGCCGCCGTCTCCGCCGCAGAGACAGCGCCCACCCCGCTTCGTGCATAAACCCGGTTCACTGGTGCATCCGCGCTTTCCGTCGTCGCCTGCCGCCTCAACTGTCGGGCATCAGCAGCAACGGAGCCTCCTGCAATGCGTTTCATTCCCCTGTCCTTCGCCCTCCTCTCGCTTGCGGGTCCAGCCGCGGCACAGGATGCTGGCTACTATGCCAAGGTCTTCGGCGGGCTCTCCGACCTGCAAGGCAACAGCGCTACTCTCGGTGGAGCTGCACAATCGGTGAGCTATGGCAGCGGCGCGATCTACGGAGGCGCTTTTGGCTATGACTACGGCGACCGGCCTTTCCGGGCCGAGCTTGAATTCTCCTACCGCACGGGTGAAGCGACCGGCTCTATCGGTGGCGACTATGCTTCAACGACTTTCCTTCTGAACGGCTACTACGTCTTCGCGGGCAGCGGCGCCTTCAAGCCCTACGTCGGCCTCGGCCTCGGCTATGTGACCGAGATCGACTTTGACGTGACCAGCGGTGCGAGCATTGGCGAATACAGCGACCGCAGACTGTTCGCAGCGCAGGCGATGCTGGGCGCGGATTACTCTCTTTCCGAGCGCCTCTCGCTCTTCGGCGAACTGCGCTACTTCACCACCGAGACGCCCGAACTCTCCGGCCCCGGTGGCGCAATCCTGTCGGCCGATTATGAGACCTTCGATTTGATCGCGGGTGTTACACTGAAGTTCTGATACGCGGCCAAGGCCCCGGTCGCCCGTGACGCGCAGCGGGGCCGAAGCCACCGCTTCGCGCCCCCTTTCCCGGCCTTGCAGGGCAGGCTATACGGCCCCCATGACCGAGCTTTCCCAGATCCGCAACTTCTCCATCGTGGCCCATATCGACCACGGCAAATCCACCCTCGCCGACCGGCTCATCCAGATGACCGGCACGGTGGCTGCGCGCGACATGAAAGCGCAGATGCTGGACAGTATGGATATCGAGCGGGAACGCGGCATCACCATCAAGGCCAACACCGTCCGGATCGAATACCCGGCCAAGGATGGCAAGACCTATATCCTGAACCTGATCGACACCCCCGGCCACGTCGACTTTGCCTATGAGGTCTCCCGGTCGATGCGCGCCGTCGAAGGCTCGCTTCTCGTCGTCGACGCCTCCCAGGGCGTCGAAGCCCAGACCCTCGCCAACGTCTACCAGGCGCTGGATGCGGGGCACGAGATCGTCCCCGTCCTGAACAAGATCGACCTCCCCGCCGCCGAACCCGACCGCGTGAAGCAGAACATCGAGGACGTGATCGGCCTCGACGCCTCCGACGCCCTCGAAATCTCCGCCAAGACCGGCCTCGGCATCCCCGAAGTGCTGGAGGCGATCGTCACCCGGCTTCCCGCCCCCACGGGCGACCGTGAGGCCCCGCTCAAGGCCATGCTGGTGGACAGCTGGTACGACGCCTACCTCGGCGTGGTTGTCATGATCCGCGTGATGGACGGCGTCATCCGCAAGGGCGACCGCGTCCGCATGATGCAGACCAACGCCGTCTACGGCATCGACAAACTCGCCGTCCTCAAGCCCCAGATGGTCGACATCGCCGAGCTTGGCCCCGGTGAGATCGGCATCTTCACCGCCTCGATCAAGCAGGTCCGCGACACCAAGGTCGGCGACACCATCACCCACGAACGCCGCGGCTGCGCCGAAGCCCTCCCCGGCTTCAAACCCTCGGTCCCCGTCGTCTTCTGCGGCCTCTTCCCCGTCGATGCCAACGACTTCGAAAACCTCCGCGACGCCATCGAAAAGCTCTCGCTCAACGACGCGTCCTTCTCCTCCGAGATGGAGACCTCCGCCGCCCTCGGCTTCGGCTTCCGCTGCGGCTTCCTTGGCCTCTTGCACCTCGAAGTCATCCGCGACCGGCTGGAGCGCGAGTATAACCTCGACCTGATCACCACCGCGCCCTCGGTCGTCTTCAAGCTCTACATGAAGGACGGCGAGGTGCGCGATCTGCACAACCCCGCCGACATGCCCGACCTCACCTACGTCGACCACATCGAAGAGCCGCGGATCAAGGCCACGATCATGGTCCCGGACGAATACCTCGGCGACATCCTCAAGCTCTGCCAGGACCGCCGTGGCATCCAGCTCGACCTCTCCTACGCCGGCAACCGCGCAATGGTGGTCTATGACCTGCCGCTCGCCGAAGTGGTCTTCGACTTCTACGACCGCCTGAAATCGGTGACGCAGGGCTACGCGAGCTTCGACTACCAGATCTCGGAATACCGCGAGGACAACCTCGTGAAGATGTCGATCCTGGTGAACGACGAACCCGTCGACGCCCTGTCGATGATGGTCCACCGCGATAGGGCCGAGGCTCGGGGGCGCTCGATGGTCGAGAAACTGAAAGACCTGATCCCCCGCCACATGTTCAAGATCCCGATCCAGGCGGCCATTGGGGGGAGGGTGATCGCCCGCGAGACCCTCTCCGCCATGCGCAAGGACGTGACCGCCAAGTGCTACGGCGGCGACGCGACCCGGAAGAAGAAGCTGCTGGAGAAGCAGAAAGCCGGCAAGAAGAAGATGCGCCAGTTCGGGAAAGTGGAGATCCCGCAGGAAGCGTTCATCGCGGCGCTGAAGATGGATGGGTGAGGAGAAAGTTTGACTCTCTGTTTGTCAGTTTGATGGACTTTATCCACGTCTGAGCCCATCATGTGAAGGATTCCGACTGCGAGTTGCCTTTGGCAACGTCGTCGGCCAAGATTATTTGCTTTTGCGAGAGGGTGGCTTACACTGCTAGCTGGGTTAACTTCGGTGGCTTTGGGGGCTTGTTTTGGCAATTTTAGAAGAGATCAACACCTTTAGTCGTAGAAAAGTGGGCCGATTTGACCTCATCGTGATTAGTAGATTTTCGCCAAGTGCGCTGGCGGATCCAAGTACATCTTTAGAGGCTATCCAAAAGAGGCATATTGAGCTCTGGAATCTATCTGATTCCAATAGAAATTACATATTTGTTTGTTTTCTGGGCCTCTGCTATGTTTTCTTTAATAAGTCATTTGAGATTTCCTGGGGCCCTCTTAATCTAACTGGTTTGGGTTCGGTGCTTGACGTTCTACTTGTGGCTGTTTCGTTTCTTCTGTCGGTTCGTGTGGTAATAAGATTTCAGACTGAGTACGTCGCCGCACTGGGACGCAGAATGATAAAGCACCGATATGAAATAGAACTTTGGCAGATTAAGTTCGAGGAGTTCTTTGAGAGGCCGGAGTTTACCTTCAATGAATATCGGCGTGCCTTCTTTTTTCACATCGGCGAGCCAAATCCAAAAAGAAGTTACTCTGATCGCCCAGTATTCTTTGGCATCTTCTTGTTCTTCATTGTCTACATGTCAGCGGTATATTTTGGTTTGATGACAGTTCTGTTTGACGATCAGCGCGACATTTTTTCGAAGATTATAATCGCTCTGGTTGTTATATACAGTCACGTTCACTTCCTTTCTTTGCCGAGATCTGACAACTGGAATTCATCAGTAACCACGATCGACCCTGCAGTGAAGATGCATCTCTTGACCTACTTGGAAGCGCATGGTGAGGAAAAAACAAGAAAAAGAATGCAAGAGCTTGCTAATGGTCTTCTACTGCCGAGCGTCGAAGGGGCGGTGCGGATCGCATAGGAAGTGTGCGGTGCGCCTTGACTTGGGCAACTCGCCCAACCCCTCACATCCCCGTCTCTGCCGCAACCGCCTCCCAAGCCCCGCATGTTCCCGTAGGTCGGGCTTCAGGCCGACTCCATCGCCCCATCGTAGGTCGGGGCCCGCCCCGCCCCCCCTCACCTCACCCACGGCCGCAACGCCTCCGGCTCCGGCGCGCCCTCCTCCGCATACCTCCGCTGCAGCACCTCCTGCATCACCACCCGTTGCGCCTGCACCGGCCGCTCCGTCTCCCGCTCCCCGTCCAGATCCCCGAACTGCGGCTTCGGGCCGTCCAGCCCTTCCTCCCGCCGCCGGTAATGCGCAATCGTCTCCGCCCCCCGGATCACCCCCGCCAGCCGCGCGTGCATGTAGCTTTTCAAGACGTCATTGATCCGCGGCCCATAGTCCGGCCCCATCGACTTGAAGAACTTCACCACATCCGCCTCCAGCCGGAGGTTGACCTTCACCTTGTCCGCCCGGGGCGTCTTCTGCGCGATCTCGTGCCACTCCTCCGGGATGCGCCCCGTCATCTCGATGGAGTTGTGCAGGTCCCATTCCAGGCGCCGCATCACGTCCATCATGTAACTCATCTGCGCCCGCTGCCGGGGCGTCTGCTTCTTCAGGTCGGGCATCGGCTCACTCCTTAACGCCGCCTATCCCAACAGCCAAAAGTTAACGCCCGCCGTCTTCACCGGACGGAAGACGCAAGGAAGACGGATGGAAGACGCATGGAAGACGCTTAACCCCCTGTTAACCAACCTCTGCCATCCTCGGGCCATGAAACAGCGCATCCCTCTGATCCTGCTCACCTTTCTTGCCGCCTGCGGGGCCACCCCGGCCCCCGAATTCATGGGCGCGACCCGAACGGATGTTAACCTTAACGGGCGGGACTATACGGTCTTCCAGAAGGGAGAGCGGGTAGAGGTCATTCGCCTGGGGTATGCCAAGCGCGGGGAGCATCAGGAAATCCGCGCCACGATGATCGAACTCATCCCCCGCGTGACCGGCTGCAAGCTGCGGGAAGCCACCCTTCAGGGCGACAGTGGCGAGATGCGCGGGTCCCTCGACTGCCCTTGACACACAGGGGAAAACCCCCAAGAAGCAGGCACCGAACCGGGGGCCTGCCATGCGCCAGATCGACCTTTCCCGCACCCTGCCACACGCCCGCATCCCGGAGCTACCGAACCCCTATTTCGGCAAGGTCCGTGACTGCTACGACCTGCCCGACGGCACCCGCCTCCTGATCTCCTCCGACCGGATTTCCGCGTTCGATCAGATACTTGCGGTGATCCCCTGGAAGGGCCAGGTGCTGACCCAGCTCGCCCGCTACTGGTTCGACCACACGGGCGACATCGCTGCGAACCACGTCCTCGGCTACCCTGATCCGAACACCGTCCACTGCAAGCGCGTGACGATCCTGCCGGTCGAAATCGTGGTCCGCGGCTACCTTGCGGGGACCACCTCGACCTCGATCCTGACCCAGTACAAGACCGGCGCGCGGACCATGTACGGCCACACCCTGCCCGAGGGCCTCCGCGACAACCAGGCCCTGCCGCAAGCCATCATCACCCCCACCTCGAAAGCCTTCGACGGCGGCCATGACGAGCCCCTGACCGCCGCCGAGATCATATCGACCGGCCTCTTAACCCCGGCCCAATGGGACGAAGTCAGCCAGAAGGCGCTCGCCCTTTTCGCTCGCGGTCGGAAAATGGCCGAAAAACAAGGACTTATCCTTGTAGACACCAAATACGAGTTCGGCACCGATGCCGCAGGCAACATCCTCCTCGCCGACGAAATCCACACCCCCGATTCCAGCCGCTACTGGATCGCGGAAGGCTATGAAAACGCTTTGAAAAATGGCATCCGGCCGCCGAGTTTCGACAAGGACGTGATCCGTTCCTGGGTCGTCGCGCGTTGCGATCCCTACAAGGACAAGATCCCCGACATCCCCTTGGAAATCATCGAGAAAACCGCCAAAGTCTACATCGACGCCTATGAGGCGATCACCGGCCAGCCCTTCGTTCCGGACACCAGCGGGACAACCCCGCTGGACCGCATCCGAACAAACTTAACGCCCTTCTTCACGGCCTAAGCTGTTTGCGCTAACAACGATAAACTCACAGGGGGAGACGACCATGATTCTCAGCTGCGGCGAAGCCCTGATCGACATGCTCCCCCGCACCTCAACCGAAGGCGAACCCTGCTTCGCCCCCTACGCCGGAGGTGCCGTCTTCAACACAGCGATCGCCCTGGGAAGACTTGGCGCGCCGTCGGCGTTTTTCTCGGGAGTGTCCAACGACATGCTGGGCGAAATCCTGGCGGATACCCTGACCGCCTCGAAGGTCGACACCAGCCTTCTTGCGCGATCCGACCGCCCGACGACAGTGGCCTTCGTAAAGCTGGTGAACGGGCAGGCAACCTATGCCTTCTATGACGAGGCGACGGCGGGCCGGATGCTGTCGACCGACCAGCTTCCGACCCTTCCCGCCACTGTCGACGCGCTCTTCTTCGGCGGGATCAGTCTGGTGAACGACCCCGCCGCAAGCACCTACGACGCGCTGCAGGCCCGCGAATGCGGCACCCGCGTCACCATGATCGACCCCAACCTCCGCCCCGGTTTCATCGCTGGGAAAGAGGCCCCCTACCGCGCGCGGATCGAGCGGATGATTGGACGGGCGGATATCGTGAAGCTTTCGGACGAGGATCTGCACTGGCTGGCAGGGCAGGGCGACCTCACCGCTCTGGCGCGGAGCATTCTGGGCACGGGCCCCAAGGTCGTCTTCATCACCGAAGGTGCGAACGGGGCGCGGGCGGTGACGGCCACGCAAGATATTTTCGTGGCGGCGCAGAAAGTTACGGTCGTGGACACCGTCGGCGCGGGGGATACGTTCAACGCGGGCGTGCTGGCGGCCCTGCATCAAGCCGGGGCCTTGACCAAGTCGGCGCTTGCCAACCTGTCCGATGCGACCCTGACCGCCGCGCTCTCCCTCGGC
>JBKDYO010000028.1:0-4611 GCA_046305855.1 Paracoccaceae bacterium
CCTCGCCGCCTTGCCGGGCGGAGTGGCCGCCGCCGCCAAAGCCGCCCGCGAGGGCGCAAACGCGACGGCCCAGATGACCCGCGCCAAGGCGGGCCGCGCGAGCTACCTCGCCGCCGACAAGCTCAAGGGGCATAATGATCCAGGCGCGGAGGGAGTGGCGCGGTTGTTCGAGGACCTCGCAAAAGGCTGACGTCACCATTCCTTGCCCGATTTGTCCCACGACAAGTTGAGGCACTGCCTCGACGGCCGCGCCTGCCTGCCCCTGGCAGGCGCGTTACCGCGCCCGCCCAGGCAGCCGCGCCCCGATTTCCAACTGTCCAGGCAAGCTGATAACCCCTTGCCTTCCGGCTTGCGCCTCTAGGCAATCGGGTCGGGCGACTGTCCACTGGACAGTCGCTTCTCCGACCCTCTGGCGCGCTGCGGAAGGTGCGCATTCATCGCGCACCATTTCCATCACCACCAGTCTCGTTCATCATCCTTTTGGCTCAGCCGGAACACCGGCCAAGCAATAAGCGCACCTATCGCAAAGAAGGCTATGACACCTCGTCCGTCATAGATCGCATAGGCGAGAGCGGCGACGCAGATCAGCAGCTTCCACCAGTCCCGCCTGAACGCTTCCCGTACCTTCATTCAAGCCCCCTCAGGCCAGCACCAAGCGAAGGTGCCGCTCCTGTAGCTGGTTACTGTTCCGACGCGAGTATTGCCAGATTGCCTTTATCAACGGGGTCAAGCCGATGCCAAAAGCCGCTCCTTAACACCAGGTAAACGCCCACGCCCATCCCTCTGATTCCAAATCGGAATCAGAAAATGTCCACCGTGGACACTACCCCTCCCGCACCGCTGCGTTTTGGTCGATCAGATACCGCTGTGACAGCGGAATCGCTGCGGCCCCCAGCGCCCTCGCATCCGCCCCCACCGTCCCCTCGCGGATGACCGGAGGCTCGATCCCGGCGAGGTCCAGCCCCAGCAGCGCCCCTTGGGTCCGCCGCACCAGCTCCGCCCGCACCGCGACTGGCATCCACCCGTCGATCAGCACCGCCTCGATCTCCAGAAGCGCCGCCGCCGCCAGGGTCGCATGGGCCAGCGCCCCTGCCGCCTGATCCAGCCAGCGGTCCAGCACCCCCTCGGACACCTCCCACCGGTCATGCTGGCTCCACAGGTGATCGGAAGACTCCCCCGCCGCCTCCATCGCCTCGGCCAGTATCGACATCGAGGCGAGGTCGATCAGCCGCCGCGTGCCACCCCCAGGTGCGGGCACCTGGATCGACCCCACCGCCGCGGCGTTGCCGGTCCGCCCAAGGAACAGCTGGCCGTTCATCACAAGGCCACCGCCGATGAAGGTCCCGAAGTAGAAGTAGAGGAAGTCCTTCGGCCGCTCCCCCGTCCCGAAGATCAGCTCTGCGCCGCAGGCCGAGGTCGCGTCGTTCTGGACATAGACCGGAAGGCCGACAGCAGCCCCCAGCTCTGCCTCAAGGTCGCGCGTCCGCCAGGCGTCCATCTCCGCCTGCGGCGCGCCGATGATCGACACCCAGTTCCACAGCTGGAACGGCATCGCCACGCCCATCCCCATGATCCGGCCCCGCAAGGCCGCGGGCAGTTCTGCAGTCAACGCAGGCGCGGCCTCGCGCACAAATCCCACCACCGCGTCGGGCGTCGGGTAGCGGTAGACCTTCCGCCGCGCGGCCCGCAGCCTGCCGCGGAAATCGGTCAGCACCAGGTCGGCCGAGCGCCGCCCCACCTTCAACCCGAAGAAGAACGCCCCCTCCGCCGCCAGCGACATCGGGATCGAGGGCTGGCCGACTTTGCCCCTTACCGGCTCGCCGCGCTCAAGAAGCCCCTCCTCCTCCAGGCCGCGCATAATCACGCTGACCGTCTGCGCCGACAGCCCCGTCATCCGCGCGATGTCGGACTTGGCCAGCGCGCCCTGCTGGCGGACCAGCGACAGGACCAGCCGTTCGTTGTGGTCGCGCATGCCGGACTGATTGGTCCCGCGCAGGGCAACGGCTTCGGGCAGGCTGCGGTCGGGCGAGGCGTCCTGCATCCGAAAGATCCCCTTCAGGCTCCGATGACGCCCTTGCGCAGGATCACGTTGGCAAACAGCGCCGTCTCGCTGGTCGCAACGATGGCATGCGCCGCCCGGATTCGCGGATAAAGCGCCTCGCCCGACAGGGGTACGGCTGTCATGCCGGGGGCCATGCGGGCGAACAGGGCATCAATCGACCGGTGGATGTCCGCCGCCTGGGCCGGGTCGTTGTTCAGGCTGGCCCGGAACAGTGCCGCCGGAACCGCACAGTCCACGGGCATCACCGTCAGCACAGCCTCGACCACGGCAAGTACGCTATGACCATCGGCCCGCACCAGCCGGCGAGCATGGTCTGCAGCCGGGTAGTTCCCGTCCACGATGGCGATTTCGTCGCCATGACCCATCGCCCGCAGCACGGCCAGAAACTCCGGACCCAGAAGGGGCGGTATACCGATCAGCATTCAGGCCTCCCCTTTCCAAAGGTGCACCGGAACCGTGCCCGACCGCGCTGGCGGCCCTGACAACCTTCCGCAGACTGGCGAGGGACGTGGCTCGTGTCAATAATAAATCACAGTGATTTAATTATCTTGACGCAGGCGAGGGAATCAGGTTTTCTCTGCCCTGTCGCATCGCCTGCCTGGCGTTGCGCATGGATTTCTAAACCGGGGACAGGAACGTCCCCACCTTGGGAGGAAGACCAATGAAAATCATGACCAAAGCCCTTCTGGGCGCAGGTGCGCTTGCGCTGATGTCGGGCATGGCCTCGGCCGCCGACCTGGCTTGCCTGATCACCAAGAACAACACCAACCCGTTCTTCGTGAAGATGAAAGAGGGCGCCGAAGCTGCTGCCACCGCGGCTGGCCTCGACTTCCAGGCCTATGCAGGCGAAAAGGACGGCGACGCCGCCCCGCAGATCACCGCGATCGAAAACTGCGTCGCTGCTGGCGCCAAGGGTATCCTGATCACGCCCTCGAACGACTCGGTCGGCCCGGCACTCAAGGACGCCCGCGCTGCTGGCATCCTGGTCATCGCTCTCGACACTCCGCTGGCTGACGCCGAAGCGCAGGACATCACCTTCGCGACCGACAACTTCGAAGCTGGTCTTCTGATCGGCAAGTGGGCTGCTGCGACCATGGGTGAAGGTGCCGCGACCGCCAAGATCGCGATGCTCGACATCAACAAGGACAACATCTCGGTTGATGTGCAGCGCGACACCGGCTTCCTCGTCGGCTTCGGCATCGAAGTTCCGGACCTGACCGTGATGGGCTCGGAAACCGATCCGCGCGTCATCGGCCACGAATCGTCGGACGCGAACCCGGAAGGCGGTCTCCGCGCGATGGAAACGCTGCTTGCCAAGGACCCGGACATCAACGTGGTCTACACGATCAATGAACCGGCTGCTGAAGGCGCCTACCAGGCCCTGAAGAACGCCGGCAAGGAAGGCCAGGCGATCATCGTTTCGGTCGACGGCGGCTGCCCGGGCGTGGCTTCGGTCAAGTCGGGCGTCATCGGCGCCACCTCGCAGCAGTATCCGCTGCTGATGGCCTCGAAGGGCATCGAAGCGATCGTTGCTTTCGCCAAGGACGGCACCAAGCCGACCGTGACCGAGGGCCTGTCCTTCTTCAACACTGGCGTGAACCTCGTGACCGACAAGCCGGTCGATGGCGTGCCGTCGATCGACACCACCAAGGGCACCGAGCTCTGCTGGGGCTGATCTGCCCTTAACGAGTGCTTGATTAGTGGAAGGGCGGCTTTACAGTCGCCCTTCTTCTTAGGCGATGCCTGCATGGGCATCGTTGTCATCCCGGGGGAAGACCGCACATGGCCAGCGAAGACGCGCCAACCAAAACCATCTCAGATTACGAAGCCACGCTGAACAAGGCCGATACGGCCGTCGCGAGCTTCGAAAGGGACGACAAGACCTTCGTGCACAAGCTGCGCAATTTCCTGCGCCGCAATCCGACGATGATCCCCGCCCTTGTGCTATTCCTTGCCATTGCGGCCTTCAGCATCATCGCGCCCCGCTTCCTTGGTCTTGGCGCGCTGTCCACCGTGCTGAAACAGGTCACCGTGACCGGCTTTGTCGCGCTGGCCCAGACGCTGATCATCCTGACAGCAGGGATTGACCTGTCGGTCGGTGCGATCTTGGTGCTCAGCTCGCTTGTGATGGGCAATCTTGCGGTCTTCGCGGGCGTGCCGGTTGGCCTGGCCATCGCGATCGGCATCGTCGTGGGCGGGATCATGGGCCTGATCAACGGCCTGCTGGTCACCAAGATGCGCCTGCCGCCCTTCATCGTGACGCTGGGCACACTGTCGATCTTCGAGGCGATCAAGCTCTGGTATTCGCAGTCGGAATCGATCCGTAACGTCGACATCGAGGCGAACGCCCAGGGCCTTTTGTTCTTTGGCACGACAATCAACTTCGGCGGTGGGGCGAACATCAGCTACGGCGGGATCATGTTGATCATTCTGGCCGCGATCCTCTGGTACGTCCTGAACCACACAGCCTGGGGCAGGCATGTTCACGCGATCGGCGATGACCCGGATGCCGCCATGCTGTCGGGCATCAAGGTCGACCAAACGCTGAT
>JBKDYO010000029.1:0-6742 GCA_046305855.1 Paracoccaceae bacterium
TTTGCCCCTGCCCCTTGACGGCCTGCGCGTTCTCGACTTCAGCCAGTTCCTCGCCGGCCCCTATGCCGCGCTGAAGCTGGCCGACATGGGCGCCGATGTCGTCAAGGTCGAACGGGTCGGTACTGGCGATCTGTCCCGCCACCTTTACCTGACCGATACCCGGATCGGCGGCGAAAGCACGATCTTCCACGCGATCAACCGCAACAAGCGGTCCATCTCGGTCGACATGAAATCCGAAACTGACCGCGCCGCGATCCGCAATCTGGTGCGCGGCGCGGATGTCGTGCTGCAGAACTTCCGCCCCGGCGTGATGGACCGGCTGGGCTTCGGCTATGAGGCCGTCCGCGCGATCAATCCCAAGGTGGTTTACGGGTCCGTCACCGGCTACGGCACCGAAGGTCCCTGGGTGGACCTGCCCGGCCAGGACCTCTTGGCGCAGGCCCGGTCGGGCATGATGTGGCTGACGGGCAGCGCCGAGGACGGTCCGGTCGCCGTTGGCCTGCCCATTGGCGACGTGCTGGCGGGCGCAGCGCTGGCGCATGGCGTGTTGGCGCTCCTCTTCCGCCGCGAACGGCACGGGATTGGCGGGCTGGTCGAAACCTCGCTGATGGAGGTGCTGGCCGATCTTCAGTTCGAGCTTTTGACCACCTGGCTGAACGACGGCGGGCGGATGCCCCGGCGGTCTGGTCAGAACCCCGCGCATGCCTATCTGGCGGCCCCTTACGGCGTTTACGCCACCGCAGATGGCCATGTCGCGATTGCCATGGGCAAGCTGGACATTCTGGCGCAGATCACCGGGCTGGACAGTCAGACCGCAGCCCTTGACCCCTTTGCCGCCCGCGACCGGATCAAGGCCGGTCTGGCGGCGGCGCTTGCCTTGAAACCCACCGCCGTCTGGATGGAAGCTTTCGTCGCGGCGGACATCTGGGCCGCTCCGGTCCTCGACTGGCGTGAACTGGTCGCCACCGGGATGATGGAGACGCTGGACATGCTGCAAGAGGTCAGCCGCGGCGACGTTCGGCTGCAGACGACCCGGCTGCCGATCAAGTTCGATGGCCAACGTCCAGCCGCAACCCGCGCAGCACCTGCCCTGGGCGATGCGAACCAGCTTCTTTCAAAGGGATGGGAGTGAGCAATGGCTGAGATTGGCGTCCACGCGCGCGCCCTGGCAGGTCTGCCCAAGGACCACGCGGCGATCCCGGTCTGGAATTCCGAGGACTGGTACTTCGAGGATTTCGTGATCGGCGACAAGATCCGCTCCATCCGCCGCACCATCGCCGAGGGCGAGTCGATGATGTTCAACAGCCTCGTCATGGACCACCACCCTTATGTGAGCGACGAAACCTTCGCGCGTGAGGAAGGCGTCTTCGGCCGCCGCCTTGTGGCCGGGGCTTTCGTCTTTTCGCTGGGCCTTGGGCTTGCAGCGACGAACTGCCTGAATTCGTTCAGCTACGGCTACGACCGGCTGCGCTTCATCAAGCCGGTCTTCATCGGCGACACGATCTACACCATCCGCGAGAACCTGTCGAAAGAGGTTCACAACGAAACCATGGGCAAGCTCAAGGTCAGCTATTCCGTCTACAAGGGCGAGGGCGAGCTGGTCCTGTATGCCGAACACTTGCTGACCGCGCTTTACCGCGAGCCCGCGCCGTTTCTGGATGAGGCGCGGGCGAAGATGGCAGCGAAGACAAGCGCGAAGGGCTGAGGCTCAGGTCGTCCAGCCGCCGTCGATCACCTGTTCAGTCCCGGTCGTGAAGCCGGACTCGTCCGAGGCCAGATAGCAGACCAGCGCAGCGATCTCGTCCGCCCGGCCCAGACGGCCCATTGCCTGGCGCGCGATGAAGGCCTTCAGCGCGCCCTCATAGTCGCCCGTGGCGCGCAACCGCTCATGCAAGCTGGGACTGTCCACCGTTCCGGGGCAGATCGCATTGCAGCGAATGCCCTTGGTCACGTAATCCGCCGCCACCGAGCGTGTCAGCCCCACGACGGCGGCCTTCGATGCCGAATAGACCGCACGGTTGACCGGCCCCTTCTTCGGCCCGGCAACCGACGACATGTTGATGATCGATCCGCCCCCCTTGGCCAGCATCCCCGGCAGAAAGGCGCGGATCATCCGGAACTGCGCCTTGGCGTTCAGGTCGAAGGCAAAGTCCCAGTCAGCCTCGGTCGCCTCCAGCACGGTCCCGCTGTGGACGACGCCAGCACAGTTGAACAGGATGTCGAGCGGCCCCACCTCGGCGGCAAGCGCGCTGATCGCGGCCGCGTCCCGGACATCAAGCCTGCGCGCCGTGATCCCCGGCACACCGGCCAACTCGGCAAGTGCTGCGTCATTCACATCCGTCGCAATGACCCGTGCGCCTTCACGCGCCATGCGTTCGGCACTGGCCCGCCCGATCCCCTGCCCCGCCGCCGTGATCAGCGCGGTCTTGCCGTGAAGCCTTTCCATTCTCAACCTTTCGCTTGCGGGACTGGCCGCCGCTCAACCATGTAGATGTGATCCGCGACCAGCACCGTTTCGCCCCCTTGGTTGGTGACGGTCAGCCGTTCGGTGACACGGCCAAAGCCGGGGCGTTTCTCCATCGGCTCGACGGCGATGATCTCGACCTGGCTGCGGATCGTGTCTCCGATGAAAACCGGTTTCACAAATCGTAGCCGGTCGTATCCGTAAGAAAAGGCGACCGGGTTGATGATCGTCGCGGTCAGCCCGACGCCGATGGTGAAAACCATGGTGCCATGCGCGATGCGCTGACCGAACGGCAGGGTCTTGCAGAACTCGGCGTCCAGATGGTGCGGGAAGAAGTCACCCGAATGCCCGGCATGAACGACGAAATCGGTTTCGGTGATGGTGCGGCCCGTGGTTTGGCGGCCTTCGCCGATGACGAAGTCCTCGAAGTATTTCACCTGCTCAAGCATCGGGAACCCCCTTGATCGGATGTGCGGGTAGGGCGGCACTTTCATAGGCCGCCTCGACCAGCGCCATGGTGTGCCAGGCATCCTCGGCACTGCCTTGCAGGGTCGGGTCCTCGCCCACCGCGTACCGCATCACTTGCGTGAAGCGGCCAAGAAAGGCCTCGATGAACCAGTTGCCCGCCAGCGCCACCTGCTCCCACCCCGTGCCGGTGTTCAGCCACAGCTCGTCCGGTTCGCCTTTCGGGTAATCCAGGTTCACCCCCAGCTTCACATAGGCCGCGCCTTTGGTGCCGCAGATGCGGAACTCGCAGGCCTGGAACTTGCGACCGAAGCTGTGGTTGTGGTTGATCGACAGGGCGCAGCGGACCTGCGGGCCGTAGTCCAAAATCATCGCCGACCGCGTGTTCGACACGGTCGAGGACGGATGCCCCATTGTTCGGGCATGGACACCCAGCGGATTGCCCAGGATATCGCGGATCGCATCCAGATAGTGGATCGAGTGCAAGAGGATCTCCACTCGCGGCAGTTTCGCCAGGAAGGCGAACAGGTGCCACGGGGTATCGACCGCCAACAACCCGTCAACGTCGACGACCTCTCCAAGCAGTCCCCGCGCGATGGCATCCTTCAGCGCCAGAAACGCGGGCGAGAACCGAAGCTGGAAATTGACCGCCGCGTTCAGCCGCCGCGCCCGCACCACCCGCAGGATCGCATCTGCCCCCGCAAGGTCCGAGCCCATCGGCTTCTGGATGATCACCGTTGCCCCTTCGGGTAGCGCCGAAAGGATGCCGGTGATGGCCTCCGGGGGCACGGCAAGGTCATAGACGGCACCCGTGCCCAGACGAGTAGCCTCGGCCATGTCCGACAGCGCGACCGTGCCAAATCGCGCGGCCAAGGCCTGTGCCTTCGCCTGATCGGGGTCGTAGATGCCCGCGACAGTGAACCCCAGCCGCTCATAGGCTGGCAGATGGGCATCGGTCACGATCGACCCGGCCCCGAAGATCACGATGGGCAGGCTGGTTTTCGGCAAGGGCAGCGACTGGCGAAGGTCAGTCGACATGGAAGATTTCCGTCATGTCGGCCCACCACTCGCCCTCTTTCCGGGTGTCAAGCGGGCGTTGCAGCGGCATGTTGATCTCCCACCAGCGCTGGGTTTCCGGGTCCGCCGCCATCCGCGCCATGTCGGAGGCGAAATCCTCGCCGTGGTATTCGAAGTAGGAGAACATCAGGTTTTCCGGCTCCTTCAGGTAGATCGAGTAATTGCGGATGTTGCAGTCCGCGATCTTGGCCAGCACGCCGGGCCAGACGGCGGCGTGCAGCTTGCGGTATTCGGCCTTGCCCTCTTCCGACAGGCCGATGACGGATCCATAGCGTTTCATGTGGGCCTCACTTCGAAATGGCTGCCTTCGGCCCTGCGGGCCTGCAGCGCGTCCTCGTCCCAGTCTATCCCGATCCCGGGTGCCGTGGGGGCAATTGCATGGCCGCCCTCGCGTGCCATCGGGGCGGCGATCTCGTCCAGTTGCGGGATGTATTCCAGCCAGGGCGCGTTCGGCACGGCGCAGACCAGGCTGACATGGATTTCCATCAGGAAATGCGGGCAGATCGCCAGATTATGCGCCTCGGCCATGTGCGCGACCTTCAGCCATGGGGTGATGCCACCCACCCGCGCGACATCGGCCTGCACGATCCCGCAGGCCCCGGCGGCGATGTAATCGGCGAACTGGCCGGGGGAATAAAGGCTTTCCCCCACCGCGATCGGAACCCGCGACTGCCGCGCAAGACGGGCATGGCCGGCGATGTCGTCGGCGGGCAGCGGTTCCTCGAACCAGCCGATGTTCAGGGTCTCCAGCAAGGGCAAGCGGCGCGCGGCTTCGGGCCCAGTCATCGACTGGTTCGCGTCGGTCATGATCTCGTAATCCGGGCCAAGCGCCGTTCGCACTGCCTCCAGCCGTGCGGCATCCCCCGCGATGGTGGGCTTGCCGATCTTGATCTTCGACCCCAGAAACCCCGCCGCCCGCATAGCCAGAGCATCCTCGACCAGCGCGGAGGGCTCGATGTGCAACCAGCCGCCCTCGGTCGAATACATCGGCACCCGGGACTTGGCCCCACCCGCCAGCACATGCAACGGCAGACCTGCCCGCTTGCCCCGCAGGTCCCACAGCGCAGTGTCGATGGCCGCCAGCGCCAGCGACATGATCGGCCCGACCGCCGTCGCATGGCTGGTGAACAGAAGATCGCGCCAGATCGCTTCGATCATCTCGGCCTCGCGCCCCATCAGCGCGGGCAGAAGGGTGTGACGCAGCAGGGCCAGAACCGAAGGCCCGCCGTCGCCGATGGTATAGGAATAACCCCTGCCCGTGGCGCCCTCGGCGTCCGTCAGGGTGACAAAGATCGTCTCCTGACTCTTGAAGCTCTGGATCGCGTCAGTGCGCCTGACCTTGGGCACCAGATCGACAAGGAAGGCCTCGGCCCGTTCGATGCGCGGCATGTCAGACCCTCAGACTTGCGCCGGTCTCGGCGTCGAACAGGTGGCACTTGTCCAGCGCGATCCCGAAGCGCAGGACTTCCCCCGTCCGCACTGGACGCGGGTTCAGCATCTTGGCCTGCACCTCGGTCCCGGCCAGAGTGCCGAACAGCAGCGTCTCGGTTCCCAAGGGCTCGGTCAAGGTCACCGGCATGTCGACATAGGCCATATGCGCGGTTGGCGGCATCGAATGGCCGTCGGGCATGATGTTGTCGGCCCGCACGCCGAACTGCACGACATGGCCGTCGCGAACCGAAAGACCGGGCGGCACAGGAATGTCGGTTCCGTCCGCCAGCCGCAGCGCGCCGCCCGTCACTGTGGCGGGCAGTAGGTTCATCGGGGGCGACCCGATGAAGGTCGCGACAAAGGCGTTCACCGGACGCTCGAACACGTCCAGCGGCGTGCCGATCTGCACGATATGCCCGTCGCGCATGATGACGATGCGGTCGGCCAGCGTCATCGCCTCGATCTGGTCGTGGGTGACATAGATGATCGTGGTGCCGACCTTCTGGTGCAACCGCTTGATCTCGACCCGCATCTGGGTGCGCAGCTTTGCGTCAAGGTTCGACAGCGGCTCGTCGAAGAGGAACACATCCGGATGCCGCACGATGGCCCGGCCCATGGCCACGCGCTGGCGCTGGCCACCCGACAGCTGCCCGGGCTTGCGGTCCAGAAGGGGGGTCAGCGACAGGATCTCCGCCGCATCAGCCACGGCCTTTGCGATATCGGCCTTCGACCGCTTGGCAATGTGCAGCGAAAATCCCAGGTTTTCCCGCACGGTCATATGCGGGTAAAGCGCATAGTTCTGGAACACCATGCTGATGTTGCGGTCGCGCGGTGGCAGGTCGTTCACCACCCGGTCGCCGATCCGCACCGTGCCGCCCGAGATCTCCTCCAACCCCGCGATCATCCGCAGCGTGGTGGATTTGCCACAACCCGAAGGCCCGACCAGGACCACGAACTCGCCATGCGCGATGTCGAGGTTGATCGCATGGACCACCGGCACCGCGCCGTAGCTTTTCACAACGTCCCGCAGGACCACGTCGGCCATGTCTTATCCTTTCACGCCGCCGAAGGTCAGGCCGGCGATGAGGTGTTTCTGCACGAGGAAGTTTAGGATCAGCGCGGGGATGATCATCAGCACCGCCAGCGCGCACATGCCGCCCCAGGTGAGGGTGAATTGCGAGGTGAAATCCATCAGGCCAACCGGCATGGTCTTTGAATTCAGCGACCGGGTCAGCTGGCTGGCCAGCGCGTATTCGTTCCATGAGGTGAGGAAAGCAAAGATCCCCGCACTGGCGATACCCGCCC
>JBKDYO010000030.1:0-41084 GCA_046305855.1 Paracoccaceae bacterium
GCGGAGATAAACGGCGGCTCGTGGCGTCTCTTCAACCGGCGAACGCCGCTAACCCCCCGGAAACAGGGAGGAAATCGCCGCCAGAACGGAAAGAGCAGGGATATCAAGGGGTGGGTGGCGGAGACGAAGGGATTCGAACCCTCGAGACCCTTTCGGGTCTGCGCCCTTAGCAGGGGCGTGCCTTCGACCACTCGGCCACGTCTCCGCCAGCCCGTTTATTGGTGAAAGAGACCAAGGGCAAGGGGAAAGGTGCCGGGTTTTCCAAGGCGAACTGATCGCTCAAGACGGCATTCGGCTGCCCGACAGTTTCTTGCAGGATGGGGCCTTCTTTTCTGGACCTTGCCACATTAACCTCACGGCACCAGCGGTCGGGATCGCCGTGCCAGACCGCCTCTGATCCCAGCCGAGGACCCCGCGCATGACCTTACCGACCCAGGCCCAGATCATTGTCATCGGGGGCGGCATCATTGGCTGTTCGACGGCCTATCACCTTGCCCGCGACCATGGGGCAGACGTGCTCTTGCTGGAACAGGGCAAACTTACCTCCGGGTCAACCTGGCATGCAGCGGGCCTTGTCGGGCAGCTCCGCTCCTCCGCCTCAATCACCAAGGTGCTGAAGTACTCGGTCGAGCTTTACAAGGGCCTCGCCGCCGAGACCGGACTTGATACCGGCTGGAAGATGACCGGTTGCCTGCGGCTCGCCACCACGCCAGACCGCTGGACCGAATTCCGGCGTCTGGCCACCACCGCCCGCAGCTTCGGGATGGAGATGGACCTGATCAGCCCGAACGAGGTCAAGCGGATGTGGCCGCTGATGGATACCTCGGACCTGATCGGAGCCAGCTGGCTGCCGACCGACGGACAGGCCAGCCCCTCGGACATCACGCAAAGCCTTGCCAAAGGCGCGCGGATGCATGGGGCGAAGATCATCGAGGGGGTGCGCGTCACGGGCTTCCGGATGGACGGACGGCGGATCACCCATGTCGAGACGACGGAAGGCGACATTGCCTGCGAGACCGTGGTGAACTGCGGCGGCATGTGGGCCCGGCAGATCGGCGCGATGGCCGGGGTCGCAGTGCCGCTTCACCCGGTCAAGCACCAGTATATCGTGACCGAGAAGATCCCTGGCCTTTCCCCGGATGCCGCCACTTTGCGCGATCCGGACCGGCGGACCTATTTCAAGGAAGAGGTCGGCGGTCTGGTGATGGGCGGGTATGAGCCCAACCCGCAGGGCTGGGTCACCGGCGACATCCCGGAAAACTGGGAGTTCCGGCTGTTCGACGACGACTACGACCATTTCGGCCAGCATCTGGAGCAGGCCATCGCCCGGGTCCCGGCCCTGGCCGACGTCGGCGTCAAGCAGATGATCAACGGCGCGGAAAGCTTTACTCCGGACGGGAACTTCATCCTCGGCCCGGCAC
Source organism: Paracoccaceae bacterium (assembly GCA_046305855.1). Taxonomy (GTDB): domain Bacteria; phylum Pseudomonadota; class Alphaproteobacteria; order Rhodobacterales; family Rhodobacteraceae; genus Tabrizicola. The sequence continues at coordinate 1,422 of JBKDYO010000030.1, forward strand.
CCGAGTGCGCCAACATGTACGTCGGCGCGGGCTTCAACGCCTTCGGCATCGCAAGCGGTGGCGGCGCGGGCTGGGTGCTGGCCGACTGGGTGATGCGAGGCGAGGCGCCGCTTGACCTCTGGGCTGTCGACATCCGCCGTTTCTCGGGCCTCCACCGCGACCGTACTTGGGTCGCCGAACGCACGCTGGAAGCCTATGGCAAGCACTACACCGTCGCTTTCCCGCATGAGGAATACACCTCCGGCCGCCCGCGCATCGTCTCGCCGCTTTACGACAGGCTGAAGGCACAAGGCGCTGTCTTCGGATCGAAACTCGGGTGGGAACGGCCGAACTGGTTCGCGCCAGCAGGTGTCGAGGCGAAGGACGTCTACTCCATGGGTCGGCAGAACTGGTTCGACGCGGTCGGCGAAGAACATGCGCATGTCCGGACCCATGCCGGGGTCTTCGACCAGTCGTCCTTCGCCAAGTACGAACTGACCGGCCCCAAGGCCGCCGAGGCGCTGGAGGCGATCTGCGCCAACCGCGTCGCGCGGGACGTGGGCCGCCTGACATACACCCAGCTTCTGAATTCGCGCGGGGGGATCGAATGCGACCTGACCGTTGCAAGGCTGGCCGAGGACCACTTCTACATCGTCACCGGCACTGGCTTCCGCACCCATGACTTCGGCTGGATTGCCGACCACCTTCCGCGCACGGGCGTGACATTCGGCGATGTGACGGAAGACTGGGGAACGCTTTCCCTGATGGGGCCAAAGGCCCGCGACATCCTTGGCAGTGTCACTTCCGCAGATGTCGCGAACACCGCCCTGCCCTTCGGCTCGGCGCGCGAGATTGCCATTGCTGGCGTCCCGGTCCGCGCCCTTCGTGTGACCTATGTGGGCGAGCTTGGCTGGGAACTGCACGTCCCGATCGCTGCGCTGGCAAGGGTCTATGACGCCCTCATCGCCGCCGACCCCAACTTGCGGCCCGTCGGCTACCGCGCGCTGGAATCGCTTCGGCTGGAAAAGGGCTACCGTGCTTGGTCCTCGGACATCACCCCGAACGACACGCCTTTCGAGGCTGGCCTCGGCTGGGCGGTGAAGTTGAAGTCCGGCATCCCCTTCCTCGGTCGCGAGGCGCTGGAGGCGAGGGAAGGCCAACCTCTGCCAAAGTCTTTTGCGGGCTTCACGGTTGCAGACCCGAAGGCCGTCCTCGTCGGGCGTGAAACGATCCTGCGGAACGGCCAGCCCGTGGGATATCTCACTTCTGGCGGCTACGGCTACACCGTCGCGAGAAGTATCGGATACGGCTATGTCCGCAATGACAGTGGCGTAACGGTGGATTGGCTGCAGCAAGGCAGCTACGCTCTGGTCATTGCTGGCGAGGAAACCCCAGCCGACCTGACCCTAGCTCCACTTCATGATCCGACAGGCGCGCGCATTCGTGCGTGACCTCGGGCTGCAGGCCACGACCGGCGCGCAAGAAGGACCAAGATGACCTGGATCGACCGTTTCCCCAGCCTGAAGTCCCTGCCTGCCGACATCGGTGCTGAACTGGAAGCGCGCAGCCGGACCGTCTCGTTACCTGCCGGGGCGCATGCCTTCGTACCGGGCCTGCGCGCGCAGAACATGCTGCTTCTTCTGTCGGGATCAGTCCGGGTGCAGCAGACCTCGGAAACCGGGCGCGAGGTCTTTCTCTATCGGGTCGGACCCGGCGAAAGCTGTGTTCTGACCACGGCCTGCATGCTGGCCGATGAAGACTACTCCGCCGAGGGCATTGCCGAGTCCGACGTCGAGGCCGTTGTCATACCGCGCAGTGTCTTTGACGAACTCGTCGGGCGCTCATCTCTGTTCCGAAGCTTTGTGTTCCAGGCGTATTCACACCGCATCGCCGACCTTTTCGGCCTGATCGACGACATCGTCTTTCAGCGCATGGATGTCCGCCTGGCAGCACGCCTGCTCGAGATGGAAAGCGGTGGTCTGATTTCGGCCACTCATCAGGCCATCGCGGTGGAGCTTGGCACAGCCCGCGAAGTCATCTCCCGCATTCTGGGCGAATTCCACCGCAGGGCGTTGGTGGAAACCGCCCGGGGAGAGATCCGCATCACCAACCGCGCGGGGCTGGAACGGCTTGCACGGTCTGTGACCTGATCAGAGGCGGGATTGCCCCTCAAGGCGACGATACGAGCGTTGCGACAGTGGAGGCTTCGGCTTTATGCGTCTTGGCCTCCCGGGTGGTTCTCCGTCTAGATGGTCTGGGCAGAGGCAGCGGTTGGTGTCATTATGCGGGTGACCGCCGCGACGGGCTTCGGCCCGCTTGATCGGCGGATGGGGATCAAGACCTGCAGGATCTGAGGATCGAATGGAAACAGCATTTACCCCCTGGGCCTCACTGGGGGGAGGCGCACTGATCGGTCTTGCGGCCGTTCTTCTCATGGCCGTGCACGGCCGCATCTTCGGGGCCACCGGCATTCTGGCCGGCCTCCTTAGGGTAAATTACCCGGCGGACTGGGCCCTGCGCGCAGCAATCGTGGCCGGAATGGCAACCGGGCCGTTGGTCTTTCTTCTCGCAACTGGGCAGATGCCGGTGATCGAGCAGCCAGTTCCGACCTGGGCGATCCTTGTCGGCGGGCTGATCGTCGGCGTCGGCGTCAGCTATGGCGGAGGGTGCACCTCGGGGCATGGCGTCTGCGGCAACGCGCGCTTTTCGCGTCGGTCACTGGTGGCGACCGTGACCTTCATGGCCACGGCTATTGCCACCGTCTTTGTCATTCGTCACCTTCTGGGGTCCTGAGATGCGCCTTCTCTCCGCCTATGCAATCGGTCTGATCTTCGGCCTCGGCATCACGGTGTCAGGCATGATCAACCCCGCGAAAGTGCTGAACTTCTTCGACATTGCAGGCACCTGGGATCCAAGCCTTGCCTTCGTGATGGGCGGCGCGCTGGCCGTTGCAATTCCGGGCTACCGACTGGCCTTTCGTCGTCCCGCGCCCGTTCTTGAGGACCGCTTTCAGCTTCCCGACACCCGCATCATCGACCGGCCGCTTGTTCTGGGATCGGCGACCTTTGGCGTCGGCTGGGGGATCGCAGGCTTCTGCCCCGGCGGGGCGCTTCCCGCCATCGGCACCGGTCATCCCGACGTCCTCCTCTTCGTCGCCGCTCTGATCGGCGGCCTGCTTCTTGCGCGGGCCATCCAGGCCAGAACGCCGACCCGCAAACCCGCCTGAACACTGGAGGTAGCCATGACCTTGACCACCGATCTGTCCGTGAAGCCCACCGTGCAAGGTTTTTTTGATCCGGCCACCAACACGATCAGCTATGTGGTGAAGGACCCCGGATCGAACAGCTGCGCCATCGTCGATTCCGTGATGGACATCGACTATGCCGCCGGGCGCATCACATATAGCCACGCCGACGAGATCATCGCCTACGTGCGGTCCCATGACCTGAAGGTCAGCTGGCTGATCGAGACGCATGTCCACGCCGACCACCTTTCTGCAGCGCCCTACATCCAGAAGCAACTGGGCGGCAAGATCGGCATTGGCCGCAACATCACCATGGTGCAGGAGACTTTTGGCAAGGTCTTCAACGAGGGTACCGAATTTCAGCGCGACGGGTCACAGTTCGATCAGCTCTTCGACGACGGCGATACCTACACCGTGGGCGGCATGCAGTGCACCGCGCTTCACACTCCCGGCCACACGCCCGCCTGCATGACGCATGTGATGGGCGACGCAGCCTTTGTCGGCGATACCCTGTTCATGCCGGATGGTGGCTCGGCGCGGGCCGACTTCCCGGGTGGCGACGCGGGCCAGTTATATGACAGCATCCAGAAGGTCCTGGCCCTGCCGGATGCCATGCGGTTGTTCATGTGCCACGACTACGGCCCCAACGGTCGCGAAATCCGCTGGGAAACGACAGTCGCCGACGAAAAGGCGCATAACATCCATGTCAGCGGCGGCATCACCCGCGAAGCTTTCATCGCGATGCGGACTGCGCGAGACAAGACGCTCGACATGCCCAAACTGATCATCCCGTCCCTGCAGGTGAACATGCGCGGCGGCGACCTGCCCCCGGCCGATGAAGAGGGCAAGCGCTACCTAAAGGTACCGATCAACGGTCTCTGACCCTGCACGGCGCCATTCTGCGCGCTAATTGGGACAACCCCTGCCGCGCGATGTTTCTTCGCGGAGGCCCGGCAGGGACCGGAACCTATTCCGAAGGCCTGCAGTTTGCGCCTCAGCCCAATTGAAGCGCAGCCGCGGAAACGAAAGTCAGGAATGACATAGCACGACGACTTTCGAACGCCCGTGACTTTTCCCTGAACGCCCGTGACTTTTCCCTTGGAAATCAGTCCTCTAATGACGGGCTGGTCGGCACGGGATCATTGGAGTCACAAAGAAACGCGCAAAGGACGATCACAGCGACAACGGTTGGAACCAGCCATTCTGACGACTGATCTGCCGTTTCTGCTTCAGTTGGCTCTTCGACAGCAGCTCCCTGCGCAAAGGCTCCAGTGCTGCCCAGAACAAGCGCCAATGCAAACGCGCCTGATGCAATTCTCTTCATCCGCTTCTTCCTTTCCCTTGATGTCCGGCTGTCTTGCTGCCTGTTTCGGCAGTCTGCCCTACGTATTCAGATAGGCAAGCATGTTCGAATCCTCGGGACACCACGGACAGCTTCCGTGCCAATCTTGCCTCAATCGACGATGTGATGGGAAGATTCACGACAGGGCTTGCACGCCTGAAACGTCGCGGCCCAATCGGCCCGGCAGAAAAAACAAAACCGGCAGCGCGATGCACTGCCGGTTTCGTATTTGGATGCGGGCAGCTAACGGATCAGCTGCGCCAGATCAATCAATCGTCGCAGGCGATCGCGCAGATGATGATCGCGCCGACGATGACCGGAACGATCCAGCCCGAACGGGGCGAAGCAGCTTCGACCACAGGCTCTTCAGCGACGACAACCGGGCCACCAGCATAGGCAGCAGACGCGGTCATTGCGAGCGCCAGCAGCGGCGCAGCAAACTTTTTCATGGCATGTCCTTTCTCTTTTCCGGATGCGTCCGGGGAACACATGAACGCTATGCGTCTCCAAAGAGGGGCACAACGGATTCGTTATTTTTGTCGCGAATGAGTCCGAAACTTTGGCTTTCTTGCAACAGAATGCCTGTGTTGCGCGACAAACACGATCAACAAACGGCACAGGCCGAACTGACGCGCGGCCTGGCCGACTGCCAACAGGCTTGCGTTGATCCGCAATCTGTCACTTTGGCGGGTCGACAGGAGGCGTAGTACCGCCGCCGCTCTTGCCGCCGCAGGCCACCAGGCAGGCCAGAACCAGAAGCCCGAGCACCGGCAGGATTCCGGCCGATCTGACCGACTTTTCCTCGATCAGTTCGTTGTTGCCTTCCTCGATCAGCACCGGACCGCCAGCATGCGCAACCGTCGCCGACAGCAGAACCGCCACAAGCGCGGATTTCAGAACTACCTTCATGTCTTCCCCCAATGCCGCTAACGGTGACGCGATTGCCACAATCCGGACATAATTTCTATCGCTCTTAATGACTGATGTTCCGGTCGGCAATCAATCGGGCCGAGAGGAAACAGTTTCTCCACAGGATTCTCGGCGTTTTCACCCATAGGTTGTGAACCGCCACCACGAAGCCACAGCCGATTTGGGACCTGCCGCGTCAGAACATCCCTGGCACCACCTGGTCCGGCGGGCGGTGGCCGTCGGCGAAGGTCTTGATATTGATGATGACCTTCTCGCCCATCTCGACCCGGCCTTCGACAGTCGCTGATCCCATGTGCGGCAGAAGGACCACGTTCGGCAGTTCCAGCAGCCGCGGGTTGATGTCGGTGCCATGCTCATAGACATCCAGTCCCGCCCCGGCCAGTTCCCCGGCGCGCAAGGCCCGGGTCAGCGCGTTCTGATCAATGACCTCTCCTCGGGAGGTGTTCACCACAACGGCCGATGGCTTCATCAGCTTCAACCGCCGCGCGTTCAGAAGATGGAAAGTCGAAGGTGTATGCGGGCAGTTCACCGATAGGATATCCATGCGCGCCAGCATCTGATCCAGGCTTTCCCAATACGTCGCTTCAAGCTCGCCCTCGATCTCGGGACGCAGACGCTTTCGGTTGTGGTAATGGACCTGCAACCCGAACGCCCGCGACCGCCGCGCGACCGCTTGGCCGATCCGACCCATCCCGAGGATGCCCAGCCGCCGCCCGCCAAGCCGCCCACCGAGGTTCGCCATCGGCGACCAGCCCGTCCAGCTGCCCGACTGCATCACCTGCAACCCCTGCGGAATGCGCCGCGTGACGGACAACATCAGCGCCATGACCATATCGGCCGTGTCTTCGGTCGTGACCCCGGGGGTATTCGACACCAGAATGCCCCTCTGCCGGGCGGTCGAGACGTCGATGTGGTCGAACCCTGCACCGTAATTCGCGATCAGCTTCAGCTTTTCGCCCGCCTGCGCCAGAAGCCCGGCGTCGATCACGTCGGTGATTGTCGGCACCAGCACATCCGCCCGCCGCATCGCCGCCGCCAGCTCCTCCCGGGTCATCGCCACATCGGGATCGCGCAGTTCGACGTCGAACAGCTCCTTCATCCGCGTCTCGACAGCCTCGGGCAGGCGTCGCGTCACGACCACAGTCAGGTGGCTGGCAGGCATGGCGATCTCCCCGACACTTCCAAATCCGGCGTCCTTGCGGCAAGGTGCAGCCAAGCGGGGCGATGCACAAGACCCAAGGCTGAGCGGTAGTGGTAGCGGTGGCGCAATGGCAGCACCCGGTGAGGCAGCGAAATGATGCGGATGGCAGGCGTTCTGGCAATCCTGGGCGTGCTATGCAGCGGGACCTTGTCCGCGCAGGAAACCGATGCGCCGGTCAAGACCGACAAGCCGCCGGAAAAGCAATGCCAGCCGGACGTCGGTTGCGTGACCAACCTGCCCCTGCCCCGCTTCGTCTCGCTGAAAGGCAGCGAGGGCAATGCCCGGCGCGGCCCCGGCCTCACGCACCGGATCGACTGGATCTTCACCCGCGCCGGCATGCCGCTACGGATCACCGCCGAATACGAAAACTGGCGCCGGGTCGAGGACTCCGAAGGCGCGGGCGGCTGGGTGCATTATTCGCTGTTGTCGGGCGTGCGCACGGCACTTGTGACCCTGGACATGGCCGAGCTTCGGGATACCCCGTCGGACAGCTCCCCCGTTGTCGCGCAGGCCGAACTTGGCGTGATCGGTCGCGTGCTGGAGTGTGATCCCACCTGGTGCCGCCTGTCGCTCGACGGCACCCGGGGCTGGGTCCTGAAAAGCTCGCTCTGGGGTGTGAAGACCGATGAAATCATCGAATGATCCCGCAGCGGGCAAGACGCGGCTTGCGATCTCGGCCGGTGTCGCCTCGGTTCTGGTGGCAGGAGTTCTGGTCGCCCTGAAGCTTTGGGCTCTCGCCGAAACCGGGGCCCTGTCCATCGCGGCCTCGCTTGCGGATTCCGCGCTCGACCTGATCATGTCGCTCGCCGCCGCAGCCGCCATCGTCTACGCCTCGCTTCCAGCGGACGAGGATCATGCCTTCGGGCACACCTCCGCCGAGGATCTTGCCGCACTGGCCCAATCCACCTTCATCCTGGTCTCAGCCGGGCTGATCGGCTGGGCCGCCGTCGCCCGCCTTTCCTCCGACACCCCCCCGGTCCTTGCCTCCGAAGGGCGCGGGCTCTTGGTCATGTTGATCTCCATTGCGTTGACCCTCGGTCTTGTCTGGTGGCAAGGCCGCGTGGCCCGCATGACGGGCAGCAAGGTCGTGGCCGCAGACCGCTTGCACTATCTTGGCGACCTTCTGCCCAGCATTGGCGCGATTGCTGCGCTCTGGGTCTCCAGCACCTACGGCATCGGCTCGGTCGATGCCGCGGTGGCCCTTGTCGCAGCCGCCGTCATGGCCGTTGGGGCGCTCCGGATCGGCAGGGACGCCTGGGACGCGCTGATGGACCGTGCCGCCGACCCCGCGATCCTTGACGGCATTGCCGCCATCGCCCGCGACTGGCCGGGCGTCCGCGGCTTTCACGACCTGAAGACCCGCCGCGCCGGTAGCCGCGTCTTCGTCAACCTTCACATCGAACTGGACGGTGACCAGTCCCTGCGCGAGGCCCATGCCATCGGCGCCAGCCTGCGCCGGGCCATTCTTGCCGCCTATCCGCAGGCCGACGTCATCATCCACAAGGACGTGCACGGCGAATAGGCCATGACTCCGTCGCCATGCGGTTGACTTCCGACGACTATTCGGCTTTTATACGCCTGTATAACAGGACAAGGCCATGCAACCCGCCCGCCGCCTCTACCGTCGCGAAAGCGAAGAGAACCGACGTTCTGCCCTGATCGCTGCCACCCAGGAACTGGTGGCCGAGGGCGGGCCAGAGGCTGCGACTGTCCGCGCGATCGCAGAACGCGCCGGCGTCACGCCCGGCCTGATCCGGCATTATTTCCAGTCCAAGGACGAGTTGAACCGCGCTGCCTACCGGACGCTGATGGACGGGATGACGGCCAAGGGCGCGGACGCCATCGAAGGTGTCGGTGCCGGACCCGAGGAACGGCTCGCCGCCTTCATCGCCGCCTCGCTGCGACCGCCGGTTCTGGACGCCGGGGCCGTGGTTCTCTGGGCTGGCTACATGCACAAGGTCCGCAGCGACCCCGATCTCCTTGCCGTCCACGAAGCAGGCTATCTTGCCTACCGTGACACCCTGCAACGCCTGATCGAGACCTTGCCACGGACGCCCCCCCCCGGCCAGACCCGCCGCGAGGCGATTGCCTGCAACGCGCTGATCGACGGCCTCTGGGTCGAAGGCTCGCTCTTGCCCGGTGCCTTTGCGCCCGGCGAAGTGGTGACCATCGGCCTTGGCTCGGCGGGCGCGATCCTCGGGGTCGACCTCCTGGCCCACACTGCAATGCTGCCGGACTTTGGAAGGACGCCGACATGAGATACGCAACTGTCACCGACCGACTGGCGGGCCTTGGCGGGGCCAAGTGGGCGTTGCACTATAAGGCGCGCGAAATGAAAGCCGCAGGTCATGACATCATTGAACTGACCATCGGCGAGCCCGACGTCCCGACGCCGACCCGCTACATCGAAGCTGCCTACCGGTCGATGGAGGCGGGCCGCACCGGCTATTCCAACGGGCGCGGCGAGCCCGGCGCGGTCGCAGCGCTCGCCGCACGCTACACCGCCAGACGAGGGCGCACGATCGCTCCCGATCAGATCATGTGCTTGCCCGGCACCCAGTCCGTTCTCTACGCCGTCCTGCGCACTCTGGCCGAAGCAGGCGACGAGGTCCTGATCGGCGACCCGATGTACGCGACCTACGAGGGCCTGATCGCCCAGACGGGCGCCACGGCTGTGCCCGTACCTCTTCGCCCCGAACACGGCTTCCGGATGCAGGTCTCGGACGTTGCCGCCCGGATCACCCCCCGGTCCCGCGTCCTTTTCCTGAACACACCGCACAACCCGACAGGCGCCGTCCTGCGGCGCGAGGACATCCGTGCTCTCGGCGATCTGGCCCGCGCACATGACCTCTGGATCCTTTCCGACGAGGTCTACGAAGACCTCGTCTTTCCGAATGTCCCATTCGCCTCGCCCCTCGATCTGCCCGAACTAGCCGATCGCACGGTCGTCGCCAGCTCTATCTCCAAGTCACACGCCGCTCCTGGCTTCCGCTCTGGCTGGTGCGTCGGTCCCGCCGAATTCTGCGCGCGTCTGCTGCCACTTTCAGAAACCATGCTTTTCGGCAGCCAGCCCTTCATCGCTGACCTCACTGAACTTGCAGTTTCCGAACCTTCACCCGTCGCTGAAGACATGGCCCTACGGTTTTCGCGCCGCGCGGGGATCATCGCGCAGGGGCTGCACGGCGTCGGCGGCCTTGCCGTTCACCGGCCCGAAGCGGGCATGTTCGCCCTCGTCGATGTCCGCGCCACCGGCCTGTCAGGCGAAGCCTTTGCCGATAGCCTCCTGGACCAGCACAAGGTTGCCGTGATGCCCGGCGAAAGCTTCGGCGCCGGGCTTGCGGGCTGGTTGCGCCTGTCACTCACGCAACCCGACGACCGCACGATCCTGGCCGTCAACCGCATCGCCGCTCATGCGGCCAATACTCTGGGGAACGCAGCATGACTACTGTCGGCATCCGCCTGGTCGAGGGCCTGATCGCCCGAGGGGTCGATACCGTCTTCGGCATTCCCGGCGTTCACACGCTGGAACTGTACCGTGGCCTCGCCGCCGCCGGGGACAAGATCCGCCACGTCACTCCGCGCCATGAACAGGGCGCGGGCTTCATGGCCGACGGCTATGCGCGGGTGTCCGGCAAGCCAGGCGTCGCCTTCGTGATCACAGGCCCGGGCCTCACCAACACCCTGACCCCCATGGCCCAGGCGCGGGCGGATTCCGTGCCGATTCTCGTCATCTCCGGCCTTGGCCGCAGCGACACTCTTGGCAAGGGACTTGGCCGGTTGCACGAACTGCCGGACCAGGGCGCCATGGTCGCCACGCTCTGCCATTCCGAGACAGTGACCGACCCTAAGAAGCTGGGCGAGGTCCTCGACCGCGCCTTTGCCGCGATGACTTCCGGCCGCCCCGGCCCCGCCCACATCCAGATCTCCACCAACATGATGGGCCAGCCCTGTCCCGACCTGCCGCCCCCCGTGGTCGCAGGCAGCACGGTCCCCCTGCCCCTCGGCCGGATCCGCAGCATCGCCGCTGCCCTGAACGCGGCGGAACGGGTGGTCATCCTTGCCGGCGGCGGCATCCGCGGCGCCGAGACCCATCTGCAAAAGCTCGCGGAATCGCTGGACGCACCGGTGATCCTGACGGCAAACGCGCGCGGGGCCATGCACGGCCACCGGCTTTGCGTCCCGGCCTCTGCCAGCCTCTCATCGGTTCGTAAGCTGATCGCCGATGCCGACCAGATCCTTGCCATCGGCACCGAACTCGGGCCCACCGACTATGATGTCTATGCCAAGGGTGGCCTGCCGGACTTGTCAGGGATGATCCGCATCGACATCGACGCCGACCAGCTGGCGCGCCATCCGGCCAAGATGCCGGTCAAGGCCGAGGCCGGCGCGATGATGGCGGCACTGATGCCGATGACCATCCGGGCAAATCGCGAAGGCCCGCTCCGTGCCGAGACCACGCGCCAGGCCGCCCGGGCCGAGCTTGCCTCGCTTTACGCGCCGATGCCTGCCCAGCTCGAAATGGTCGAGGCGATCCGCGATGCGGTGCCAAATGCAATCATCGTCGGCGACAGCACGCAGCCAGTCTATGCCGCGAACCTTTACTACGACCACGACCGCCCCGGCGGCTGGTTCAACGCGGCCACCGGCTATGGCGCGCTTGGTTTCGGCCCCGGTGCTGCGGTCGGCGCCGCAATTGCCGCGCCCGGCGTTCCGGTCGTCTGCCTGATCGGCGACGGTGGCCTGCAGTTTTCTCCCGGCGAGGTCCGCACCGCCCTTGACGAAAAGCTGCCCATCACCTTCGTCGTCTGGAACAACTCCGGCTTCCGCGAGATCGCCGAAGCGATGCGTCAGGCCAAAGTCCCGGTCCTGGGTTGCGACCCCTCGCCGCTCGACATGGAACACTTCGCCATGGCCTGCGATCTGCCCTTTGCCCGGGTGTCGCAGGACCCTTCGGAACTTGCGGAAATCCTCGACACCCCACAGGACGGCCCGCGTCTTCTGGAAGTTCAGGTCCGCTGACGCGCAAGCACCGGGGCCAGAAGGAAGACGAGACCGACCAGACAGGCCGCGAAGAGAAAGGCAAACCGCAAGCCGAAGGTGCCCGCGATCAGGCCCAGAAGCGGCGGGCCGACGAAATAGCCGAAATAACCCAGCAGCGTTGCCCGGGCGACGGCCCGGGCGCGCGCCTCGGGCGCGCTGTACTGACCGACCAGCGAGAACGCCGTCGGCGCCAGAACCGAAGCCCCGATCCCCAGAATGAAGAACCCAAGATAGGCCATCGCCGGCCCACCCGCCTGCGCCACGATCAGCGCACCGACCGAGGCGATGACCGCCCCCCCGCGCAGAAGGGTGAACGGATCAATCCGCCCGGCAAGCCACTGCCCACCCAGCCGAGCAAAGCCCATGGTCAGCGCAAGCATCGCCGGGCCCAGCGCGCCCTCCTCGGGACTGCCGCCCAGGGTCTTCTCGATATGCAGTGCCGACCAGCTTTCCGCCGCGTTTTCGGTCATGAACGCGATCAGCACGATCCCGCCCCCGATCACCGGAACCCAGCCCAAAGGCACTGCTGTGCCGTCCTTGGGCTTCCGTAGTCCGTCGATCCGGCCATCGCGCTCCAATGTCAGCAGGGCGCAGGCCACTCCGACGGCCGCCATCGTCCCCATGACTGCCCCCGGTCCCCAACCCGACCCGCGCAAGACGCCAGTCAGAACCGCACCCCCCGCATAGCCAAAGGAATAGGCAGCATGGGTCAGGTTCATCAGATGCAGACCGCGCGAGGTCTCCATAGCTGCCACGCGTGCGTTCATCAGCACGTCCGTCAACCCGGTCGCCGCCCCGGCGCAGGCCATCGCCAGCGGGAACATCCACACCACCGAGGCTTGCCCGGGCAAAGCAAAAGCCAAGGCCATAAGCATTACCGACAGCGGCAAGGCACCACGCCCCATCACCGCCCCGAACCTCGGGGCCACCAGCATCGCGCTGATCGCCGCAATCGGCGTCAGGAAGATCAGAAGTCCCAACTGCCGCTCGTCCACCGCCAGCATCGCCTTCAGGTCGGGCAAAACGGCCGCGAACGTTCCCCACAACACACCCATCGCGACAAAAGCCGCAATGGCGGGCCGGGCATAGGCCAGGTTGGGCAGGGAGATCATCACGGTCGCTCCGGCAACGAAGAACGACACCTAGCCCGGCCCAACCTTTTGGGCCAGCCTGCCCGCGACCCACTGGCGCGCTGAAAGCGACGCCGCTCCGGTCCAGACTTTCACCCTTCCCTTCCAGCCGATTCGTCGCTATAGCCCCCCGGTCGCGCCATGCACCCTTGGAGGATGGCGGACTTAACATTGGAGAACACCTATGGCACGCGAGATCGTCGATCTTAAAGCCGAGGTACGGACGGGGACAGGCAAGGGGGCCGCCCGTCAAGCCCGTCGTGAGGGCAACGTACCTGGCATCATCTATGGCGACGGGGTTACCCCCCAGCCCATCAAGATGAACTACAACTACCTCCTGACCAAGCTGCGGCAGGGCCGGTTCCTGCAGACGCTCTTCAACCTCAAGGTTGAAGGCCAGCCCGACGTTCACGTCGTGTGCCGGGGTGTCCAGCGCGACGTGGTCAAGGACCTCCCGACGCATGTCGACTTCATGCGCATCCATGATGACAGCCGGATCGAGCTGTTCATCCACGTGACCTTCATCAACCACGAAGCGTCGCCCGGCCTCAAGCGCGGCGGCACCCTGACGGTTGTGCGTCACGAAGTTGAACTGGAAGTCACCGCCGGTGACATCCCCGATCACATCACGGTCGACCTGACCGGCAAGAAGATCGGCGACGTCATCCACATCGACGACGTCGAGCTTCCGGCCGGCGCCAAGCCGACCATCGCCCGGAACTTCGTGATCGCGAACGTGGCCGCTCCGGCTGGCCTTGCTGCGGTCGAGGAAGAAGCCGCCACCGCTTAAGGCGCGTGACGATCGTTACAGCGCGGGGGGCCTTCGGGCCCCCCGTTTGCATTTGGTGCAGCCACGATCTTTCTGCGAAAGATCAACCCAAGGCCTGATTTTTCGTAGAAAAATCGTTGCCTTGCTTACCGGCGAAAGACGAGCGTATCCGCCTTCGCTCCCCTCGGCTCGGGTTGAAATCCCTGCCCCGCCAGCACGTCTACGATCCGCTCCACCCCTGCCGCGCCATAGACTTGTGGATGCGTCTCGACCACGACCAGCCGCACTCCATGCAAGGGCTGGGTCAAAACCTCCAGCTCTCCCCCCTCGATGTCGCAGCAGATGACTGTCGGTGCGAGCTTGGCCAGAAGCCCTCCGATCGGTCGGGAGGGCACCCGGATCACATCGGCATTCTCCGGCCACCCCTCCGGCCCCTTCAGCCCACTGGCCCAGAACGCCGGACGTTGGCCGAACTCCACCTCGCCCGCGCCCGTGCCCACCACCGCGCCGCGCATCAGCTTCACGCCCTGAAACCCGTTCGCCGCAAGGTTCCGCCGCGCCAGCTTGATCGTCTCCGGCCCGGCCTCCACGCCAAAGACCGCGTCCTCTGCCAGCACCCCCGCCACCAGCGCGCAGATGAACCCGATCCCGGCCCCAAGGTCCAGAAACCGGTCCCCCGGCCGCAGATGCAGCAGTAATGCATCCGCCTCGTGGTTCTCGTACCGCCCCGAGGACAGCGCCCGCTCCAGATTGCCCTTCAAGGCCTCCTCTGGCAGGTAAAGCGTCAAGCCGCGAAGGGTAAAGCTGCGCATTGCATCCGGCTTGGTTGTTTCAAAGACCTGCCCCCGCTATATCGCAACGCGTGCGCAAATGGGGAGAGCATTGGTGAAACTCTGGGTCGGCCTCGGCAATCCCGGCGCGAAATATGCGGACAACCGGCACAACATCGGCTTCATGGCCGTGGACCGGATCGCTGCCGACCACGGTTTCACCCCTTGGCGCAAGGCGTTCCAGGGCCTCGTCGCAGAAGGCCGCCTCGGGACGGAAAAGGTCGCACTCCTCAAGCCCGAGACCTTCATGAACCTCTCCGGCCAGTCGGTGCAGGCCGCCGTTGCCTTCTGGAAACTGCCGCTCGCCGACCTGACCGTTTTCCATGACGAACTGGACCTCGCTCCGGCCAAGATGCGGCTCAAGCAGGGCGGTGGGCATGCGGGGCACAACGGCCTCCGCTCGATCCACGGTCACTTGGGCGACGACTACGCCCGCGTACGCCTTGGCATTGGCCACCCCGGCCACAAGGATGCGGTCGCGGCCTATGTGCTGCATGACTTCGCCAAATCCGATCAGGACTGGCTCGAAGACCTCCTTCGGGGCATCTCCGACGGCGCCCAGGCCCTCGCCGAGGGCGACCAGCAAAAGTTCATGAACGCCGTCTCCCTGCGCACCGCCCCGCCCCGGTCCTCGACCACGAAAGACAAACCCGATCCCCCCGCCCCGGCCCCGAAGACCGAGGACGACTCCCGCAGCCCGATGCAGAAACTCCTGGACAAGTTCCGGTGACCGGCATCCGGCAGGCCTTCCGCCATCAGGCCGAGGCTTGCGCGTCCCTCGGCTCGCCTCTGATGGCCCGGCTGATGGCCGACCTCGCTGACCGCCTCACACCCGGCGACCCTGTGTCCGATCAGGTTTTAGGCTGGACCGGCGACCCATCGTCCAAGGCCGACTCTGTCCCTCTTCGCCTCGCAGGTGGCCTTCATGCCCTTGTCCTCACCGGTCAGGACCCCGCCCTTGCCTCCGCCTATGCTGACCCCGGCGCCGACCCGACCGGGGCTGCCCTCGCAACCATCCGCCAGCACCCCGGCTTCTTGACAGACTGGCTGAAATCCCCGCCGCAGACGAACGAGGTCCGCCGCTCCGCCGCTTTGATCGCCGCGGCCCACTGGCTGAACCACCGCTTCGGGCTGCCGCTGATCCTGTCGGAACTCGGCGCAAGCGCGGGTCTCAACCTTGTCTGGGACCACTACGCCCTTTCGGTTCAGGGCCAAAGCTTCGGGCCAGCCGACCCCGCCCTGATCCTGTCGCCGGACTGGACCGGACCGCTTCCACCCAGCGACCGTCCCACCATCCTCGACCGACGCGGCGTCGACCTGAACCCCCTCGACCCTCAGACCGATCGCCTTCGCCTTCTGGCCTATCTCTGGCCCGATCAGCCCGACCGCATCGCCCGCACGCGCGCCGCGCTGGACCTGGCCGAACGGCTCCGTCCGCAGGTCGACCGCGCCGACGCTGCCGACTGGCTGGAGGCACGCCTCGCCACTCGAACCGAGGGTGCCCTACACCTCGTCTTCCACACGGTCGCCTGGCAGTATTTCCCGCCCGCCACGCAAGCCCGCGCGCTTGCCGCACTTGAGGCCGCCGGTCGCCGCACCCCCCTTGCTCGCCTGGCGATGGAGGCCGACAGCCAGACCCCCGGCGCCGCCCTGACCCTGACACTCTGGCCCGGGGGCAAGACGATCTCCCTCGGCCGCGCCGATTTCCACGGCCGCTGGATCAACTGGCAAGCCCCCTGACCAACCGGGACGCGATGTCTTCAAGAAGTCCGGCGTCTGCGTCAGCGGTCCGCCCGGCTGACCAGCCCCGTCAGCGCCCGGCTGACCAGCGATGACACCGCAGGCCGCTCCAGCGCGACGAAAGGCAAGGGCCGGCACAGCTCCATCGCTGCCACCCCAACCCGCGCCGTCAGCGCGCCGTTGACCACCCCCTCGCCGAACCGGCGCGACAGCTTTGACAGCACCCCGCCCCCCGCGACCGAGCTGATCATGTCATCCGTCAGCGCCAGCGCCCCTGCCGCCACCAGCGACCCGAAGACCCGGCGGAGAAGCTTCAGGCTCCCGAAACTCCCCGACCGCCCGCCGTAGATCTCAGCGATCCGCCGGATCATCCGCAGATTTGCCACCGCCGCCGTCGCCACGTCCGCCAGCGCCAACGGAACCAACGCCGTCACCGTCGCCACCTGCCGCGCGGCGCTCTCGATCACGAGCCGCGCCTCGGCATCGAGCGTGGTCAGCAGCTCCCGCTCGGCCAGGGCCAGCAGCGCATCGGCGTCCATCACCTCGCCCTCGCGCTCGGCCAGTCGCGCCCGACCCCAGGCCGTATCCCCGCGCGCATGGTAAAGCCCGGTCAGTCCGGCAATCACGCGTCGGGCCTCCTTCAGGTCCGCCGCTGCCCGTGCCGCAACTGCCCGTTCGCGCAAGCCATCCAGCCGCCTCAGCCGCAGGAAGGCCCCCCATTCCCGCAGCGCAAGCACCAGCCCCGCCACGACCGCAAGCGCCACCAGCGCAAAGGCCGCCCAGCCCAGGATCACATTCCGCGCCAGAAGGCCGGTCACGAAGTCATAGGCTGCCACGGACAACGCGAAGGAAAACAGCGCCCCGAACGCCCAGACGGCGAACCGCGTCAGTCCCGAGCCGCGCTTCTGGGACAAGGCCGCGACAGCCTGCATCGCCTGCCCTTCCGGCAAGGCCTCCGGCACCGGCGGGGCAAGCGACGGGTCGACGGCTTCGTCGATCTCTTCCAGGAACGGTTTCGGCGCGCGGCTCACAACTGGTCTCCGATCAGGAACTCGACGGCCCGGTCCAGCCGGATATGCGGCGGCCCCTCGCCCGGTTTCAGGCTCAGTCGTGCCGGCGCAAAGGTCATCAGGTTGTAATCTGCATCAAGCCAGGCCTCCGCCCCCTCCCGCGCCGGGGACAAAAGGCGCGCCGGGTCAGACGGCAGCGCACCGGGATACATCAGCGCGGGCTTGCCGGTCGCAAGGAGCGTGCCTCGCACGGCCGGGACATCCTCCCCGTCGCGGGCCACCTTCGCCTCGACCGTGGCACGCAACGAGGCGAGCGACAGCGCCTCGGTCCGCGCCCCGGAGTAGTCCGCCCGCGACTTCGCTTCGGCCAGCAGCGCCGAGGTGATCGCGGTCAGGGCCGGGTGTTGTTCGTGATGCAGGTGGTCCGCCTTCGTTGCCGCGAAAAGCAGGCGTTCGATCCGCCTGCCGCCAAACAGCGAGGACAGCCATGAGTTGCGTCCCGGCCGGAAGGCCTGCAGGACCTCGGCCATCGTGCGCCGCAGGTCTTCGACCGCGCGGGGTCCCTGATGGATCGCCTCCAGCACGTCCACCAGCACGACTTGCCGGTCGATCTTTGAGAAATGGTCCTGAAAGAACGGACGGACGACGCGGGACTTGTAGGCCTCGTACCTCCGCTCCATCTCGCGCCAGAGGCTCGACCGGCCCGTGGTGGCGGGCTTCGGCAATGGGGCGAAGGTCAGGACCGGCGATCCGGCCAGATCGCCCGGCAGCAGGAAACGGCCCGGTGTAACGTCAACCCGGCCCAGGTCGCGGGCGGCAGACAGGTAGGCCGTGAAAGTCTCAGCCAGTTGCCTGGACTTGGCTTCGTCCAGCCGCAGGGCACCGTCTTCGGCCCGGGCCAGCGCAAGATAGGCTGCCGCTTCGGCGCGTTTTTCCAGCCGGGCGAGGGTGGCTTCGGACCACTGCTCGAAGGTCTGATCCAGAAGGGCGAGGTCGAGGACCCACTCGCCGGGGTAATCGACGATGTCGAGGTGCAGGGTGCGCGGCCCGCGCCACGATGAAAAGAGTCCCCCCGGCTGGACCCGGAACGACAGGCGAAGCTCGGATATCGCCCGGGTCGAAGCGGGCCAGCGTGGTTGGTCGCCAGTCAGCGCTGCGAGGTGGGTCTCGAAGTCGAAGCGGGGGAGCGTGAGGTCGGGCTGGGGCTGAAGGTAGACGGTCTGGATCCGGCCCTCGGCTTGCGCCTTCAGCTGCGGCATGCGGCCCCGGTTCAGAAGGTTCGCGACGAGGGCGGTGATGAAGACGGTCTTGCCTGCCCGCGACAGGCCGGTCACCCCGAGGCGGAGGGTGGTGTCGAAGAAGGTCTCGGACAGGCTTGCCCCGGCCCCTTCGATCCCCCGGGTGATCCCGTCCGTCAGTCCGGAGAATGCCACGGCCCGTCCCTTTCCTTCGCGAAGGCCAAGATAGGGGCGGGCGGGAAGGAATGGAAGGCGGGGTGGCAGGGCGGGCGGCATCGCACACCCTTTGCTCGCGTTGTCCACGCAGGACAGAGGGATCATGCCAAGACTTTTCAGACACTTGGCTGTGGGCGTTCAGGGTCGGTTAACCCTTGGGACAGGTGCATTCACAAGGACGCGCTTCCGGTATAGGACGATGCCATGCCCCGCTATGCGCTTCAGATCGAATATCACGGCGGCCCGTTTGCGGGCTGGCAGCGGCAGGCCGGTGGCTTGCCGTCGGTGCAGGAGGCCGTGGAGACCGCCCTCGGCAAGCTGGAACCCGGCCCCCATACCATCGCTGCTGCAGGTCGCACCGATGCGGGCGTCCATGCCACGGCACAGGTCGCGCATGTCGATCTGACCCGCGACTGGGACCCGTTCCGCCTGTCCTCGGCGCTGAATGCCCATCTGCGTCCCGACCCCGTCGCGATCCTCGCCTGCGCCAAAGTACCTGACGATTTCCACGCCCGCTTTTCCGCGACGGGTCGGCGTTACACGTTCCGCCTTGTCGCCCGCCGCGCGCCGGTGACGCATGACAAGGGCCTTGTCTGGCAGGTGCTTGGCCCGCTTGACGTCCCCGCCATGCAGGCAGGCGCGGCGGAACTGATCGGCAACCACGACTTCACCACCTTCCGGTCAACCCTCTGCCAGGCGAAAAGCCCGGTAAAGACACTGGACCGCATCGACATCACCGAACACCCCTATCCCGGCGGCATCGAATACCGCTTTGACCTTGCCGCCCGCAGTTTCCTGCACAATCAGGTCCGGTCCATCGTCGGCACGCTGGAACGCGTGGGTGCCGGGGCCTGGACTCCCGACGATGTGCGCGCGGCGCTGGAGGCGCGGGACCGCGCGGCCTGCGGGCCGGTGTCGCCCCCGCAGGGCCTGTATCTGGTGGGCGTGACCTATCCGAACGATCCCTTCGCGCCCCAGGCGCGCGCCGGAATTTTCGAAAATTCCGGAACGGAGCCTTCAAAGGCTCCGTCACGATTTCTTTGAAGAAATCGTTGCCAGGCGGCCTAGTTCAGGTCCTTCAGAAGCCGTCCGTGTTTCCTGACCTCGGTCAGCACCGCGCCGAAGGTGTCGAGGTTGCGGCCCGCCAGCATCGGCATCAGTTTCAGGAAGGCATCCGCCGTGGCGATCGTGTCGCCGATCGCGGTATGGCGGTCCTCCTCGGGGATGGTGATCCCGAGCCGATGGCTGAGCGCGTCCAGACTGTGGACCTCGTGCTGGCCATAGACCACGGCCGACAGCAGCACCGTATCCAGCACCGGCATGTCGAAAGTGATGCCCAGCTGGCCCTCGACCCGGCGCAGGAATTCCATGTCGAAGGGCGCGTTATGGGCGATCAGAACCGCGCCTTCCGCAAACTTGTGAAAGCGGCGGACCACGTCCGCCACGCCGGGCGCGTCGGACACCATCGCGTCCGTGATGCCATGCACCTCGGTCGAGACCGGAGGGATCGCCCGGCCAGGGTTGACCAGCGTGTCAAGGACCTCGCCCTCCACCCGCCGGCCATTCACGATGCGCACGGCAGCAAGCTGCACGATCTCGTCGCCTTGCCGCGGGTTGAGGCCCGTCGTCTCGGTGTCGAAGACCACATAGGTCAGCCGGTCGAGCCTTGCATCGGCCAGCTTGTCAGTGCGGGCGGGCGACAGGAGGTCGAAGTCGTAGACCACCTTGCGCGCCACGGGCTTCGGGCGGGCCACGGCACGGCGGGCCTGCCGGATCGGCAGGCACAGCGCGGCGCGCCCATCTGCCAGCGTCTCGGGCCAGATCTCGGTCGCATGGGTGGCAAGGACCGCGCGCGCGGGGCGGTCGCTGTCGTCGGACAGGGGCAGGGCAAGCCAGCGGTCCAACTCACCCACACCGACGCGGGGTCCGCTCCACGACAAGCGGATCGCGGCACCGGTGTCCTCTTCCTCGATAGCCAGGTGCAAGGGGCCAGTGGCGCGGTCGGCCAATGCCCGGGCGAGACGCTCCAACAGGGTCAGGATTTCATAGCCATTGCAGCGCAGGATCAAGTCGGCGGTTTCCGTCGTGACAGTGATCCCCTGCGTGCCAAGCCGCGCGACAAGGCCCTGAGCAAGGTCGAAGGCGCGGGTCTGCGGCAGGGCGCCCGCCTCGGACAGCGCCTCGTCCCGCGCGGCACCGAACCGGGTGACCGCTTGCGAAAGCCGCACAACCTCGGACCGAAGCGCCCCCTGCATTGGCTCAGGCAGCGCATCGTCGGGCATCACGCCGACCAGGGTCGCCAGCGCGGCCGAGGGGCGGCGCAGGCTGTCAAGCGCGCCCTCCAGCATCGCCTCGCGCCGGGCCTCGGCAGCCATGTCACCGGTGATGTCGCGCAGGGTAAGAACGTAGCCCTGGGTGCCCCCATCGCCCAGCAGGCGCATCCGGGTCGCTAGCACCCGGGCACCGGTGGTCGTGGTGCAAAGGAGGTCTGACACCGCGTCCGGGTCGCCTGTGGCGATCAGGCGCTCATGGGCAAGACGCAGCGGAGCGGCGTGCAGATAATCAAAAAGCTTGCGGTCAAGGCCCGCCTCCAGACCCCCGCTGCGGCCAGTGCCGATGACGTCGGCGGCGGGGCCGTTGTAGAAGACCAGCGCATGGTCGGCCGAGCAGAGGATGACACCGACAGGCACATCGGACAGCAACGCTTCCAGACGGGATTTTTCCGACCCCAGGCGCAGGGTCTCGCGCGCGACGGCCTCGGCAAGGGCCGACCGGGTCTCGGACAGGCTTTGCGCGGCGGCCTTGGCGGCAGGCGCCAGATCGCCAAGGTAGCGGGCAATGGCCGCGTCCATCTCGGCGGTCACGTCGGAATGCGCGCGGGCGCGCAGGGCACCCGATAGCGTCTCGATCGGTTTGGCAACGTTCAGATCAAAGAGATACCAGACCGCCGCGACCAGCCCAAGCGCGGCAAAGCCTGCCAGCACCCCGGCCTGGACAAAGCCCTGCCCGACCCCGGGCATGTCAAGGCGGCTGTAACCCAGCCAGAGCCCGACGCCCGTCGCCGCAAGGATGGCTGCGGCAAGGCCCGCGAAGATCAGGAAGACCCGCAGGCGAAGGCTGAGGCGGGCCAGCATGGCCTAACTCCCCGGGGCGAGCAACCGCCGCACTTCGTCGCGCAGGTCCTTCAGTTCGAAGGGCTTGGAGATGAAGCCGTCGGCCCCAAGCGCCAGACCCTTGCGCCGTTCGATGGCCGAGCCTCGGGCAGTCATCATCAGCACCTTCACGTCCGACAACGACGGATCGATGCGGATGCCTTCGCAGATCTCGTAGCCCGAGACCTCGGGCAGCATCACGTCCAGCAACACCAGGTCGGGGTGCGTGCTGCGGATGCGGGGCAGCGCGTCGGCGCCGCTGGACACCCGGTCGTGATCATAGCCCTCGCGCGTCATGAGATAGTCCAGCGCGACAGCGATGTTGTCCTCATCCTCGACGACAAGGATGCGCGGCTTTCGGTCCATGGCTAGCCCTCCTTGCAGGCGATTTGCTGCAGCGGGTCGCCAGCCGGGGCGGCCAGCCAGTCGCCACCCACGAGGTCCCCCTGATCGGTGATCGTTACGCCGTCGACCACAAGCACCTGCCGGTTGCCCGCACAGTCTACGGCCATCAGCCCTTCGCTGACCGGCTTCCAGCGGGCAAAGCTGTACAGAGTGACCATGCGCAGCCCCTCCTTCTGCGGATGGGCCAGCGTCTTGCGGTGGTCCAGTGCTACAAACCGCATCTTGATCGGTTTCAGGTAGGTCCAGGGCCGCAGGGGCATCGCTTCGTCCTGGACGGCCACGACTTCCAGCTCGGACGGCAATGCGGCCGAGACGCGGGAATACCAGTTGTACTCGCTCCAGATGGTGAAAACGATCAGGCCCATGGCGGCGGCCAAGGGCACCGACCATTTCGGCAGGCCAGTGAAGCGGCGACGCAGCGCCCAGACCAGAAGGCCCAGCGAGGCGGCGGCGATCAGCGCGGCGATCAATTCAAGGGCCATTCAGGTCTCTCAACTTCTGGCGCCGCGGGAAGACCCGACGGCGGATTGCATGGTGCGGACGACCACGAAGGCGTCGCGCAGGTGGCTGCGTTCGAAATCCGACAGTTCCGACGGCGCGATGAAGTTGTCGGGCTTCTCGCCCGCCTTCACCCGCCGTGCCTGATGCTCCAGCCGGGTCTGGGCGATCAGGTCGTAGGCATCCAGGAGATCGGCCCCGCCGCTGTGCGAGATCACACCGGCCTCGACCGCCGCTTCCATCCGGGCGCGGGTGTTGGCCGCTGGCAGCTCGCCGATAAGCGCGTAGATCCGCCCAAGGTCGACCACCGGCACCACGCCGTTCATCTTCAGGTCGATGTGGTTCTTGTGCTCGCCCGACCGGATCGTCGCAAAGCCGCGCAACAGACCCAGCGGCGGCGTGTGCTTCAGGCTGTTGGAAATCATGTGCGCCACGAAGATCGAGTTCTTCGCGGCCATGTCCAGCACCTCGGCCTGCAGGTCGGAATAGAGGCTGGCGGTCCCGCCGATGGGCCGCAGGTCGAACATGACCGAAGCCAGCATCTGAGCCATCGGGTCGGGCGTGGTCACCCACTTCCGGAAGTAGCCGCGCCAGACGTCCATCCGCTGGCACCATTGCGGGTTGGTGGCCATCATGTCGCCCGGGCAATAGACATAGCCACAGGCGTTCAACCCATCGCTGACGATTTTTGCCAGCCGCGCGAAATAGGCCATGTCGGCATCCGTCGCGGCATCGTCGATCATCAGGCAATTGTCCTGATCGCTGACCCCGGTCTGTTCCTGCCGCCCCTGCGACCCGCACGCGAGCCACAGATAGGGAACAGGCGCCGGTCCCAGTTCCGCCTCGGCCATCGCCAGCAGCCGCCGGGTCACCGTGTCGGCGATGTCGGTGATCAGCCGTGTCACCACCTCATGCGCCGACCCGCCGCCGACCAGTTGCACCAGCAGGCGGGGAATGCGGGCGGTGTTCTCGGCCAGCTCGGCCACCGTCTGCGCCGTCGCCGCATCGCGCACCAGCAGCGCGGACGAAACTGCTTGAAACCGCACGAGGTCGGTCTGGGTGATCATCCCGACCAGCTTGCCGTCATCGACCACCGGCAAGTGCCCGATCCGGTGCTCCAGCATCCGGTTCAGCACGTCCGAGCCCAGGCTGTCCGGCGACAGCACCATCGGATCGACGGCCATCACCGTGCGGACCGGGGCCGAGGCGTCCAGCCCCTGCGCCAGCACCTTGTTCACGAAATCCCGCGCAGTGACGATGCCCACCAGCCGCTCGCCCTCGGTGATCGCAAGGCACGAAATATGCGCGTCCCGCATCCGTTCTGCCGCCGCACGGATCGTCGTCTCTGGCGGCACGGAAATCGGCTCGCGGGCGATCAGGTCGCCGACCTTGCGGGTCGAGATGTCGGCCTCGCGGTTTTCATGGGCGCGGCCGCGGTGGAAAAAGCGCTCGAAAGCCGGATAGGTCGCGATCAGCCGGCGGAACTCGGCCTCGGGCAGCATCAGGATCTCAGCACCCTCGGTCGCGCGGGCTGTCGTCACCGCCACACCGTCCCGCATCAGCCCGCGTTCGCCAAAACTGTTGCGCGGTCCCAGAAGCGAGACAAGACCGCCCGAAGGCTCCAGCACCTCAACCGATCCGTCGAGGATCAGGTAGATCCCGGTCATCGGCTCGCCCGCCGAATAGATCACGGCGCTGTCGTCGTAATGTCTGCGGCTGAAGGAGGCGGCGACCCGCGCCATCTCGTCCCGCGGCAGGCTGTCATAGGGGTGCACCGTCTCCAGGAAGGCCAGAAGCGTGGTGCTGTCCTGATCCATGATCCTGTGTCCGGTAAGGGAGGTGCGCCCCCGGGGAAATCCCCCGGAGGCGCAGAGTGCTTAGTGAGCCGTTGCCTTGCCCGCACCTTTGGGCACGCGGATCGACTCGATCAGGTCCACGACATGCTGCGGCGGAGCCTTGGTCGCCATCGAGACCACATAGGCCACGATGAAGTTGACCAGAGCGCCGATGGTGCCGATGGACAGCGGCGAGATGCCGAAGAAGTACTGGTCCGCGGTATCGGGCAGCCAGTTGGTGCCCGGGAAGAAGAACCAGCCCTTGTACATGAAGATGTAAAGCGAGGTGAAGACCAACCCGGCAAACATCCCTGCAATCGCCCCTTCCTTGTTGATGCGCTTCGAGAAGATGCCCATCATCAGGGTCGGGAAGATCGTCGCGGCAGCCAGACCGAAGGCCAGGGCCACCACCTGCGCGGCAAAGCCGGGCGGGTTGAGGCCGAGGTAGGTTGCGACGATGATCGCACCGGTCATGGCGATACGTGCCCACATCAGCTCGGACTTTTCCGACAGGTTCGGATTGATCGAGCCTTTGATCAGGTCGTGGCTGATGGCCGAAGAGATGGCCAAGAGAAGACCCGCAGCGGTCGAGAGAGCAGCAGCCAGCGCACCGGCAGCAACCAGAGCGATGACCCAACCCGGCAGAGCAGCGATTTCAGGGTTCGCAAGAACCATGATGTCGTTGTCGACCTTGGTCAGTTCGTTGCCTTTGAAGCCAAGCTCGGCCAGCGACTTGTCGCCCAGCTTGCCTTCGATCAGCGACGCGTCAAACGCGGCCTGAGCCTCGACGATCGCTGCTTCCAGCGGTGCCTTATCGGCATCGGCGGCGGCATCGGCCAGGGCCTTGTTCGCAGCAGCCAGTGCCTTGCCGGCATCGGCCACGACCTTGGGCTCGTTGAAGTACTGGATCAGACCGTCGCCGTTCTTGTCGGACATTTCCAGAAGCTTGGTCTTTTCCCAGGTCCGGATCCAGCTCAGGTTCGGATTGCTGTCGATTTCGGCAATCGAAAGAGCCGGAGCCGACAGGGCCGTCCCGGCAACAGCACCGGGCCAGAAGGTGGTGGTCAGGTTCAGACGCGCCATCGAGCCGACGGCCGGAGCCACGGTGTAGAGCAGCGCGATGAAGACCAGTGCCCAACCCGCCGAAGACCGGGCGTCAGACACTTTGGGCACCGTGAAGAAGCGGATGATGACGTGCGGCAGACCCGCAGTACCGATCATCAGCGACACGGTGAAGAGGAACATGTTGAACATGTTCGGGCTGTCCGAGGTATAGGCCTTGAAGCCCAGCTCGGTCACGACGCTGTCCAGTTTGGCCAGCATCGCCACATCACCACCCGACGGAGCGTAGGACCCGATCAGGCCCAGCTGCGGCAGGAAGTTGCCCGTCAGTTGCAGCGAGATGAAGATCGCCGGAACCGTGTAGGCGATGATCAGAACCACATACTGCGCCACCTGGGTGTAGGTGATGCCCTTCATCCCGCCAAGCACGGCGTAGATGAACACCAGGAAGCCACCGATATAGAGACCGGTGTCGGTCGAGACTTCGAGGAAGCGCGAGAAGGTCACGCCCACGCCGCGCATCTGGCCGATAACATAGGTGACCGAGATGATGATCAGGCAGACCACGGCCAGCAATCGCGCGCCGCCCGAATAGAAGCGGTCGCCGATGAACTCCGGCACGGTGAACTTGCCGAACTTGCGCAGGTAAGGCGCAAGCAGAAGGGCCAGAAGCACATAGCCGCCGGTCCAGCCCATCAGGAAGGCCGACTGTTCATATCCACCGGCCGGAGCCAGCGCGATGATGCCTGCCATCGAAATGAACGAGGCCGCCGACATCCAGTCCGCGCCCGTCGCCATACCGTTCATGACCGGGGGCACACCCTGACCGGCCGCATAGAATTCCGCGGTCGAGCCCGCGCGGGCCCAGATCGCGATCCCGATGTAGAGGGCGAACGTCGCGCCAACCACAAGCAGGTTAAGGGTAAACTGATCCATTTGTCCTGTTCCCCCTCACTCTTCCACGCCGTGTTCTTTGTCCACCTTCGCCATCATCTTCGCGTAGACGAAGATCAGGATGATGAAGATGTAGATCGACCCGTTCTGCGCGAACCAGAAGCCCAGATCGGCGCCGCCGACCATGATTCCCTTCAACGCAGGACGCAGCAGGATGCCAAGCCCGAACGAGCATACGAACCAGATCGCCAGAGAAATCAGGATGATCCGGACGTTTGCTGCCCAATAGGCGTTGGCAGATGATTTGTCCGCCATGTGTGCTACTCCCTTGTTTTGTTTTCCGCACCCCCGGCGCACCCGGGGGAACGGCCCCTCCCGTCAGGCTGAGACGCGCCCCACGATGTCGGCCAGCTTGGCGCGGATACCGTCGATGGACCCCATCGCCGGCACCCGTTCCAGAACGGACAGACGGTCGTAATGCGCGATCAGCGGTGCCGTCTCGGCGTGGTAGGCTTGCAGCCTGGCCCGCACCGTTTCGGCATTGTCGTCGGCCCGGCGCTTGAACGCCGTACCGCCACACTTGTCGCAGACCCCCGCGGTGGCGGGCTGCTTGAACTCGTCATGATAGCCTTCGCCACAGGTGGCGCAGGTGCTGCGGCCCGAGACACGGGCGACCATCGCCTCGTCCTCGACGTCCAGACTGATCGCCGCCGTCACCTTCTGACCCGCATCCGCGAGCAGTCTGTCCAGCGCCGTCGCCTGCCCCGCAGTCCGGGGAAAGCCATCGAGGATGATGCCCTTTGCCACGTCTGGCTGGGCCATCCGGTCCTTCAGGATCGCCAGGACGATGTCGTCCGACACCAGTTGCCCAGCCTCCATCACGGCCTTGGCCTTCCTGCCCGCCTCAGTCCCCGCAGCCACCGCCGCGCGAAGAAGGTCACCGGTCGAAAGCTGGATCAGACCGAAGTCTTCCTCCAGCATCCGCGCCTGCGTGCCCTTGCCCGCGCCGGGGGGGCCGAGAAGGATCAGGACAGGACCCATCCGGTCAGGCCTTGTTCATGCGATTGGCGATCAGGTCGTCGACCACCGCCGGATCGGCCAGCGTCGAGATGTCGCCCAGCGCGCCAAAGTCGTTCTCGGCGATCTTGCGGAGGATACGACGCATGATCTTGCCGGACCGGGTTTTCGGAAGGCCGGGGGCCCACTGGATCAGATCGGGCTTGGCGATCGGGCCGATCTCGGTCCGCACCCAGGCTTCCAGCTTCTTGCGCAGGTCCTCGGTCGGCTCCACGCCCTTCATCAGGGTGACATAGGCATAGATGCCCTGCCCCTTGATGTCGTGCGGGTAGCCGACGACGGCGGCCTCGGCCACGGCCTCATGCGCCACCAGTGCGGATTCCACTTCTGCCGTGCCCATCCGGTGACCCGAGACGTTGATCACGTCATCGACCCGGCCGGTGATCCAGTAGTAACCGTCCGCATCGCGGCGGCAGCCGTCACCAGTGAAGTAATAGCCCTTGTACTGGCTGAAATACGCCTCCTCGAAGCGGGCATGATCGCCCCAAAGCGTCCGCATCTGCCCCGGCCAGCTGTCGGTGATGCACAACACGCCTTCGGTCGCCGTTTCGGTCAGCACCTTGGCGGTCGCCGGGTCCAGCACTTCGGGCTTCACGCCGAAGAAGGGCTTCGTCGCCGAGCCGGGCTTCTGCGGGATGGCTCCCGGGATCGGGGTGATGATGTGGCCGCCGGTTTCGGTCTGCCAGAAGGTGTCGACGATCGGGCATTTCCCCTTGCCGACATGGGTGTTGTACCAGGACCAGGCTTCCGGGTTGATCGGCTCGCCGACCGACCCCAGCAGCTTCAGGCTGGACAGGTCGTGCTTTTCTACCCACTCCGGGCCAAGGCCCATCAGCGAACGGATCGCCGTCGGCGCGGTGTAGAACTGGCTGACCTTGTGCTTGGCGCAGACCTCCCAGAACCGCCCGGCATCCGGATAGGTCGGCACGCCCTCGAACATCAGCGTCGTGGCGCCATTGGCCAGCGGCCCATAGACGATATAGCTGTGCCCGGTGACCCAGCCGACATCGGCCGTGCACCAGAAGACATCGCCGTCATGGTAGTCGAACGTCACCTGATGGGTCAGGCTGGCATAGACCAGATAGCCGCCCGTCGTATGCACCACGCCCTTCGGCTTCCCGGTGGACCCTGACGTGTAGAGGATGAACATCGGGTCTTCCGCGCCGACCTCGACATAGGGGCAATAGGGCTTGGCGGCGTCCATTTCCGCGGTCAGGTCGAAGTCGCGGCCCTCGGTCCACGAGGTCTGGTCGCCGGTCCGCTTGACCACCAGAACCTTCACGCGGTCCGAACAATGCAGCATCGCCTTGTCGGTGTTGTCCTTCAGGCCGGTCTTCTTGCCGCCGCGCGGCGCCCAGTCGGCCGTGATGACGACCTTGGCTTCACTGTCATTGACCCGGTTGGCCAGCGCATCGGGCGAAAAGCCGCCGAAGACGATGGAATGGATCGCCCCGATCCGCGTGCAGGCCAGCATGGCATAGGCGGCCTCGGGGATCATCGGCATGTACAGCACGACCCGGTCGCCCTTGGTCACGCCATGCGCCTTCAGCACGTTTGCGAGGCGGCAGGTCTGCTCGAGAAGCTGGGCATAGGTGATGTGCTGCGCGGGTTCCTTCGGATCATCGGGTTCCCAGATGATCGCGGTCTGGTTGGCGCGGGTCAGCATGTGGCGGTCGATGCAGTTGGCCGACACGTTCAGGGCGCCATCCTCGAACCACTTGATCGAGATGTTGCCGGGCGCGAAGGAGGTGTTCTTGACGCGGGTATAGGGCTTGATCCAGTCCAGCCGCAGCCCTTCCTCGCCCCAGAAGCTTTCCGGATCGTTGACCGACGCGGCATAGCGGGCCGCATAGGCTTTGGCATCGACATGGGCTTTCGCCACAAAGTCGTCGCTTGCAGGGTAGACGGATTTCAGGGCGGCATGGTCGGTCATCGCGATCCTCCTCTCGAAAGGGCCTGGCCAAAGGCCCTTCGACTTCTGGTGTCCCGCCACGCGGAACGCTCTCTCCCGCCATATTGTTACCACTTTGTGAAGAATCAGGTAACCCCCTAATTGTACTGCATAATTCTGTAAATTTATTGACCTCAAGGTCGTCAATTCTGAAAACTTGTGAAAAGGAAGCGCCGAATTACCCTGCCTTTTCAAGCGCCTGCCGTTCACGCGGGCGTGAAGGCCGGTGACCGGGCGCGGCTGTTAGCGCAAACCCGATTTCTGGCACTTCGGGCGCGCAGCGGTCAGCTCGATTCGGACGCGCTGTCGAGGTGAAGATCGACGGACGCCAGGTCCGGCAGATACCGCACTTCGGGTTCCTGCAGGCCTTGAGCCTCCAGCTGGCGGCGCAGGCGCGCGTTTAACCCGACGAGGTAAAGCTGCCCGCCCCGCCGCCGCGACCGCGCTGCCAGCGAATGAAACCCACGCGCGCCGGAACTGTCGATCAGGGGCACGCCCGACATCTCCAGCACCAGGGCGCGGGGGGCCTCGGCGATCCGGTCAAGGATGCCACCCAGTTGTGCGGCAGCCCCAAAGAAATACGGGCCTTCCAGATGATAGACGACGCGGTCTGCGCGGGGGCTGTCATGGTGCTCGTCCCGCGGTCGCATCGCGGCAGCCTCGGACATACGCTTGATGAAGACCAGGCCCGCAAGCGCGAAGCCGACAATGATCCCTTCGGTCAGGTCGCGGAAGACGACCAGCAGGAAGGTGGCACCGACCACCAGCGCATCACCGCGCGACGCCCGCAAGAGGGCGGCAAGCTCGTGCCGCTCGGCCATGCCCCAGGCGACGACGGCAAGGACACCGGCCAGGGCCGCCAGCGGGATGTAGGCGGCCAGAGGGGCCGCGACCAGCATGAAGACCAGCAGGAACGCCGCGTGCAGGATGCCCGAGATCGGCCCTCTGCTGCCCGCGCGCACGTTGGTCGCCGTGCGCGCGATGGTGCCGGTGACGCAGAAGCCGCCGAACAGACCCGACCCGATGTTGGCCACACCTTGCGCCACCAGCTCAGCGTTCGACCGGTGCCGCGCGCCGGACATCCCGTCGGCCACCACGGCGGACAGCAGCGATTCAATCGCCCCCAGCAGGGCAAAGCTGAACGCCCAGGGCAGCGCCTCGCGCCACAACGCAAAGTCGGGCAGCGCTGGCACGGGCAGGAAATGCGGCAACTCGCCGAACCGGCCGCCGATGGTCGAGACCGGCAGGCCAAGGCCCGCTGCAAGGACCGAGGCCAGCACCACGGCGATCAGCATCCCCGGCCAATGCGGCCTGACCTGTCGCAGGACCAGGATCACTGCCGCCGTCAGCGCCGCCACCACAAGCGCAGCCCAGGTCACGGTCCCGCGCGCGGCCCACAGCGCCTCCAGTTTGGGCAGGATCTCGCCCGGTTCGGCCCCGGTCAGCGTCAGCCCGAAGATCTCGCGCAATTGGCTGGCGAAGATGATGACCGCGATGCCTGCGGTAAAGCCGACGGTCACCGGATAGGGGATATAGCGGATGTAAGTCCCCAGCCGAAGCGCACCCGCCGCGATCAGGACAAATCCCGACAGGACGGTCGCAAGGATCAGACCCTGCACGCCGGTCGCCATGACGCAAGCCGAGACCAGTACGATGAAGGCCCCCGCCGGTCCGCCGACCTGATAGCGCGACCCGCCCAGCGCAGAAACCAGGAAACCGCCGACAATGGCCGTGTAAAGCCCCCGCTCGGGCCCGACGCCACTGGCGATCGCTATGGCCATTGACAGGGGCAGCGCCACGATGGCGACCGTCAGCCCGGCCAGCGCATCGGCGCGCAAGGCGGCCAGATCATAGCCCTCGCGCCAGACAGTCAGAAGCTTCGGCAGAAACTCGGTCGGGCCATCCTTGCCCCGGGCGGTATCGGTCATGTTGGCGTCCAGAGCCAGAGGAACCGCCAGTAATTGCTGGCAAAGCAGTCTGAATACCGGCAGAAGACTCCTCTGTCCCCGCCCTGTCAACTGCTGCGAAGCCTGATGTCCAAGCGACCCGATCCCGTCCAGCCCGCCAATGATGAGGCCTTCGTCCTTGTCGGCAGGCTTATGACCCTTGGCCACGCGGCGCTTGCCTGGACCGACCCCGACACCGGACTGCCCGGGATCAGCCGGATTGCCTTTGCCCGCGACCCCGAGGCGGGCCCTCTGACCCTCGTCTCCGGTCTTGCCCCCCACTTCCGCGCGCTGCGCGACCGACCCGACTGCGCGCTCATGCTGGGCGAGGTCGGCGACAAGGGCGATCCTTTGACCCATCCTCGCCTGATGATCCGCGCGCGGGCCGCCTTTGTCGCCCCGGACGATCCCGCCCGACCCGGCATCCGCGCCCGCTGGCTGGAACGAAGCCCCAAGGCCGGGATCTATATCGATCTGCCCGACTTCGCCTTCGTGCGCCTTGCGCCCACCTCCGCCCTGCTCAATGGCGGTTTTGCCCGGGCTTTCCACGTCCCGCCCGAGACGCTGTAGGAAAGGGCGGCCCCGAAGGACCGCCCACCCGATTTTTCGACGAAAAATCGCTCTCGCTCAGGCCGGAACATCCATCCGCAAATTGACCAGCGCCTTGCCCCTCACGGCCTCGCCCCAGCGCACCTGTGCCTCATTGCCCGTCACACCCGTGCCCGGCACCGAATAGGGGAACACATAGCGCGCCGCGTTCGACGCGTTGGTGATCAGCCCTTCCGGTGCCACCGCCTCGACCATCCGGATCCGCCCGCCGAACGGCACGAAGCCCCCCGCGCTGACGTTCCAGGTCTCGGCCGCCGTGTTCTGGGTATGGGCCACCAGCACCGGGTTCAGGATCCATTGGGTCACGTTGTTGAAGCTGTTCCCTTCCACACGCACGTTCCGCGACTTGGTAAAGTCCAGCGTCGCAAAGGTCGTGTCCACCATGTCCACCCGGTCCACGACCACGCCGAAACAGCGGAAACTGTTCCCCGAGATCGACAGACCGCTGAAGAAATGCCCCGGTCCGTAAGGCTTGACCACGATCCAGCGGAAGGCCGGGGTCGTGTCCGACGCGATGAACACGTTGCCCACGATGTTCAGCCCGCCGAACGAAAACTCGCCGTTCTCCTCAGGCGCCGAGTCATGCTCGTTGCCCCATTCGATGAAGCAGTTGTCGACATAGTTCCCGGTCACCACGGTCGAGACGTTGGTCTGCGTGAATACCAGCCCCGCCCGCCGCACGCCCGCGGTCTCGTTGTCGCCCTGGAAGAAGTGGTTGGCGTGGATCAGGTGCCCGGTCCCGTTCATGATCGCGAAATGGGCAAAGCGCACGACCCGGTTGTTGCGCAACTTGACGTCGTTGGCCTGCACGTTCATCGCGATGGTGGTGCGGTCCTGTGCCGGCAGCGACTGCTCGTTGGACAGGAACTGGCACATGTCGACGAACATGCCCTGGCAACCAGTCCCGGCCGAGCTGATCCCCCGGTCAAGGGGCCGGTTGAAGGTGCATGAGATGAACCGGTGGGTCGACCCCGACATCGGCATCATCACGCCCGATCCGATGCCGATGCAGTTGAACTCGATATCCTCCAGCTCGAACCGCGACAGAAGCGAGAAGCCGCTGAAATCCAGCATGTATTTGAACCGCCGGAAGGTGTACGTCCGCGTGCCCACGGCAGCATAAAGCGGCTGGCTGATCGTAACCGTTCCCGCGCCGATGTTCTTTGCGGTGACATAGACCTCGCGCCCCACGCCCGTGCCGATGACAAGCGCGCCCACCGGGATGTTCGCCACGTTCGCGACGTTGGTCAGCGTCGTGTTGGTGGCCGCCGAATAGGTCGCGACCGAGGTCACATCCTGCGTCGTCCAGTTCGGCCCGGCGACCGCGTTCAGCGATCCGTTCCGCACCACCCGGCGGTTGGTAAAGCTGGTGATCCCGGCCAGTGCTGCCACATCAATCGGCTCGAGAAGGTCCACCCGACGGCCCGACAGGTCCAGCGTCACATAGTCGGTGAAGAAGAACAGCGAGGCCAGCGCACGCTTGAACCCTTCCAGTTCCGACCCGAAGGCCTGGCCATAGGTGTCCAGATCGAAGTTCCGCGTCAGCGTCAGCCTCCGGTTCGACGGCATCGACAGGGTGCCTTCAAACCGGATGCGGCTGTTGATCGTCACGTCCGAGGTCAGCCGGAACACGCCGGTGGGCACCAGGATCTCGCGGCCGTCCGCATCGGCATCGGCGGCCAGAAACGCCGGGGCGTCGTTGGTCGTGCCATCGCCCAAGGCGCCATAGTCGCGCACGTCGACCCAGTCCATCAGCTTGCGGATGAAGATGTTGGTGACATCCTCGACCACAATGTCGTCGATCCGCACCACGCCGCCGTTGGCTCCCGTCAGGTCCAGCCCGACATGGGCGTAGATCGCCTGCAGCGTCCAGGGCAGGTCCACCCCGGTCCGGCTGGCAGGCGAGATGATCGCGCTGACCGTCACCACCTGCCCGTAAGACGTCAGCGCGACCGACGGCCCGGTCTGCAACAGGCCCGCCACGTTCTGCCCGGCAATATCGCCTGCCCAGGCCGCGATCCGGACCGAGGGCAAGTTCCCCGAAACCGCCTTCACCCGCGCGGTTACCCGCAGATAGAGGCCCGGCTGGATCGGCGTTTGCGCGAAGGACCGCACCTTCTGTGTCGCATCGATCTTCTGCAGTTCCAGACAGCCGCCGAAATCCTGATCGTTCGACACCAGTGCCGCGTTCGCCTGGCCCTGGTACGACCCCGAGCCGGGCGTGCCGTCCTCGCGCGACCAGAGGTTCAGCCCTGCCGAAAACGGCGGCGGCATCAGGACCAGCCCGTCAGTGATAGCCTTGTTCATCTTCGATTTCCCTTGCCTCGCTTCGCGCCACTGCTGCGTGCGATGCGTCAAGGGAGCCCCCGACAAACCGCGCCGCCATGGGGCAAAGGGGGTAGCAAGGAAGGCTTAACCGCGGATCATGGCCCCGTTCGGCGAAACGCCCAAGGACGCAACGCTTCAAGCGCTAATGCGGGAGAGATGGCGGGACCCGAAGGCCCCGCGTATCCTGGAAAATGCAAGGCGACCGATGGCCCCGGATAAGCGCCAGCCCAGGGCGGCGTGCCTGCCTTCAGACGCCGACGTCGGGCGCTGGCAAAAGCTGGACAGCGTTGATCTGCCAGCCCTCGGCCGTCTCGATCATCATGTAATCAAGATACCAGCCCGCACCGCTCTGGTCAGTGACCCGCACCCGCTGCCACAGGTTCCCCGCGATCTCGCGCAGCTCCTGCATCTCCACCGACGATGGTCGGTACACCATCGGGTAGCCCTGCTTGACCATCGCGCCAAAGTTTTCGGGCGTGCCGAACATCTGCTTGATGGTGGGACTGGCAAAGGTGAAGGCGCGGGCAAAATCATCGGCCAGGAAGGCATCGATCTGGCTCTGGATCGTGTTCTGGATCGGCGCTTCCTGAGCCCCGGCGGGCAGGGCCAGGCAGGCGGCAAGCAATGCGGCGTAAAGACCTTTGCGCATGGGCAAGGCTCCCTTGTCGGACGTCCCCGTCAGACTCGACCTAGTTCGCCCGCGCCAAAGTCAACGGCCGCCGTGATGCCGCTTGACGAATGCGCTGCCGCAGCGCTTCCCTGTCCATACCCAGCCAAGGAGAGACCGATGCGTATCCTCACCGCCTTCCTCACCCTGCTTGCTGCCCCGGTCTTCGCCCAGTCCGAGGAAACCGTCACCATCGACACGGCCCTCGGCCCGGTGATCGGCACCCTTGAAACCCCGGCAGGTGACCCCGCGCCCGTTGTCCGTCTCTTCCACGGCTTCTCCGGTGTGCGCGACGAACTGCCCGTCGCCAATACCGACGAGGGCGTCTTCTCCCGCACCGCGCGCCTTCTGGCTGAACAGGGCATTGCCTCGCTCCGGATCGATTTCCGGGGTTCCGGCGAAAGCCCCGGGGCCTTCGCCGACACCACCTTCGAAGGCCAGGTCGCCGACGGCCTTGCCGCGCTGGACTGGCTCGAGGCGAACCCCGCCGTCGACGGCCAACGCCTCGCCGTCATCGGATGGAGCCAGGGCGGCCTTGTCGCCACCGCCGTCGCCGGACGGTCGGACAAGCCCGATGCCCTCGTCCTCTGGGCGGCCGTAGCAAACCCCGAGGAAAGCTTCGGCGGGATCGTCGGGGCCGAAACCATCGCCAAGGGCCTCGAAGCCGGTGACGCCGCCCTGCCCGTCACGCTCCCCTGGGGCGCCGTGGTCGAGCTCAAGCGCGGCTTCTTCGAGGGCGTCACCACCTTCGACCCGCCCGCCGAGCTTGCCTCCTACGCCGGCCCCCTCTTCATCGCGCATGGCACCAAAGACACCACCGTCCTGCCCGCCGCCGTCGACACTTTCCTCGCCGCGCATGAGGGCGAGGAATCGAAGTGGGTCGCCGAGATGGACCATGTCTTCAACGTCTTCACTGGCCCCGAGACTCTGGACCAGATGGTCGGCGAAACCGTCGCCTTCCTGAAGCCGCACCTTCAGTAGCCTGCCCGTTCGACTTCGTCTCCTCGCCATATAAAGCGCGCGAGGAGCGCCGAAGTCACAGCCGTGCCGACACTGCCGGAGGCCGATAGAGCGTGGCGCTGAACGCGTCCGACACAGCGCTGGTCTTGATGTCCATCCAGCCCGCAGCGCGAAAGGCCGTGCGCACAGTGGCGTCGCTGACAACAGCGCCCTTGCCCTTGCCATGCACGCACCAGACCCGCAGACCCTGCGCCTGTCCGGCTGCAAGTGCCGTCTCCAGATCCTCCGGACCCGTCAGGACTGCGATGATCAGCGCGGCCCCCTCCGGCCCCGGTCTTTGCGCCCCGGCAACGGCAACCGCGATCTCTTCGGGCGGTGGCCCGCCGATCACCCAGGCTGGTGCGGCGGCCGAAACTCCCAGCTTTGACGCCAGCGATGGCACCGGCTTTTCCAACGCCTTGACCCAGGCCGCCGCCTCTTTGGCACCGAGGGTCAAGACAAGTGGCGCCCCGCCGGACTGCAGAAGTAGGTCTTCGCCGTCGACCCGCCAGTTCATCAGCCCATCGCGGCGCAACTTGGCGCGGATTTCACCCCGCAGGATGATCCCGTCGCTTTCCAGAAGCGCCTTCACCGCGCCCGCCGCGCCGTCCCAGATGGCATGTCCCTCGGCCTCGCGTCCCATCAGGACCCCCTATCGAACCTCGTCGGTTCTGTCCGCCCTATCCCCGGGCTGCGTCGCTGCACTCGCCAGGATGTCGCGCGCCATGGCCTCGGCCATCGCGTCGTCAAAGCCCCGCACCTCGATCTCGGCGACAGGCATTGGCGTGATCTCCAGCCCGAACAGGCTTCGGATCCCCTCCAGGTCCCGGCGCGACGCTTCGATGATCGCCGTCTGGACGGCTTCCGGCAAGACGAACTTCTCGCCCGTGATCGCTTCCAGACGGCGCTTGAAGACCCGGCGCTGCAGCTTGTTGCGCTGGTCCCGCGGCACAAGGGCCGCAAGCGCGTCCGCGACCATCGCCCCCTGATGCGATAGCGAGGGGTTCAGGATCGGCACCGGGTCCGGCGGCCGAAGGCCCTCCAGCCCGATCGCCGCGAAGATGTCATCGGCGACAGTGCCGCCCACCAGATGCTCCGGGTGCAGATAGCGCAAGTGAACCGCATCCCGGCCATAGGTCCGGACCTGCTTCATGATCAAGGCCAGCGGGCGCAACGGCCAGGGGTCGGCCCGGAACGCGGCCAGACGTGTCGTTCCCGACTTCAACCGCTGCTGGCAAAGGCTGGTCGCAAAGCCGATCGGCTCGCGCACGTAAGCCAGCACCCGGAGTTCCCGAAGCCCGGGCAACCGCGCCTCGAAAAGCGCCTTCAGGTTGGCGACCGCCCGCTCCGGCATCAGGCTCATATGCTCGCAGGACAACAGAAGATGCTCCGCCCCGGCGTCACGCGCCTCCTCCGCCATTGCGTCAATAGTGCGCGCGGCGTCCTCGACCCGGCCCGACTGCACCTGCCGCACAAGGCCCAAATGCTCGGCCGTAGACCCAGGGTAGACGATGCCCCGCTCGGCAAGCTGCGGCTTCACCGCCTCCAGCACATGCTGGATCGTGGTCGTCGCGGTCTTCGGCAGGCCCACGTGCAAGGTCAGCCGCATCTCAGCCCCCCTTGCACCCGGCCCCCCGGGCCTCAGCTGACGAACTCGCCCTGCAACGCCCGCTCCATCAGCGCGACCGTCTCCTCGACCCCGTACAGCGCGATGAACCCGCCGAAGCGCGGCCCGTCGGATGCGCCCAAGAGCACCTCGTACAGCGCCTTGAACCAGTCGCGCAGCGGCTCGAACCCGTGGTCCTTGCCGACCGCAAAGACCATCGACTGCAAGGCCTCGTCGTCCGTCGCCCCGTCCCAGACCCGCAGCCGCGCCACCAGATCCTCCATCGCCGCCCGCTCGCGCGCATCCGGCTCGCGGAAGACCCGCGTCGGCGCAATCCGGTCCGCAAAGTACCGCACCGCATAGCCCGCCGCCGCATCAAGATCCGGATGCGTCTCCGGCGAAGCCTCCGGAGCGTACCGCTTAAGGAACTTCCACAACGCCCCTGCATCCTTCGCCCCCGACACCGAGGCCAGGTTCAGCAGCATCCCGAACGACACCACCATCCGGCTCTCCGGCGGCTTGCCCCCATGAATATGCCACACCGGGTTGTTCACCTGCTGCTCGACCGTCTGTTCGGGATAAGCCCGCAACTGCTGGTGATACTCATCCACCGCCCGCGGAATCACATCGAAATGCATCCGCTTCGCCGTCTTCGGCTTCTGGTACATGAAATACGACAGGCTCTCCGTCGCCGCATAGGTCAGCCACTCGTCGATCGTCAGCCCATTCCCCTTCGACTTCGAGATCTTCTGCCCCTGGTCATCCAGGAACAGCTCATAAGTCATATGGTTCGGCTTCCGCCCCCCCAGAACCTCGCAGATCCCGTCATAGATCGGAGTGTTGGTGGAATGGTCCTTCCCATACATCTCGAAGTCCACATCCAGCGCCGCCCACCGCGCGCCAAAGTCCGGCTTCCACTGCAGCTTCACATTCCCGCCCGTGACCGGCAGCGTCCACTCCCGCCCGTCCTCGTCGTCGAAGGTGATCTCCCCCCGCGCGGCATCGACGTTCTTCATCGGCACATACATCACCCGCCCCGTCTCCGGATGGATCGGCAGGAAACACGAATAGGTCTGCTGCCGCTCCTCCCGCAACGAAGCCAGCATGATCGCCATGATCGCATCATACCGCTCGGCACACAGCCGCAAGGTCGCGTCAAACTGCCCGCTCTTGTAGAACTCCGTCGCCGAGATGAACTCATACTCGAACCCGAACGTGTCCAGGAACCGCCGCAGCATCGCGTTGTTGTGGTGTCCGAAACTCTCGAACTCCCCATACGGGTCCGGCACCGACGTCAACGGCTTCTGCATATGCCCCCGCAGCATCTCCTGCTGCGGCACGTTCTCCGGCACCTTCCGCATCCCGTCCACATCGTCGGAAAAGCAGATCAGCCGCGTCGGGATGTCCGAAATGATCTCGAACGCCCGCCGGATCATCGTCGTCCGCGCCACTTCCCCGAACGTCCCGATATGCGGCAACCCCGACGGCCCGTAGCCCGTCTCGAACAGCACATACCCCTTCGCCGGGTCCTTCCCGCCATAGCGTTTCAGCACCGCGCGGGCCTCTTCAAAGGGCCAGGCCTTCGAATTCATCGCCGCATCACGCAGGGCACTCATCGCTATCTCTCCAGTTCAGCCCGCAAACCCCAATGCCGCAGGCTCCCGTCCTCTATTGCCCCCCGCCCCCCCCGTCAATAATCTGCCGCCAACGCATACAGGAGCCGACGATGCCCGAATCCGCCATGTCACCCCAGGACGCGCTTGTGGCCGTCATGGTCGCCTGCTCCGCCTCGGACGAGAACATGCGCACCGCCGAGCTGGTGGCGATCACCCGCATGGTCAACCACATGCCCGCCTTCGCCACCTACGACCCCGACCGCATCCAGCGCGTCACCCGCACGGTGTTCGACCTGTTCGAGGAAGAAGACGGCCTCGCCGCCCTCTTCGGCCTGATCCGCGAGGCCCT
>JBKDYO010000031.1:0-19603 GCA_046305855.1 Paracoccaceae bacterium
GGCCGACGCCCGTCAGCAGGAATACACGTCTGTTCATTCTGTCCACCAGTTCAAAGCCGACTGCCGCGGCTGTTCGCGCACTCCTTAGCGGAAGCTGGCGGCAGGATCAAACGGGCTTCTGCTCTTCGGCGGATGCCGACAGACTTTTGCCCGTCTGCAAGAGTTGACAGGTGTTTGAATTGCGACTTCGGCGCAAAGCCGCTATATGCCCGGAAAACGCGGTCTTGAAGGAGTCTATGCCATGGCGAACGGTCATCTTAACCGTCGTGCAGTTCTGGGTGGGGCGGTCGGTGTCGCAGGTCTGGCTGCACTGCCGGCTTTCGCGCAGGACGGCAGCACCGAATTCACGCAACCCGCTTCGGCGTCGGTGCGCAACAACGTTTCCAGCTTCCGCATGCTGCGCTGGGAAGATTACTTCGACAACACCCGCAACGGTGCGATCCTGGCCGACACCACGTCGCGCGCCCTGCATTACTGGTCGGAAGATCAATCGATCTACCGTCTGTACCCGACCTCGGTGCCGCTGTCCGAGGAACTGACCCGTCGTGGCCTGACCTCGGTCATCCAGAAGGTCGTCAACCCGACCTGGCGCCCGACCGTCTCGATGAAGCAGCGCAACCCCGATTGGCCCGACGTGGTCGAAGGCGGGGCGCCTGACAATCCGCTTGGGTCCCGCGCGCTCTATCTCGGCTGGGAAGCTTACCGCGTCCACGGCACGCATGACACCCGCAAGATCGGCCGCCGCTCCTCGAACGGCTGCATCGGGCTTTACAACGAACACATCGAAGAGCTGTTCGAATTCGCCAAGGTCGGAACGCAGGTTCGCCTGATCTGATCCGCCCGAACCGAACGCGGAATGAACCGCGGGGCCGCAAAGCCTCGCGGTTTTTCTTTGCGATCAGTCGACGGCTGTCAGTCCGAACCCAGCCATGCGGGCGGCGTCATGTCGATCTGGCCTGTGCAGGCAGCATCCACACAGCGCGCCAGGCTGGCGAAGTGAAAGTCCTTGCCGACTGCCGGTGGTCCGTAATGCGCATACTTGCCCGAATTGGTCGCGATGGTGCGAACCGATGCAGGCACGACCGGCTCGCCGATGAAGCACCAGCATGTGTCGTTCAGGACCTGCCCGCCAAAGGCCCGGATGGTGTCGATCAGCCCCGCGACCTTCGCCTTGGCAAAGACATCGCGCCCACAGGTGACAATCAGACTTGCCCCGTCCGCCTTGCGCCGCCCCTCGCACAGCCGGGCAAGCGCCTTGATCTCTGACAGCGAAAAATGCGGATTGCCCAGTGACACAAGGTCCACCTCGGGCGTGCGCGCAATGTTCAACTCTACCCAGGTCTCAGCCAGGTCCTGCAGCGTCACCTCCACGACCCGCGCCTCGCCCCCTGCCCCGATTGCCGCTTCGGCGGTCATCGCTTCCGGGGTGATGCCCCGAATATGGAACATCGCCGCCGCCGAGGTGGTGGCAAAGGCCGCGCCAAAGGCCTTCAGGTCATCGTGGCTGACCTCCCGGCCCTCAAGCCCGCAGATCAAAGGGATCTCGTTCGTGGCGATCTTGCCGACATGGTAGCCGAGAAGCGGAAAGAACAGATCGTCCAGGTCGCCCAATGGCGGTAGATCAAGGCGGATCGTGGCGCGGCGCTTATTGTCCAGATAGCAGTCCGCCGCCGGGGCGCGGCCCGTGATTGCGACCAGAATATCCAGATAATCCGGGTACTTCAGCGTCCTGGCCCCAAGGACCGAATTCGCAAAGACGACCGCGTTCGATTCCCCCCAGGCGATGTTCTGTCCAGCCTTTGGTGCCGGGTCCAAAAGATAGGGCGCGCAGGTATAGCTCGGCGTCGCGCCCATCTCGACATAGGCCTCGGCCAGTGCGTCCGAGGCCTCACCCAGCACCTCGGCAACACCTTGCGCGCGCCATTGCCGCCGGTCGACGCAGATCGCGTTCATCGTCGTCGGTACCCGGACCTTTGCCCCCAGATCGCACAGCTTCCGGGCAAACTGCAGACCAGCGGGACCCTGGTAAAAGACCCCGTCCAGATGCGCCATATCGACATCGACCAGCTCGACAGCGCCCTCGATCCGGGCGGTCTGCAGGACGATCCGCGCTGCAATCCGCGCGGCCTCGCCGAAGTCTCCGGCCAGAAAGCGACGGTCGATCTCGCTTAGTGTGAAATCCGCCGGGTCCGGTGTCGGCAGGACAAAGGTCGGGGGCAGGTCGACCAAAGTCTCGGTCGGCTGGATCGTGTCTCCGTCGATCCGGGCATGGCTTGCCTCGGACAGTGCGGCAAACTCGGCCTCGTCCAGTTGCAGCACCGGAATCCCGCGCTGGAAGAGTTCGGCCGCGATCAGCACGCCCAGCGTCAGGATCGTCTCCTTGTGCCGGAACACCAGTGCCGCCGGGGCATGGCCATTCATCAGCAGTTCGAAGATCACCAGACTGCCCGAGCACGACCCCCGTCCGCTGGGAATCGCCAGGATCTTCCCTGCGACCGATTTACCGCAGAGCGGATGGTGAACGTCGATGATCCGCCCCGTTGTCGCGTCGACCCCGCCCATGAAGCTCAGGCCGACATCCGCGTGCTGGACCGCGCCGCTCGCCTGACCTGAGATCAGGGCTTTCCCCTGCAGGATTGAAGCCGCCATCGTGTCCCCCTGTGGCTTGCCAGCCGCCACGCTTGTGGTCGCCACCTGACAAAGGATACCCACCGGCAGCAGGCATCAGCGAACAGACCGACATCCCTGGCTGAAACTGTCAAGTGACGGCTGTGAGCCCAAAGCAGACTCTATCCTTGATCTGTGATACACTCAGATTTTCCGGAAGGATAAAGAATGACCGGAGACGCCAACTCATCGCAGCGCGCGTTCTGGAACTCTGACTTCGGAGCGAAATGGGTCACGTTCGCCGACGATCTTGAGCTGCTCCACGCACCGATGAACGAACCGCTTTTGGACCGCGCTGGCATCTCGCCCGGCATGCGGGTTCTCGACATTGGATGCGGAAGCGGCTCCGTAGCGCGCCGGGCGGCCGAAGTGACCGGCATAAATGGCGCCGTGACCGCCGTGGACATTTCTGAGATGTTGCTAGAGACGGCACGACAAACAAGGTCGGCCGACCATAGCGCACCGATCGATTACATGCTTGCCGACGCGCAAACCTACGGGTTTTCCCCCGCTGAATTCGACCGCGTCGTGTCGCGGATGGGAGTGATGTTCTTCGCCGACCCGGTCGCGGCCTTCGCTAACCTGCTGCGGGCGGCGAGGCCGGGCGCAGTTTTCGCAGCGGTTGTGTGGCGGCGCGGCGAGGCTAATCCATGGTTCCAAATTCCTACGGAAGCAGCGATCCGGCATCTCGGCCCAGTAGACACCGACCCCCACGCGCCGGGTCCGCTCGCCTTCGCGGAAGTAGACCGCACCGTTGCTATTCTCCAGGCCGCAGGTTGGGAGGACGTGCGCGGCGATCCTATGGAGGTTAGACTTGAAACCCGTGGATCCTCGGAGAATGCCGCGATGAGCATAGGGGCTCTAGGCCCCGCCGCCCGCATCATGAACGCCAAAGGCGCGACTTCGGCGCAGGCGGCGTCCATCGTGAAGGACATTGCCGTCGGCTTTCGCCAGTTTGAAACCGCTCAAGGGCTCAGGGTTCCGGTCACAATGACGTTGCTGTCCGCGACGGCGCCCCAATAACGTTCACGGAAAACCATTCGTGTCATCTGTTTGAAATCCAATGCTCCTGCAACGGCCGCTCCGTCCGCAAAGCTGCCGGACGGGCCTGCCCCAAGCAACCGTGGGCACACCTGAGCCAGACCGGAAACCGTCTGCCAGATGGCGGACAATGGCCCGGCGGATCTGAAATGGTTAAGACCACCCTAACAGAAAATGGCAAGTGCTTGCGATAGCGTCAAAAATTGGCAAGTGTCCACCGTGGACAGATCACCCCTTCCGGGGCAACCACCCACCCAGATTCTCTTCGATCACCGCGACCAGGGCCTCGATATGGGCCTCATCATCGTTCAGGCAGGGGATGTAGGTGAAGCTCTCACCCCCCGCATGCTCGAAGGCCTCCCGGATCTCCCCGTTGATCTCCTCCAGCGTCTCGATGCAGTCGGCGGAAAAAGCCGGTGCCATCACCGCGATCCGCTTCTTCCCCGCCTTGGCCAGCTCCGCCACATGCTCGACCGTGTAGGGTTTCAGCCACTCCTCGCGCCCGAAAACCGACTGGAAGGTGGTGTCGATCGACCCCTTCTCCCACCCCAGCCTCTCCCGCAGCAATCGCGAGGTCTTGGCACACTGGCAGTGATAGGGGTCGCCTTCCATCAGATACCGCTTCGGCATCCCGTGGTAGCTGGCCACCAGCACGTCCGGCCGGTGATCGAGGCCCGCATAGGCCCCCTCCACCGACTTCGCCAGCGCATCGATGTAGCGGGGGTGATCGAAATACTCCGCCACGGTCCGCACTGCCGGTTGCCGCTTTTCCTTCATCAGGGCGCGGAAGAACTGGTCGTTCGCGGTGGCCGAGGTCGCCCCGGCGTAGTGGGGGTAGAGCGGGAAGAACAGCACCTTCTCGCACCCCGCCGCGACCATGGCCTTGACCTTCTCGTCGGTCGAGGGGTTGCCGTAGCGCATGCAGAAGTCGACCATCACCTCCACCCCGTGCCGGTCCGCGATCATCTTGGCAATCGCGGCGGTCTGCGCCTTGGTGATCGTCAGCAGCGGGCTTTCATCCAGCTCCTCGTTCCAGATCAGCTTGTAGTTCGCCCCCGAGGTGAAGGGCCGCTTCGACAGGATGATCAGCTGCAAAAGCGGCTGCCACTTCCAGCTTGGGATGTCGACCACCCGCTTGTCCGACAGGAACTCGTTCAGATAGCGCCGCATCGACCAGTAGTCAT
Source organism: Paracoccaceae bacterium (assembly GCA_046305855.1). GTDB lineage: Bacteria > Pseudomonadota > Alphaproteobacteria > Rhodobacterales > Rhodobacteraceae > Tabrizicola. The sequence goes on from JBKDYO010000031.1 coordinate 4,893, forward strand.
AGGCGTCCGGCGTCCCGAGGTTCGCCAGAAGCACGCCGATCTTCGCCTTGCGGACCACGGGATGGTCGGCAGGGGCGTGGGCCAGGCGGCCTTCGCCGGGGTTCACGTCGATCCCTTTTGCTGCTCCGGTCCGGGCATCCAGCATGTCGGTTCTTCCCATAGGTTCAGCGCGGGACATAAGGGTTGGGTCGGCGGGGTCAACCACCTTTGGGCAGAGGAGCTTCCGGAACGCCCAGGGCATCCGCCAGCCTTGCCTTCGCCGATCCGGGGCGCAAGGGCTGTTGCTGGCTGTCGTGTGGGGCCCAGCCGGTCAGGAACACCATCTCGGCCGTGGCAGGAAGGCGACCTTCGGGAGTGGCAAGATTTTCAGCATAGACCGCGCCTGCCGCTGCAAGGACCCCTCGCCCGGTCAGACGGCGCAAGCGGCCCGCCAGTGCGTTCGTCTCGCCCGAGGCACGGAGATCGGACAGGAGCGCGGGAAAGCTCTGGTACTCGACGGTCTGAACGAGGCTGTCGGCCACTGGCAAGGCAAAGCCCGCCCGTTGCATCAAACCGCCCAGATCCCGGATCTCGGCCATCGGCAAGACCCGGGGTGACAGGCCCCCGGTCACCCGCGCCTCTGCCTCGGCCAGAGCGGACCGCAATTCATGCAGGCTGCGTCCCCCAAGGAGAACTGCGATCATCAGGCCGTCGGGCCGCAGAGCACGGCGACACTGCACAAGCTGGCCAAGTGGATCGTTTGCCCAATGCAGCGCCATCGCATGCACCACGAGATCATGCGCCGAGGGGGCAAGGGCCAGCACCTCGTCATCGGGCACCTGCACGGCATCCGGTCGCAAATCCCGCCAGATTGTGGGAAATCCGCTGACCACGGCGGGTGCCGTAAACGTTCTGTTAACCTCGCTGAGTCTTTCCTGAAGATCGGCAAGAGCGAGGCGATGCAGGAACATCGCCGCGTCATGGCCGGGAAGACGCCGGGCGCGGGCACGGTGGCGGGTAAGCGCCTCTCGGTCGGTCAGGGCGGGCGGCTGGGTCATCGGCGGGACATTAGGAGGGCGGAATGGGAATGCAAGGCGCACTGCAACTTCTGTATCCGCCGCAGTGCATTTCCTGTTCGGCCCCGGTGCAATCGGACTTCGGCCTGTGCGCCGACTGCTGGCGCGAGACGCCGTTCATCTCGGGCTTGGTCTGTGACCAATGCGGGGTCCCCCTGCCCGGGCAAGATGACGAGGAACGCGCGCAGTGCGACGACTGCATGATCCTCGCCCGTCCTTGGGACAGTGGGCGTGCGGCGCTGATGTATGCCGGAAACGGCCGCAACCTTGTGCTCGCGCTGAAACACGGCGACCGGATGGACCTTGCGCGCCCGGCGGCAGCCTGGATGACCAAGGCAGCGCGTCCAATCCTGACGCCCGGCATGCTGGTCGTGCCGGTTCCGCTGCACTGGATGCGGCTTTTCCGGCGGCGCTACAATCAGGCGGCGCTTTTGTCGCGGGCCATCGCCCGGTCTGCGGGGCTGGAACATTGCCCGGATGCGCTGGTGCGCAAACGCTCGACCGGCAATCAGGACGGCAAGACTCGGGACGCGCGATTTGCCAATCTTGTCGGGGCCTTTTCCGTGCCGAAGGGGCGGGAGGCGCGGATTCGTGACCGCGATCTGTTGCTGGTCGATGATGTGATGACGTCGGGGGCGACCTTTGCGGCAGCAACCGAGGCGCTTTTTTCGGCAGGCGCCCGATCCGTGTCGGTTCTGGCACTGGCGCGCGTTGCGAAAGACGGGTGATCCCCTATATTCGGGCGCGAAAGAGGTGCCCCATGCGTCCCGTCGAGATCTACACCACGCCAATCTGCCCCTATTGCTCGATGGCCAAGCGGCTGCTGCAAAAGAAGGGCGTCGCCTATTCCGAGATCGACGTCAGTCGTGATCCCGCCCTGCGCGAAGCGATGATCCAACGCGCGAAAGGACGGCGGACCGTGCCGCAGATCTTCATCGGCGACACCCATGTCGGCGGCTGTGACGACCTGCACGACCTTGACGATGCAGGCAAGCTTGACCCGATGCTGGCCGGGTGATGCGGGCCGGGCTGGTCCAGCTGACCGTGACGGACGATCCGGCCGCCAATCTGCCGGTGACAGTCGACCTTGTCCGGAACGCGGTCGCGGCAGGGGCCGGATTTGTCCTGACGCCCGAGATGACGAACGGCCTATCCTCCAGCCGCCCCTACCAGCGCAGCGTCTTCCGGCATGAGGACGACGATGAGACCTTGGGAGCCTTGCGGGCAGAGGCCAAGGCCGCGGGCATCTGGCTGCTGATCGGCTCCCTGGGCGTCCTGACCCATGACGCGGATGGACGGTTCGCCAACCGCAGTTTCCTGATCGCACCCGATGGCAGCATCGCGGCGCGGTATGACAAGATCCACATGTTCGACGTGAACGTCTCGGCGACCGAGGTCTACCGGGAAAGCGAGGGCTATCGGCCCGGCGCAAAGGCGGTGTTGGCGGAGACGTCCTTCGCGAAGATCGGAATGACCGTCTGCTACGACGTCCGCTTCCCGGCGCTGTATCGGCGGCTGGCGCAAGGGGGCGCGCAGGTGATCACGGTTCCAGCGGCCTTCAACCACATCACTGGGGCGGCGCATTGGGAAACCCTGCTGCGGGCCCGCGCGATCGAGACGGGGTGCTTCGTGCTGGCCCCGGCGCAGACCGGATTTCACCCCGAAACGAACGGCAAGGGCCGCCGCACGCATGGTCATTCGCTGGCCATCGCCCCCTGGGGGGAAATCCTCGCCGATGCCGGGACCGAGCCCGGGGTGACCATGGTCGATCTGGACCTGGCCGAGGTCGAGAAGGCCCGCGGCCGGGTGCCCTCCCTGTCGCATGACCGGAGCTTTGACGGGCCATGAGCGGCGAGAAGGCGGATGACATCGCGGTCGCGCTGTTCGGCGAGTTGTTCATGGCCGACCAGCTGGCGCGCAACCGGATTTCCAAGGTTCTGCCCAAAGGGATGGAGCTGTCGCACTTCAGCGTCCTGAACCATCTGGCGCGGATCAATGACGAACGCACCCCGGCGCAGCTGGCGCGGTCATTCCACGTCACGCGCGGGGCGATGACGAACACGCTGACCAAGCTGGAATGGGCCGGTCACGTGCATATCCGGCCCGATTGGGAAGACGCGCGGCAGAAATTCGTGGCCATCAGCCCAAGCGGCCGCGCCGCGCGCGATGGGGCGGTGGCGAGCGTGGTACCGCTGATTGCCGAAGTGGTCCATGCCATCGGGCCCGAGAAGGTCAGGTCGCTTTTGTCGGTCCTGAGGGAACTTCGCATCAGCCTGGAAGGCGATGGCGCCTGACGCAGCATTTGTCCGTGGGGTCCCCGGGGCCACAAGCTGTGGATAGCTGGCCTTCCGCGCCCAAAGCCCCTTGCCCTGTCCGGTTTATCTCCGCATAGACTGTCATGATACTTCGGGTCCGGTCACCATGCACAATTCGTCACGTTTCCTGCCTGCATTCCTTGCTGCAAGCACGGCCTTGGCCGTCGCCCCGGCCTTGGCCGAAAGCACTGGCACTCTGAACATCAATGGTGCGACCGGCCTGATCGACATGCCGTCGGGCGAGGCGCAGAAAGACGCGACCTTTTCGTTCAGCACATCAGTTGTGGGGTCGATCACCCGCACCACGCTCAGCTTCCAGTTCAGCGAGCGGCTCTCGGGGTCGTTCCGGTTCCAGAAATGGAGCGACTGGGACACGGTGATACCGGGTGACGCAACCGAGTCTGACCGCAGCATGGACCTGCGCTATCAGGTGCTGAAGGAAGGCAAATACGCCCCGGCCCTGACCATCGGTCTGATCGATTTCACCGGGCAGGGATTGTTCTCCTCGGAATACATCGCTGCAACCAAGAATTTCGGCGACCGGCTGAAGGTCACGGCGGGCCTTGGCTGGGGTCGGCTTGGCAGCGACGGCGGCATCGGCTCGCCCTTCGGCAGCCGCCTGGCGGTCAGCCCCACGGGCACGCCGAACACCGACCAGTGGTTCCGGGGCGAAGCAGCCCCCTTCGCCGGGGTCGAATACAAGATCAGCGACACCTGGACGTTCAAGGGCGAGTATTCCTCGGACGCCTATCTGTTGGAAGACGGCACCCGTGGCCTCTTGGACCGCGACAGCCCGTTCAACTTCGGCTTCGAATACCAGCGCAATGCGAACATGCGCTTCGGGATCTATTCGCTTTACGGCTCGGAAGTCGGACTGACCTTCCATGTCATCCTGGACCCGAAAAGCCGGATGTCGGGTGGTGTGACGGGCGCTGCCCCGGTGCCGGTTCTGGCTCGGCCCGAACGGTCTGCCGATCCGGACGCCTATGACGGCGGCTGGGTCACCCAAGCCGACGCCGGACCGATCCTGCGCAAGAACCTGGCCAAGCGGCTTGCCGCAGACGGGATCGCGGTCGAGGATATCGCCTACACGGCAACGACGGTGCAGGTTCGCATCCGCAATGGCCGGATCGATGCCGGCTCGCAGGCCGTGGGTCGTACGGCCCGGGCGCTCAGCCATGTGATGCCCGCCTCGGTCGAGGTGTTCGAGATCGTCCCCGTGGTCAACGGCATCGGCGCGTCGAAAATCACCATCCGCCGCAGCGATCTGGAGGGGCTGGAATATACCGCCGACAACGCGTCCTTGCTGCGGGAGCGCATCACGGTGACCGACGCCGGTCCGGTCCCGGCCTACGCCATTGGCGACGAAGGCCTTTACCCGAAGTTCACCTGGAGCCTGCGGCCTGCCCTGCGCTTCTCGGAACCCTTGAAGGGCGACATCGGCCTGCGGCTTTCGGCGACCTACGACATCGCGCCGGGGATGATCCTGTCCGGCTCGGTCTACAAGCAGATTGCCAGCAACACCGACCTTGGGACGCCGTCAACCTCGCCGCTGCAGCATGTCCGCACCGACGCCGCGCGCTACACCGAATTCGGCGACCCGATCCTCGAGCGGCTGACCTTTGCCTGGTATGGCCGCCCAGCAGCGGATGTCTATTCGCGCGTGACCGTGGGCTACCTTGAACGGATGCATGCGGGCGTATCGGGTGAGGTCCTGTGGAAGCCGGTGGACAGCCAGCTCGCCCTTGGGGCCGAGATCAACTACACGCGCCAGCGTGATACGGATGGCGGTCTTGGCTTTGACGAATACGACTATGACGTCCTGACGGGTTATGTTTCGGCCTACTATGACTTCGGCAATGGCTTCCTTGGTCAGCTCGATGTCGGCAAGTATCTTGCGGGAGATGTCGGTGCGACGATCTCGATCGATCGGGTCTTCGCAAACGGCTGGCGGGTCGGGGCCTTCGCGACCGTCACCGACGTCAGCGCCGCTGATTTCGGCGAGACCGGGTTTGACAAGGGCATCCGGTTCACCATCCCGTTCAACTGGGCCCTGGGCACCGAAACGCGCAAGGGCTTTGGCGTGACGCTGCGGCCCGGGACCGGCGACGGCGGGGCGCGGGTCGACGTGGACGGACGGCTGTACGACTCGATCCGCGATTATCACACCGATGGCCTTGATCCCGACTGGGGACGGGTTTGGCGGTGAGCATCCGAAAGCGGCTGGCGTCAGCGGCCATCGTGCTCGCGCTGCTTGCGAGCTGTGGCAACGACACCGGCGCGACGAATCCCGTGGCTTCGGCGGTCGGCCAGATGGCCAAGGCCAGCCTGGCAAAGGGCAAGGGCGCGGCCAGCCCTGCACCCGCCCCGGTCAGCCGCAAGGACCTGGAAGCCTATGGCAAGCCGATCCTGCGGGTCCGGTCCGAACGGCTGGGGCAGGACGGGTTCCTGACCATCGCGGACGCAAAGGCCGATGTCGTCACCTGGACGGCTCAGGGTCAGGCGACCTTTTCCCTGCGCGACGGCGTCCTGATCCAGACCCGTGGCCTTGGTGCCGATCTGATGTCGGCCGAAGCTCCGTCCCTGAGCCAACTGCAGTCCGGGGCAAGCTACACGCGCGTCTACTTCTTCCTCGGCGAGGATGATCGGGGCACCCGGCGGACCTATGACTGCGTGGCCTCCACTGTCGGGCGCGAAAAAGTCACGGTGCTGGACAAGACCCATGACGTTACCCATGTCTCGGAACTCTGCACCCGGCCGAACAGCAAGGTGACGAATGAGTTCTTGATCGAAGGCAAAACGATTCGGAAGTCCCGGCAATGGGCCAGCAGCCGGGTCAGTTATGTCGAGTTCGAACGGGTCATTGACTGATCCTTCAAGCCTTTCGCCTGACCCTTTCCCCGATGAAAACGCGAATATGATGCATAATTCGCTCACCTTGGGGTAATCTGTCGACATGAGCATATCAATCGCTGCGAGTCGCGACCCCGGTTCCGTAGACTAAATGTCGGAAGAAGCGCCAACGAGGCCCGCATGAAAGCCCTGATCGCATCTGTGCTGCTGGCGGCCTGCCTTGCGACCTCGGCGCAGGCTGGGGGGCCTGTCGTGGTGGTCGAAGAGCCCGAGCCTGAGGTCGAGGAAGGGTCCGCGTCCAGCAAGGGACTTCTGCCCTGGCTGATCGTTCCGCTTGTCGTTTGCGTTGTCTTCTGCGGACCGGAAGAGCCCTGAGGCCCGGATCTTGATCGACTGCGGGCCTTCTCAGTAATCGCGCTGCAGATAGACACCGATTCCGGTTTCGCCATCCGCGCCCAGACGGCCCTTGACCGCCACCCCTTCGCGCAGGTCGAGGTTCAGGTTGATCCGGCTCTTGCCCTCCTGATCGACCTCAATCTCGGTATAGACATTGTCCGAGATGTATTTGCCGGCCTTCAGCGCCGCGCTCCCGTCCTCGGCTGTGGTCACGTCCAGATCGTCCAGTCCGAAGTTGCGCCGCAGGTTGCCCACCAGTCCCACGCCGCCCCTGCCGGCCAGAACCGCGACGGCATTTGCCAGTTGCGCGGCCTGAAGTGCCGAAATCTTGTCGATTGCCCGCCCGAATAGAAGCCGCGCCAGCACTTCCTCTTGCGGCAGCTCGGGGGACGAGGTGAAACGGACCTCCGGATCATCCGCCGGGCCTTCGACGGTGACAGTGCTGGTGATCCCATCGCTTTCGGTATCCGCCGCAATGCTGATCTGCGGGACAAGACTTCCTTCAAGCACGAGGTCCGCCCGCGCCAAAACCAGACGGCGGCCCAGAATGTCGATCCGGCCCCGGATCAGGCTGAACCCACCCGCAGGCCGGACATCTGCCGTGGTGCCCAGAAGGCGAAGCTCGCCCCCGAGTTCGGCATCGATGCCCCGCCCCCGGATGAAGACCCGCGCCGGGGCCGCGACCGTCACGTCCAGCCCGATGGCGCGGCCCGACCCAGAAGACGCCCCAGCCCCTGCCGAGATCGCGGCCAGAAGTCCCGCCTTTCGCCGCGTGTCGCGCACCGAGGCGCTGTCGCGGATATGCCGGATCGCCAGCAGTTCCGTCGCCGAGCTGAAGCCCGAAGCCGGGACCCGCACCTCTGTCTCGCCCAGCTGCAGCGCCCCGGACAGCATCGTGCCGCCAGCCAGCGGACCGCGAAGGGCCAGACTTCCGCTGACCCGCGTTTCGAAAAGCTCGGGGTCATAAAGCCGCAGCCCGTCCAGCGCGATCGAAAGATCCGCCTCTTGCCGCCCGTCCAGCCGGATCGGCCCGTCGACCCGCAACCTGCCGCCCGAGGACAGACCCGAGGTCGCCGACAGCTGCATAGCGCCTGCATTCAACTGGCCGATGGCCTGCACGTCCTGCAACGAGAGGCCAAGGTCCGGATCGGCGATCCGCCCGTTGGACAGAGTGACCCGCCCCGACAGCGACCGCAGCGCAATGGGTCCGGCAAGCCGAAGATCATAACCGACCCGGCCCGATACCGACCGGGGCGAAATCAGCAGGTTTGCCAGTCCCGCCTCGCCGACCCCCGCAATCGCCAGATCGGCCGAGCGGAAGTCACTTGTGACGGTGCCACTGACCTTTCCGGAAATCTGGCCGGGGCCAGTGCCGCCGAGGTTCAGCCGATAACCCCGGCTGTCCTGCGTCGCGGTTCCCGAAATTGTCAGCGGGCCCGAAATCTCTGGCACGATCAGCCCCAGGTTCGCCAGCCTTGCGTTCAGATCGATTGTCCGGACCGCTCCGTTGATCTCTCCCGTTGCGGTGGCCTGCAGCTGCGGGTTCTGCAGCAGGGCCGAACGCACCTGCGCGACACCCGCCTTCAGCCCGAGATCCATCTCCAGTTGGCTTTGCCCGGCCAGCACACGGTCCGCCTCGCGGTTGCCGATCCGAAGCGACCGGCCCTGACCTTTCAGTGTGATCCGTCCATCCTGCGGGAGGCCGGTAAACCCTGCGTCCAGCGTGACCGCCCCGCCAAAGCCCGGACCCAGCACCGACAGATCGGCCAGACTGACCGTCCCCGACAGGTCCGACCCCTTTGACGACAGCCTGCCACTGGCCTGTGCCGCAAGACCTCCCGCAGCCAGATCGAACGCCCGCAACACCGTGCCAGACTCGTCCCGACGAAGCGAGGCCTTCACACTGGACGCCCCGGCCAGAAGCCGGTCCAGTTCGGGCTGGTCCAAGGAAAGCCCAGCTCCGTCAAACGTCACTTCGGTATCAAAGACGCCCGACAAACGGCTGGCAGTGCCTGCGATCTCCAGCCGCCCCGCCCCGCCAAGGCTGCGCCCCGCCAGCCGGGAAAACCGCTCGAAATTCGCAGCTTCCACGACCAACCGGCCGCTGGTCAGAAAGGCTTGATCGAGCCCCTCGATGCGCAAGGCCCCGGACGCGGTCAGGCCCGCGCCTGCAAGCCGGATATCGGACAGACGGAGCGCGCCCGCCCCTTCCTGCAAAAGCAAGCTGAACGACCCGGAGAGATCGCTCCCCAAAGCTTCGGCCAGGGCCGCATCTGTCGGGGCCAGCCCGCTGGCCTGCCCCGTCACTGTGCCGCCAAAGCTGATGCCAGCGGGATTGCGGCCAAGCCGACCCGACCCCTCGACCGCAAGCCGCGCGATCTTTATGTCCAAGCGGTCCAGCCTCTCGACCGTGACCGCGCCGGACCAGTTGTCAGTGTCGCCCTGCGCCGTGGTCAGCCGGAAATCGGCCCGACCGATCCGGGTGCCGTCCGCGAATGGCAAGACGACCGGGGCACCGTCCGGCGCAGCAATGGTGCCCGCGACATCGACCCGCTCGGGCAGGCCATCGGCAGCGATCTCGGCACTGCCGGTCAGCGCCAGCGACCGCGCCGATAGGTCGAAGCGGTCGATCACCGTCCGCCCCGCTGTGCTACGCCACGCGTCAAGCTTGAGGCCGACCTCGGTCCCGAAGAAATCCTGAAGGTCGGGGGCCAGAATCTGGGCAAGGTTCCCAGCGACGTCCGCGCTAAGACGATAGCCGTCATCCTCGCCCCGAAGGGTTACCCGGCCTTGCAGCCGCTTCTCTTCGTCCGTCGAAAGGTCGATATCGGCGGCAAAGTCGTCAATCGGGCCTTGGCCCGCGACCTCCAGCCGAGCTGCAGGGTTGCCCGGGATGCCAAGCAGGCCGACGACAAGCCCGCCCGGCGCCTCTTCCGCGACCAGAGACAGGTCCAGCTCGCGCGTCGCGTTGGCATAGGAGGCATCCAGCCGGATCTGGCCCGCCGGTCCGTCGCCGGTGCGGATCAGGTCCAGCACTGCCTGCCCCTCGCCCCCCGCCAGTTGCAGCGAGGCCGTCAGCGTGCCGGTCACAAGCTGACCAAGCACCTCGGGGCCAAGTTCGATCCGCTCGGCGGCAACGCGGTCGATGCTGATCGAGACCGGAAGCTCCGGCAGGCTGAAGCCCGAAGCCTCGGGCGAAGGTGTCTCTGCCGCGACCGGAGGACGGACCACAATGATCTCGGCGGCGGAAAGCTCGCTGACCTCGACCTCGCCGGATAGAAGTGCGGACCGGCTCCAGTCCAGCTTCACGCCATTCAGCGTGATCCAGATGCCCTGGTCATCGGCGATGGTGATCTGCTCGACAGTGGCCTGCAAGGACAGCGCCCCGGCAAAGCCCGTCACCGTCACTTGCCGCCCAGCATCGGACAGTGTGTCTTCCAGAAACGCCGTCAGGTAGTCGCGGTCGTCTTCTTGCGCGGTGACGGGACCAGCCAGCAGGCAGGCGCAGATGATCAGCGCGCGCCGCATCAGAACGACTGCCCCAGGCCGACATAGAACTGCAACCCGTCGCCGGTCGTTCCGCTGATCGGTGCGGCCACGTCAAACCGGATCGGACCAAGGCCTGTGTCATAGCGCAGCCCAAGCCCGGCGCCTGCATGGCTTTCCGACAGGGCGCCGCTGAACCCGTCAATCCCGATGCTGCCCCAGTCGACGAAACCCACCAGGCCCAGCTTGTCACTGACCTTGGCGCGCAGTTCCAGCGATCCGGCCAGGAAGTACCTGCCACCGATCAGGAACTGCGGACCAAAGCCGCGCGTCACCGAGACCCCGAGCGAGCGGTAGGGCTGCCCCCGCACTGTGCCGCCGCCGCCCGAAAAGAACAGATCGTCGCGCGGTGTTTCCAGAAGGTCGGACCCCAGCACCGCCCCTGCCTGTACTCGTGCCGCAAAGACCAGTCGGCCCGGCTCTCCCAAGCTGCGGAAGCCCCGTGCATCGAGAGTCGTCCGCAGGCCCGAACCGGTGGTCCCGAACCCGGCAAAGGGCTTGGCCATTGCGTCAAGATAGAAGCCCGTGGTCGGGTTGTTTGCGACGTCGCGGCGGTCCCAGGTCACGCCTATGGGCAGGGACAGGTTGCGAAAGGTGAAGGCCCCGCCGGGGTCGCGACCGTCCTGGTAGTCATAGGTCAGCCCAACCCGTGCAGTTAGCTGTTCGGAAAACACATGGCTGAAGCGCAAACCAAAGCTAAGGGTGTCCAGCGTATAGTCGATCTCGTCCTCATGCGAATAGCTGAGGATCAGCCCAGCCGAGGTATCGGGCGACAGCGTCGCAGGGCGGTCCAGCGTCACCTCAAGCCCGTAGTCGATCCCGCTTTGGCCCGACCCGATGTTGGTGACATCCCCCTTGACCGCCAGCCGTTCCCCACCGCCCAGAAGGTTGCGATGCAGCCACGAGGCCGACAGCGACACGCCGTCCAGACTTGCGACCTCGACCCCCAGCGAATAGCGCCGGGGCTTTTGTTCCACCACCGTCGCGGTCGTCCCCAGAAGGTCCGGCGCGGTGATCTGGTCGTCTTCGGTCAACGCCACCGAGGCGAAGATTCCGGTCCGCCGCAACCGCGACTCGGCCCGACGCAGTTCGGTTTCGCTGAAGGTCTCACCTTCGGGCAGCCCGGCGATCTTGCGAATGCGGGCCTCACGCATCCGCTCTTCGCCGACGATCTCCATCTGGCCAAAACGCAGGCGTGGCCCCGGGTCCAGCTGCACATCGGCATCGATCCGCCGGCTTGCATGGTCGGCCAGCACCTCGTCGGCAGTGACGAAGGCCTTGGCATGCCCGGTCTCGCGCCAGGCAGAAATCGCCACATTCACTGCCGTCCGCACCGCCCCGCTTTCGGCCACTGCGCCGCGCTGAAAGGTCTGGGGTAGTTCGGTCCCCGGCGCCAGTGGAGCCACCTTTGCCACACCAAAGCGGAATGGCTGTCCGGGGTCCACATCGACGCGGATCGCCGAGATCGCACGTGGAGCCTCCAGCGCCGGAATTGCCGCAGCTTCGCGCCCGTCGATGCGGATGCTGATGTCGACCGAATAGTAGCCCTTCGCGTAAAGCGCTGCCAGAATCCGTGCATAGTCGGACCGCGCTGCCGCCAGAAGGTCCTGCGGATCCGTCTGCCCCTGCGCCTGAAGCGACTTGACCATCGAGGCCTCGTTCACCGCATCGGTCAGGTCCTCGGACCCGCCCGCAACAGCGATATCCAGCCGGTCCAGCGCCTGCGCCTGCAGGGCAGCAAGGCTCAGGATGGCCGTAGCGACGGCCATCCGGACCCGCATCCTGTTGCGACCGGCACTCATCCAGACAAACCCCGTTGGCAGGAGACATGCGGACTATCGCAGCTTGTTCCGGCCCCTTCAATCAGGGGAAACCCGATGGGCAAAGTTGGGTTCCGTTCCGGGGTCGGTTTCGTCATCCCGCTGTGACACGGGGCTGGCATCCCTGCGGAAAACCGGAGGACCCGCCATGACCGACGCCACTTATGACCTTGATGAAGCCTATGAGATCAACGGCCCGGAAGAAGCGCGCCGGATGTATGGCGACTGGGCCCCGACCTATGACGCGGGTTTCGGCGCAGCCTGGGGCTACATTGCCCCGCGCGAGATCGCGGCGATCCTGAAGGGCGAAGTCGGGTCCGACGCGGACATCCTCGACATCGGGGCGGGCACCGGCCTTGTGGCCGAACACCTGCGCGGGTTGACGGTCGATGCACTCGACATCACGCCCGAGATGCTGGACATCGCCCGCCCCAAGGGCCTGTACCGCACCCTGATGTTGGGCGACCTGACAAAGGCCCTGGATATCCCCGACGAAACCTATGACGCTGTGATCAGTTGCGGCACCTTCACGCATGGCCATGTCGGGCCAGAATGCTTTCCGGAGCTCCTTCGGATCACCAAGCCCGGCGCGGTCTTTGCCTGTGGCACGATCGGCCCGGTGCTGGATGGGGCGGGCTTCGGTTCGGAACTTGCTCGCATGGTCGCGCACGGCAAGATCAGCCCCGTCGCCTGGCGCGACATCCCGATCTACGAGGGGGCCGAGCATCCCCACAAGGACGACCGCGGGCTGGTGATGGTGTTCCGCCGCCTCTAGTCCATTCGCCCTTGCAGACTCGGGGGCGGGCGCGTATATCCCCGTCAACAGCTGCTTCCGGGTCCAAACCTGAAGCTACCGAAAGTCACGGGCGGGCCGCTGGGTCCGCCTTTTTGTTTCTGGAATATCATGTCCGATCTGATCGCGAAAACTGCCATCGACCGCCGCCTCGCCGACATTGTCGGCCCGGTGATCGAAGGCCTTGGGTTCGAGCTGGTCCGCATCCGCCTTATGGGCGGCAAGACGCGCATCCTGCAGATCATGGCTGACCGCCCCGATGGCGGCATCGGCGTCGACGAGTGCGGCGACATCTCTACCGCGGTATCCGCCGTGCTGGATGTAGAAGACCCGCTGGAAGACAACTATGTGCTCGAAGTCTCGTCCCCCGGGATCGACCGGCCGCTGACGCGGCTGAAGGACTTTGAGATGTGGAAGGGCTGGGAAGCCCGGGTCGAGACGACCGAGCTGATCGACGGTCGCCGCCGCTTCAAAGGCAGTCTGGCCGGGGTCGAGGGCGACGAGGTTCTGATCACCATCGAGGAAGCGGGCGAAGAGATCACCATCGGGCTGCAGTTCGACTGGCTGTCCGACGCCAAGCTGATCCTGACCGATGAGCTGATCGCCGAAATGCTGCGCCAGAAGAAGGTGGCCGAGCCCACTGATGGCCAGTTCGACGAGATCGAAGAAATTGACGGGGATGAGGACGACGACGACGTCGGCGGACCCACCCCCGAGACGAAACACTAGGGAGAGACGCCCATGGCAATCACATCCGCCAACCAGCTGGAACTTCTGCAGACCGCGGAAGCCGTGGCCCGCGAAAAGATGATCGACCCGGATCTGGTGATCCAGGCGATGGAGGACAGCCTCGCCCGCGCCGCCAAGTCGCGCTACGGCGCGGAAATGGACATCCGCGTCAAGATCGACCGGAAGACCGGCCGCGCCTCCTTCACCCGCGTCCGCACCGTGGTGGAAGACGAGGCCGTGGAAAACCACCACGCCCAGGTGACGGTCAAGCAGGCCAAGACCTGGCTGGCGGACCCGCAGCTGGGTGACGAGATCGTGGACGAGGTTCCCCCCGTCGACCTGGGCCGGATCGCTGCGCAGTCGGCCAAGCAGGTCATCCTGCAGAAGGTCCGCGAAGCCGAACGCGACCGCCAGTTCGAGGAATTCAAGGACCGCAAAGGCACGATCATCAACGGCGCCGTCAAGCGCGAGGAATACGGCAACGTCATCGTCGACATCGGCCGCGGCGAAGGCATCCTGCGCCGGAACGAAAAGATCGGCCGCGAAGCCTACCGCATCGGCGACCGCATCCGCTGCTACATCAAGGACGTCCGCCGCGAGGCCCGTGGCCCACAGGTCTTCCTGTCCCGCACCGACCCGCAGTTCATGGCCGAGCTCTTCAAGATGGAGGTGCCGGAAATCTATGACGGCATCATCGAGATCAAGGCCGTCGCCCGTGACCCGGGCTCGCGCGCCAAGATCGCCGTGATCTCGTACGACAATTCCATCGACCCGGTCGGTGCCTGTGTCGGTATGCGCGGATCGCGCGTGCAGGCCGTTGTGAACGAACTGCAGGGCGAAAAGATCGACATCATTCCGTGGAACCAGGATCAGGCCACGTTCCTCGTGAACGCGCTGCAACCTGCCGAAGTCTCCAAGGTCGTGATCGATGAAGAAGCCGGCAAGATCGAGGTTGTGGTCCCCGATGAGCAACTGTCGCTCGCCATCGGCCGTCGTGGCCAGAACGTCCGCCTCGCATCGCAGCTCACGGGTCTTGATATCGACATCATGACCGAGGCAGAGGAATCCGCTCGCCGTCAGGCCGAATTCGCCGAACGCACCAAGCTGTTCATGGACACGCTGGATGTGGACGAGATGATGGCCCAGCTTCTGGTGTCCGAAGGCTTCACCAACCTCGAAGAAGTGGCTTATGTCGAACTCGATG
>JBKDYO010000032.1:0-32991 GCA_046305855.1 Paracoccaceae bacterium
TGGTCGTCCCAGATCTTGTCATAAAGGGTACGCGGAGCGGTCATGGCTCTCACCTTTGGTTCGGGATGGCTTGGAAGGGATCGGCAGGCGCGAGACGGAATCCGTCAGGCGCGGGCGAGGACATTGCGGGTCATGCCGAAGAAACGGGCCGGAAGCCGCGCGTGATCGGTGATGTCAAAGAAGATGAACCCGGACATGGGGGCGATATACGCTCGAAATGCCGGTCAGGCAAGCTAGGTCCCTTTGCAGGACAGGGGTATCATCATGCTGAAACGGATCATTCTTGCGCTGGGGGTGGCAATGGCGACTGAGGCGGGGGCCGAGGATGCCCACAAGGGCTATGAGATGCCGCCCTACACGGTGGAATGGCAGGACGAAGCGCGGGAGATTCGCAGCTACGGCCCGCACCTGTTGGCCGAAGTGAAGATCAGTGGCAGCCGGTCGGGGGCGATCCAGAAGGGCTTCCGGGTGCTGGCGGGCTATATCTTCGGCGGCAATGCCACGGGCGAGAAGATTGCCATGACCGTGCCGGTGGCGCAGACGCCGGACCCGGGGGGCGAGACCTGGGTAGTCAGCTTCATGATGCCGGCGCGCTATAGCACCGAGACGCTTCCCGCGCCCCGGACGGATGCGATCCGTTTCGTCAAGGCCGAGGCGTCGCGGCAACTGGTGGAACGCTTCTCCGGCATCCCCGGCACCGAGGGCCTGGCCGACCGGGCCGAGGCGCTGGCAGCCTGGGCCAGGGCGCAAGGGCATGAGATCGTCGCGGGCCCGCACTACTATTTCTACGACGCGCCGATGACCCTGCCGTGGAGGCGGCGGAACGAGGTGGCGTTCACCATCAAGTAGGCGCGGCCCTAAATCGCCGCGGAATGCTGGGCCTTCGCACTGTCATAGGCATCGAAGGCGCGGGCGATCATCCGGGTCAGCGGTCGAGCGCGTTCGGGGATGAAAAGGCCTTCGTCCGTCACCCGCAGCATGTCGCCGAATTCGGTCCGGGCGGTCTGGAACAGCGTCTCGATCCGCGCGGCGTCGGTGTCGAAGTCGCGCAGAAGCTCGTCCCGCGAGACCCGGAAATCGCACATCAGCGCCTCGATGATCCGGGCGCGGAGAAGGTCTTCGCCCCGGAAGGCATGGCCCCGGTGGGTCGAGAAACGCCCGTCGCGGATCGCCTTGGTGTGTTCCGCCGTGCCCGAGGCGTTCTGCGCAAAGCCCTGCGGGAAGCGGCTGATCGACGAGGCACCTAGCCCAATCAGGACCGGGGCCGGATCGTCGGTGTAACCCTGGAAGTTCCGCCGCAAGGTCCCGGTGCGCAGGGCGCGGGCCATCCCGTCCTCGGGCTTGGCGAAATGGTCGATGCCGACCTCGACATAACCGTCCCAGAGGAACAGCTGCCGGGCGGTTTCGAACAGCGACAGACGTTCTTCAGGCGTGGGCATCGCGTCCGAGGGGATCATCTGCTGGCGGCGGCTCATCCACGGCACATGGGCATAGCCGTAAAGCGCCACCCGATCGGGCGACAGCGTCAGAAGCTTCTGCACGGAATCGGAGATTCTTGGTCCAGTCTGGAACGGCAGACCGTAGAGGATGTCGGCATTCAGACTGGCCACGCCGCGCGCCCGGATGCGTTCGGCCACGTCGCGGGTCAGCTGATAGCTTTGCTCGCGCCCGATTGCCTTCTGGATGATCGGGTCAAAGTCCTGCACCCCGATCGAGGCGCGGTTCATTCCGGCAGCGGCAAGCGCATCAAGCCGGGCATCATCGATCTCGTTCGGGTCGATCTCGACCGAGAACTCGCCGTCAGCCGCGAGCGGGGCCACGGCAAAGACCGCCCTGGCAAGCTCGGCCATCAGATCTGCCGAAAGAAGCGTCGGCGTACCACCGCCCCAATGAAGCCGGCTCAGGGATACGCCGCGAGGCAGATGCGCCTTGAGCAGGGCAATCTCGGACTTCAGGGTTTCGACATAGGCGACGACCGGCGCGTCGGAGGAAGTGCCCTGCGTGCGGCAGGCGCAGAACCAGCACAGGCGGCGACAGAAGGGGACGTGCAGGTAAAGCGAGATCTCGCTGCCCTCGGGGATCGCCCTGATCCAGCGGGCAAAGTCGCCGGGTCCGATTTCCGGTGCAAAATGCGGTGCGGTCGGGTATGACGTGTAGCGGGGCACACGTGCGTCGAAAAGACCGAGGCGGGCGAGTTGCGGGTCGTGGCTCATACAACTAGGTTAGAAGCCACGCGGATCATTACTCCTTGATCCAGATCAAGCCGAGGCGGCTCCGATGCATGACCATTCTGTCCACGTTCAGTGCAATGAGTGTCCGATCCGGCACCGAGCAGTTTGCGCACGCTGCGATACGGGCGAGCTGAACCGCCTGGAGCAGATCAAATACTACCGCAGCTTTCAGGCCGGGCAGACGATCATCTGGTCGGGCGACCGGATGGAGTTTGTGGGTTCGGTTGTGTCCGGCATCGCCAGCCTGACGCAGACGATGGAGGATGGGCGTCGGCAGATGGTCGGACTGTTGCTGCCATCGGATTTCGTCGGTCGTCCGGGTCGCGCCAACGCCGCCTTCGATGTCACGGCCACGACCGATCTAGTGATGTGCTGCTTTCGCAAGAAGCCCTTCGAGGATCTGATGGCGTCCACCCCGCATATCGCCCAGCGGCTTTTGGAGATGACGCTGGACGAACTGGATGCCGCACGGGAATGGATGCTGCTTCTGGGCCGCAAGACCGCGCGCGAGAAGATCGCCTCGCTGATCTCGATCATCGCCCGGAGGGATGCGGCGCTGCATCTGCGGAAGAAGACCGGCGCGTTGTCGGTCGACCTGCCGCTGACCCGCGAAGAGATGGCCGACTATCTGGGCCTGACGCTGGAAACCGTTAGCCGTCAGATTTCTGCGCTGAAGAAGGACGGGGTGATCACGCTGGAAGGCAACCGCCACGTGTCGATCCCCGACCTCGACCGGCTGCTGGAAGAGGCGGGCGACGACAGCGACGGCGGGATGCTGGTCTGACCCCGGTCGGGCCTGATCCGGACAGCGGTCGGACCTGAGGCGCCCTGCAAATCCGACTTGCACGGATAGGGTGATGACAGGCAGCATCCACTGCGCGGCAGAGGAAGAGCTGGCCATGGACGACACCACCTACGGCACCCACAACAAGCGCGGTGATTTCACTCCGAACGAGCCCCTGACGCCGGCTCCGATCTGGGCTTTTCCGCCGCGACCGCTGGCGGTCCTGAAGTGGCTCCCAGGCTATTTCCTGCCGTGGAACCTGTTGTGGGCGGCCTCGGCGGTTGCGTGGTGGGTCTGGGTCGTGCCCGAAAAGGCAGTGATGCAGAACCTTGCCTGGGGCTGGGTCCTATGGCTGTTCGCTGTGAACGCGATCGCCGTCCTTGCGTTCTATGGCGCTTTGGAACTGCGCCTTTACATCCGCCGGGCGCAGGGTATCCGGTTCAAATACAACGCAAAATGGCCGTCCGAACACAAGTCGACGGCCTTCCTGTTTCAAAGCCAGACCATCGACAGCATCATCCGGACTTTCGGCAGCGGCGTGCCGATCTGGACCGCCTGGGAAGTCGTGGTCCTGTGGGCCTGGGCCAATGACATCGGACCCTGGATCGGGCTGATGGACAACCCGTGGTACCTGTTCGCCATCTGGCTGGTGATGCCGATCCTGCACGAGACGCATTTCTTCCTGATCCACCGGCTGATCCACACGCCGTTTCTGTACAAATGGGTGCATTCGGTGCACCACAACTCGGTCAACCCGTCGCCCTGGTCATCCCTGTCGATGCATCCGGTCGAGCATCTTCTGTACTTCGCGACCGCCGCCTACCATCTCATCCTTCCGTCGCATCCGCTTCTGGCGATCTGCCAGCTGAACTTTGCGGGTTTCGGAGCGGTCGTGGGTCATATCGGGTTCGACAAGATCGAGGTGACCGACGATCGGGGCGTCAGCAGCCATGCCTTCGCGCACTACCTGCACCACAAGTATTTCGAGGTGAACTATGGCGATGGCACGGTCCCGTTGGACAAGCTGTTCGGCACATGGCACGATGGCTCCAGCGCGGGTGAGGCGCGAATGAACGAGCGCTACCAACGCCGCAAGGCCAAGGCAAACGCAAAGGCCGCACCCTGATGCTGGTGCCATGGATGTGCGCAAATTTCCTTGGGCTTTACGACTGATTCATCGCGATATGGCTTCAATTTCCGGCAATGCGGACTTGCCGCGCCACTTGCCGAAAAGGTTAACAAAGTTGGTGCAAGAAAGCCATAATTGCGGGTGTCGGCGGTTGCCTAGGGCGATAAGCCTTTCTCCCGGAACGGGAGTAGAGTATCGGTGGCGCGGATAAGACGCGCTTCGTGCTGGAGAAAAAAAATGAGCAGAACCATCAAGCAAGCCCTTCTTCTTGGCGCATTGTTGCCCTTCGGGCTGGCCGCACAGGCCCAGGAGGCTGGCTTTGTCCAGCTGACCTACGGATCGCTAAAGGCGACAAACGGCTATTCGGACCGAGACTTCATTGGCCTCAACTCGAAGTTCGCGCTGAGTGAAAACACTTCGCTGCTGTTCGACCTGTCCAGGCAGGACCGTGAGGAGAATGTAACCTCTATTGCGGTCGGCGCAGAATTCAACGCCGGTCCGGGCGCTCTTCGCTTTATTGTCGAAGGGTCCAATTCTGACCTCGGCACCGCTCCGGATCGTAAGTACACTCTGGGCTATCGTTACACCGGCGATCCTTCGACTGGCATGGTCTACGATTTCGAGATCAGCCGCGCTGAATATGCAGGCAACATCGATGCGACCACGCTGCGCGGCGAGTTGATCAAGTATTACCCGGAAGGCGCCAATGGCTCGTTCCTTGTGACCCAGCTGAGCGCGAGCGTCACCGAGCCGAGCGGCGCGGCCGATATGGGCTACGACGTTGCCGGCGTGGCGACTCTGGTTGCGGGCAACCTGAACGTCGGGGCCGAGCTTGGGTTTGGCAAGATCACCTATGACCTTGCCCCGCTGGCGCCGGTGAACAACGACTATACCGCGTTCAAGCCCTTCGTGTCCTATCGCTTTGGTGGAAACGCCGAGGTCATCCTGCGTGGTGAGTTCGTCGATACCGACCTTTACGATCTGGAAGGCGCGTCGCTGGGTATCAAACTCGGGCTATGATCGGGGCGGCAATCGCTCTACTGGTTGCCTGGAGCGTCATGACGACCCTGCTGGCCTTGATGGTTCTGGTCCGGCAGGTGGTCGTGACATTGGTCTTCCACTTCGGGTCGCGCGCATCTGTGAACCGGCTCACCTCGGACGGCGATCTGCCCCGGGTGACCGTGGTTGTTCCCGCCCATAATGAAGAGCGGGTGCTTCAGGGCTGTCTGGAATGCTTGACCCGGATGGATTACCCGGCGGACCGCTATGAAGTGATCGTGATCAACGACCGCTCTCGCGACGGGACCGGGGCCATTGCCGACGGGTTTGCCGCGAAATACCCGTTCCTGCGGGTGATCCATCGCCCGGATGATGCGGCCCCGGGAAAGCCGGCAGCGCTTTTGGACGCGATCAATGGTTCGACGTCCGAAGTGCTGGTCTTCTTTGACGCCGATTACTTGCCACCGCCGCAGATCATTCGGCGACTGGTGGCACCCTTCCGTGACCCTCTGGTCGGGGCCACGATGGGCCGCGTCGTGCCCTACAACGCCAATGCGAACGTCCTGACCAAGCTTCTCGATCTGGAGCGGCGCGGCGGCTATGTCGTCGATCAGGAAGTCCGGCACCGCATGTCGCTTTTGCCACAGTTCGGCGGCACGACCGGCGCTGTCCGACGGTCAGCGCTGGATGCGGTCGGCGGCTGGAACACCGCCTCGCTGGCCGAGGATACCGACCTGACCTATCGCCTTTTCATCGCCGGGATGAAAGTGGCCTATGTCGCCGGGGCGGAATGCTATGAGGAAAGCCCCGAAACCTGGCAGGTGCGTTATCGTCAGGTCAAGCGCTGGGCCATCGGGCACAACGATTGCCTCGGCCGCTACTTCTTTGCGACCTTGCGGGCGACCCGCCAGCCGCTGATGGCCCGGCTTGATGCCGCGCTGGTGCTGCTGATCTACACGGTTCCGAGCCTTGTCCTGCTGAACCTTGTCATCGCGCTGTCCATGCCTGCGCAGCTGGGCGAGACGTGGGCCAGCCTTTCGATCATGTCGGTCTCGCTGACGCTGTTCACCGGGATCGGCAACTTTGCGCCCTTCTACCAGATCGCCGCAGGATGCGTGTCGGACGGGCAGAGACGGGCCTTCGCGGCGGTTCCGTTCCTGTTCGTGTCCTCGTTCACCAGCCTTCTGGCCTGCAATGTCGGGGTGCTGCAGCTTTTGAAGGACAAGCTTCTGGGCGTCACGACGCAGTGGGACAAGACGCAGCGCTTTCGCGGACCGGTGTAAGGGGCGATTGGCGTGTTCAACATCGTGATCGCCGTCGTCGTCTACGAGTGCCTGGTCGCGCTGGCCTATGTCTTGTGCTGGCGGCTGGTCCGACGCGTCGACACCCGGTTGCCGATCGTATCGGTCCGAGCAGGGGGGGCCGGGACTCGGGCCGAGTTCCTGGCTTCGGGCCCGGACAGGGGAAGTGCGCCGAGTCTGCAATGGCAGATCTTCACCTTCCTTCTGAGCGCCACGGTCCTTGCGTTTGTGGCCCTGTATTCGGCGGGGTCCCTTGCCGACTTGCGCAGTGCGCTGCTGGCCGCCGAGGCGGCATCGCCAGTGCCCGTCGACCCGATTGTGTCGCGGCTTGCATTGCCAGTCCTGCACCTTGCCGTGTTGCTGGTGCTCTACAAGCGGCTGCGCGCGTCGGTGCTGTTCCCGACGATTGCCGTCCATCTGTTCCTTCTTGTGTTCTGCCTTCTGGTCACGGCGCTTGATCCCGACCGCTTGGCGATCAACCGTCTGACCCTTGTCCCGATCTTTGCCACGAACCTTGTGCTGATGGTCGTGACGCATGGGCTGTTGACCCTGCTGTTCTGCCGCAATCGGCGCGAGCTTTTGGTGGCGGTGATCCTTGCCGCCATCGGCGGGGGCATCCTGGCCCTTGGCACCATGGTCATTGCACTTGTGTCGACACTTAACGCCGGGCCGCTGTTCTTCTTCCAGCTTTACCTGGTGTCGGCCTTCGGCATCTTCGGCCTCTATTTCTGCGTCTCGTCGATCCTTCTGACGCTTTTGGCGCGGGACTGACGCGATCTATCTGGCCCGGGCGAAGCTGGTCGCCGTGGAAAGCGCCCAGGCCTCGGCAAATCTGGGAGACGAGGCCGGATCGGCGGTCAGCTGACCGGGGGCCAGCTGTTCATACTGTTCGGCGAGCGAGATCACCTTGTCCGAGGACGCCCGGCGCAGGAAATGGTGCGGGCGCAGGTCCGACGGATGCGACAGCCCTGCCGCCGCGACCAGTTCGGCCAACGCATGCAGCGTGTTGCGCTGGAAGCTTGCGACCCGTTCCGCCTTGTCCGGCACCACGATGGCGCGCTGGCGCAGCGGGTCCTGCGTAGCGACCCCGGTCGGGCATTCGCCAGTATGGCAGGACTGCGCCTGAATGCAGCCGACCGCGAACATGAAGCCGCGCGCGGCGTTGCACCAGTCGGCCCCGAGCGCCAGCACCCGGGCCATGTCGAAGGCCGAGGTGATCTTGCCGCTGGCCCCGATCCGCACCCGGTCGCGCAGTCCGATCCCGACCAGCGCATTGTGGACAAGGGACAATCCGTCGCGCAGCGGCATGCCGACATGATCCATGAACTCCAGCGGAGCCGCGCCAGTGCCGCCTTCCTTGCCGTCGACCACGATGAAATCCGGGGTGATCCCGGTTGCCAGCATCGCCTTGCAGATCGCCATGAACTCCCACGGGTGGCCGATGCACAGCTTGAAACCTGCCGGTTTTCCGCCCGAAAGCTCGCGCATCCGGGCGACGAACTCCAGAAGCTCGATCGGGGTGGAAAAGACCGAATGATGCGCGGGAGAGATGCAGTCCTGCCCCATCGGCACGCCGCGGATGCGCGAGATCTCCTCGGTCACCTTGGCGGCGGGCAGGACGCCGCCGTGTCCGGGTTTTGCCCCCTGCGAAAGCTTGAGTTCCACCATCTTGATCTGTGGGTCTGATGCGACATCGGCGAATTTCGCCGGGTCGAAACTGCCGTCATCCGCCCGGGCGCAGAAATAACCCGAGCCCAGTTCCCAGACCAGATCGCCACCAAATTCACGGTGATAGGGCGAAACCCCGCCCTCGCCCGTGTCGTGGAAGAACCCGCCGGCCTTCGCCCCTTTGTTCAGCGACCGGATCGCATTGGCCGACAGGGAGCCATAGCTCATCGCCGAGATGTTCAGGAGGCTTGCCGAATAGGGCTGCGCACATCCTGCCCCGACAAAGGTGCGCATCGCCTCATGCCCAAGGGTCTTGGCTGGCGCGATGGAGTGGTGCAGCCATTCATACTGCTCCTGATAGACATCGTACTGCGTGCCGAAGGGCCGCTTGTCGAGATCGCGCTTGGCGCGCTGGTAGACGATGGCCCGCTTGTCGCGCGGAAAGGGCGCGCCGTCCTTGTCGCCCTCGAAGAAATACTGCCGCATCTCGGGCCGGATCGATTCAAGAAAGAAGCGCAGATGCGCGGCGACCGGGTAGTTGCGCAGGACGGCATGCCGGGTCTGCCGCAGATCGTGCAGGCCGATGAGGACCGAGGCGAGACACAGCGCCCCGGCGGGCAAAAGCCACCAGGTCTGGCCGGGAAAGACCGCCATCAGGACCACAGCGACCACGATCAGGATCGCGGGCCAAGTGATCAGGGCATAGCGCAGGGTGAAGACGGTGTTCAGCATGTCGGCCCTCGGTATCGGTTCGGGCAGACTTAACCATGGAACTTGAAACTTGCTTAACGGAATTCAGAAGGGCACAGGCGCCGTGAAACTGACCCATTCCTTCGTGGCGGGGTGGTGGAGCGACAGGGTCTCGGCATGCAGCATCAGCCGGGGATGGTCGCGGGTGGTGTCGGGGGCATAGATCTGGTCGCCGAGGATCGGATGCCCCAACGCCAGCATATGCACACGCAGCTGGTGGCTGCGCCCGGTGTGCGGGGCAAGGCGGACTCGGGTTTCGCTGTCGCTGCGCCCGATGACCTGCCAGTCGGTCACCGCAGGGCGGCCATGGACCGGATCGACCTTCTGCCGAGGGCGGTAGTCCCAGTCGCTTCCCACGGGCAGATCGATGGTGCCGCTGTCGCCTTCGACAACACCCTGCACCCGGGCGACATAGGTCTTTTGCGCCCGGCGCTGTTCGAATTCCTGCCCAAGGAAGCCTTGCGCCTGTTTGGTGCGGGCGAAGATGATGACGCCGGACGTGTCGCAGTCCAGCCGATGGACGGTCAGCGCGTCCCAGCGGGCGGCTTGCAGCCGGGTGATCAGGCAATCCTGCCGACCCTCCAGCTTGCCCGGGACGGTCAGCAGGCCCGCGGGTTTGTCGAGCACGAGGATCTGTGCGTCCTCGTGCAGGAACTGCAGGGGGGTATCCGGCGGATCATAGGCGAAATCCGGGATGAGCGAAGGCTCAGACAATCCGGTGGCCCGCTGCCGTGAGCCGGTCGCACAGGTGGCGGATGTGGGCGGGCCCAACCTCGCAGCAGCCCCCGACGATGGTCGCGCCCATCCCGACCCAAGCCATTGCGAAATCTGCGTATTTCTCGGGCGTCAGGTCGTGACGATGGGTCAGTTCCTTTACCGTTGGCGCGTCCTTCAGAAAGTTGCCGGAGATGTGGGTAAAGCCGTTGGCATAGGCGCCAAAGGGCTTTCCAAGGGTCTTGAGAACGCCAAGCGCGGCAGCCATCGACTCGGGCACCGAGCAGTTTGCAAGAACCGCTGCGACCGGATGGTTCAGGACGCGGATGAGGTCGGCCACCGGCTCTCCCGAACGCAGTTTGGTGCCGTCATGGTCATCGACCGACACCGAAAGCCAGACAGGTTTGCCCGCTGCCTGCGCACCAAGGACCGCGCCTTCGGAGGCCTCGATGGAGGCCGACGTCTCGATCAGGATGAGGTCGACATGGGCCCCGAGGATGCGGGCGATCTCGGCGTATTTCGGGGCGGCCTCGGCGACGGGTTCGGTCAGGTCAGGGCGATAACTGGCGCTGAGCGGACCAAGGGAGCCAGCGATGCGGGTGCCTGGGAAGGCTGACTGGGCTTCATGCGCCTCGGCCAAGGCCCGCAGGTGGAGCGCGTGGAACATGTGGTCAAGGTCGACGCGGGCAAGCCGGTCGTGGTGGATCGCATAGGTGTTGGTCGTGGCGATCGTGGCCCCAGCAGCGAAGTAATCCGTATGGATATCGCGGACCAAGCCCGGATGATCAAGCATCACGCGCGTGGCCCAAAGCGGCGTCGGCTCGTCCCCTGAACGCGCCACAAGTTCCTGGCCCATGCCGCCGTCGAGAAGGGTGATATCGGCCATTGTCGTCTCCTGTTTCCGGGCGCGACATTCCGACGGGTGATAGGGAAGATCAAGAGAGGTCATTTGACCTCGGGCATCAGCGCGGGCAGCTTGGGCCGATGGAGGTGTGCCATGGATTACGACAAGATCACGGGGCCTGAGCTTGGCCATGCCTTGCGGGCGATCTCGGTGAACTTTCTGTGCCGGGATGTGGCGGCCGAGGTTGCGTTTCTGACGACGGTCTTTGGGATGACGGCGCATCAGGCGGGGCGGGACTTCGCCATCATGCTGCATGCGGGGCAGGTTCTGCAGCTGCATTCGGACGTTGCTTTTTCAGGGCATCCGCTGATTGACCTTCTCCCCGAAGCGGGTGCGCGGGGCGCAGGGATCGAGATCCGGCTGCATGAGGCGGACCCCGATCAGGCTGCCGCCCGGGCTGAGGCGGCGGGAGGCGTCGTGCTGCAGGCCCCGACCGACAAGAAGGGCCACGCCTTGCGCGAAGCAGTGATCCTGTCGCCTGCGGGCTATGCTTTCGTGCCGAGCCGGAGAATCTGAGACCCGCCCCGATTGCCGCTGGCTTTGGGCGTGGGTTCCACCCCCGAGCCCCTGGGATATTTGAGAACGGACGAAGTCAGGTCGCGGCCTTGAAGACCTCGGCAAGAAGGGGGACGAGCCAGTCCTCATCGTCTTTGGTGAAGGCAGCGGGCATGTTGCTGTCGAGGTCGAGAACGCCAAGGAGTTTTCCCTGACCGTTCCAGACCGGCAGGACGAGTTCCGACTTTGTCGAGGAAGCACAGGCGATGTGGTCGGGGAAAGCGTCGACATCCGGCACGTTCTGGATCTGGCCGCTGCGGGCGGCTGCACCGCAGACGCCGCGCGAGAACGGGATCACCAGGCAGCCGTGGCCGCCCTGATAGGGGCCGATCTTGAGGGTTTCGGGCGCGGTGACGCGGTAAAAGCCGGTCCAGTCGGCGAAAGGGTGGGCATGGTGGATTTCGCAGACGACCGTGGCCATCAGCGCGACGGTGTCGGTCTCGCCATGGGTCAGGGCGCGGATTGCTGCAGTGATCGCGGGGCGGTCGATCTCAGTAACCAAGGGCGCATCCGTCCTTTCGCGGGTCGGACGCCCCGACCAGCACGTCACCGTCGATGCGGATCGCCTGCGCGCCGCCAAGTGGCTCGTCGGGGATGCTGACCTTGTGGCCCATCGCTGCAAGGTCGGCGCGAACCTGGTCGGAATAGCCACGCTCGACCTCCATCCCGTCGACGCCGGAGAAGCAGCGAGGCCCGTCTATGGCGGCCTGCGGCTCAAGCCCGAAATCCACCATGTTGGTGACAAACCGGGCATGGCCGCAGGGCTGATAGGCCCCGCCCATCACGCCGAAGGGCATGGTGACGCGGCCGTTCTTCCGGATCATGCCGGGGATGATCGTGTGCATCGGGCGCTTGCCGCCGCCGGCCTCGTTCGGGTGGCCTTCGGTCAGGGTAAAGCCTGCACCGCGGTTCTGGAAGTTGATGCCGAACTTCGTGGACGCTAGCCCCGATCCGAAGCCCTTGAATACCGAATAGATCAGGGACACGGCCATCCGGTCGCGGTCGACCACGGAGATGGTGATCGTGTCCTTGTGGACCGCCTCGGTCAGGGGCGCGGCGTCGGGCATGGCCCGTTTCGGGTCGATCAGCGCGGCCAATTTCGCGGCGGTCTCGGGCTTCAGCATGTGGTCCAGCCGCGTCATGTACGCGGGGTCGGCGATGAAGCGGTTGCGGGCATCATAGGCAAGCTTGGTTGCCTCGGCTTCGATATGGGCACGCTGGCTACCAAACGGGTCCATAGCCGCAAGGTCGAAGTGCTTGAGAATGTTGAGCAGAAGGATCGCCGTGGCGCCCTGGCCGTTCGGCGGGTGTTCAACAAGCTCGATGCCCTGGTAGGGGCCCGAAACCGGGGTGGTGTAGTCGCAGGCCGTGGAAGCAAGGTCGTCCAGCGTGTGGGTTCCGCCAAGGGCACGCAGCGAGGTGATCATGTCCTCGGCCACTTCGCCTTGGTAAAAGCCGTCGCGGCCTTCCTTGGCGATGCGCCGGAAAACCTCGGCCTGGCCGGGGGCGCGGAAGATCTGGCCGACTGTGAGTGCCTTGCCGTTGAAGGAGTAGTGGTCGAGGGCAGCCCCTTTCAGACAGAGCAGGTCGTCGATCCAGTCAAAAGCGACACGTTGGGCGACGGGGATGCCTTCCTCGGCATAGTGGATCGCCGGGGCGAGGACCTCGGCAAGCGATTTCAAGCCGTAGTCCGCGTTCAGTCGGCAAAAGGCGTCGATCGCACCCGGCATTGTCACCGCTTCGATCTCCTGGACCGGGACGGCTTTGAGGCCCCTAGCGCGCAAGTCAGCCGCGTTTAACCCTTTGGGAGCTCGGCCGGAGCCATTCAGCGCGATCACTTCCTCTGACCCGGCGGGCTTTACGAGAGCGAAGCAATCTCCACCGATTCCGGTCGACTGCGGCTCGGCGATGCCCAGAACCAGCGCCCCGGCGATGGCGGCGTCGACGGCGTTGCCGCCGGATTTCAGCATCTCGACCGCGACCTGCGCGGCAATCGGATGCGATGTGGCACAAAGCCCGTTACAGGCATAGACGGCCGAGCGGCCGGGAAGGTGAAGATCGCGCATCAAGGTCCCCCTGGATCGACAGGAAAGCTAGGTCGGCCCGCGCGGGAAGCCAAGGGCGAAGGGCCCCTGACATTCAGGAAATGTGGAAAAGGGTGACGGACGCCAGAGCTGGGCCTTTCTGGTCACGCGCCAGGTCTGCCGTGCAATCCGGGGCGCAGTCCTGAGCCGGTATGACGGACCCGCGCAAGCGGCGGGCCAAGGCATTCGGTCGCGGCCAAGCGCGGCGGGAGACCCGTGCGTGGTCAAGGCTGCCTAGCTGCGGTCGCTATTGCCTGACGGCCCTTGCCCGTTTGTGGGCAACACGAACCCCAGCCGGTTCTGTCCGTCTACCCTTGAGTAGGCCAGATCCGCGCAGAGCGAGCGGATGAGGTGCCAGCCGAAGCCGCCTTCGGGGAGATCCTCGAGCGCGGTGTCTGGCCCGCCGGGCAAGAGCCCGGGAGGCAATTCCTCACCCGGCATGGCGCGGCCCTGGTCGACGATGCGGCAGCGGATGCCGGCCTGATCGCGGGCCAGCGACACCGAGACCGTGCCACCGCCGTCGCTGTAGGCATGTTCGGCCACGTTGTTCAGGACCTCGGCCAGAACAAGTTCGGCCATGCCGCGGTCTTCGGCAGACAGCCCGGCAAGCGGTGCCAGCCCCAACATCTGCCGCAGAGACTGCTGCACCGACATCGCGTCGGCCTGGAACACCAGATGCAGGTCCGGCGTCCGCAGGTCGGGATCAGGCGCTGGCTGCATGCGCAACGGCAACCTCAAGCGAGGAGTGAATGGTGAAGATGCCGTCCATCCGGGTCAGGCGGAACACCTTTTCGACCGTCGGCGTCAGGCAGGCCAGTTCCAGCACGCGGTCGGGACCCAGCAGCTTTTTCACGGCGACGATGGCGCCGAGGCCCGAAGAATCGAGGAACTGGACCCGGGCGAGGTCAAGCACCACGCGCGCGGGCCCGTCACGCGTGACATCGCGCATCTTTTCCTTGAACTGGATC
Source organism: Paracoccaceae bacterium (assembly GCA_046305855.1). Classification (GTDB taxonomy): domain Bacteria; phylum Pseudomonadota; class Alphaproteobacteria; order Rhodobacterales; family Rhodobacteraceae; genus Tabrizicola. The sequence continues at coordinate 14,088 of JBKDYO010000032.1, forward strand.
GCGGTCGCGGCATCGATCCGGTCTTCCATCACCTGAACCGAAATCACCTTTGGTCTGGTCTGAGTCTGAAGTTGCATCGCGCACCCCTTTGCTTGCGTTTCCGGCAAGGTAAGGGGCAAAGCATGAACAACTGGTAAGCGGCTGACAGTCCGATCAGTTGAGCTGGAAGGTCACCGGATAACGCCCATCCTCGAAATCGCCAAAGAGATCGCCGAGATCGGGATGGTCGACAGGCTCTCCGGTTTCGTCCGGCACGAGGTTCTGCTCGGACACATAGGCCACATAGTAGCTTTGGCCGTTTTCGGCGAGCAGGTGGTAAAAGGGCTGGTCCTTCGAGGGACGGCTGTCTTCGGGAATGTTGTCGTACCATTCCTCGGTGTTGGAAAACATCGCATCCACGTCAAACACGACGCCACGGAACGGGTGCTTCCTGTGACGAAGCACCTGACCGATATGGTACTTGGCGTGCGTGGTCTGCATCATGGTCAGTCCCCCAGAATTTATTTACGCTGTTGCTTCGGGGCTGTCCACTTTGCCACGCAGCCCGCAGGGAAACAGTCTGTGGGCTCTGTCCCGACAGTCTGGCAGTAACGGTGCCGCTCGCGCGTTTCTGATGACGGCCCCGGGCCTTCCCCATTTCATCCCCGCAGCGAATAGGCTAAACTTGTTGCAAAAGAAAAGTGCACGAGGGGCAAATGAGCAGGTTTCTCCGTGCGTCGCTGGTGGTCCTTTGTCTGGCGTCCTGCGGGGGCGGGGGCAACTATTCGGCGCCGAGGCAGTTGGACGATGCGTGCGCGATCCTGCGCGAGCGGCCGCAATATCTGCGGGCGATGGAGCAGACTGAACGGCGCTGGGGCATTCCGGTGCATGTCCAGATGGCGACGATTTACCAGGAATCGAAGTTTGTCGGCAATGCGCGCACGCCGCATACCTTTGCGCTGGGCGTGATCCCGATGGGGCGGCAAAGCACGGCCTACGGCTATAGTCAGGCGCTGAACGGGACCTGGGAGGAGTATCAGCGCAGTGAGGGCAACCGCCGGGCCAAGCGCGACGACATCAGTGACGCGAGCGATTTCATGGGCTGGTACATGGACGAATCCGCCCGCTCGCTTGGGATCTCGAAAGACGACGCCGAGGCGCAGTATCTGGCCTATCACGAGGGCCGCACGGGCTATGCAAGCCAGTCCTATCTGAACAAGCCCTGGCTGGTCGAAGTGGCGGCGGCGGTCGGCTCGAGGTCCGAGATGTATCGCGAGCAACTGGCCTATTGCCGCTAGGAGCGAATTTTCGACGAAAATTCGAGTCTTCTGCCAGTCAGTTTCCGCGGGCGGAGGTTTCGGCGGTGATGTCGAAAAGCACGGCGCCCAGCTGGCCGCCCTTCTTCATCTCGCCCAGGATCACCGTCGTCTGTGCGCCCAGGTCGTCGATGATGACCCACTGACGAAGCTCGACCGGGTTCGCCGTGAACACCAGCTCGATCGATCCGTATTCCGGGTTCTCGGGATCTTGCGCGCGCACGCGGGTCGAGGTGCCGTCATCGCTGTGACCGACGACCATCTTTGCGCGCCCGAGGTCGACGTTCTGGGCGAGGATCAGGTTCAGCGGCGTGCGCTTCAGCGGGTACTGTTCTGGCGGCTGGTTCGACTTCGCGTCGAAGATCGCGACCTGCTGGCCCCCCGCAATCACCAGACTGCGGTCCGGAGGGGCATATTCGAACCGGACGCGCCCGGGCCGCTTGATGAAAATCTTGCCCGTCGAGATCGACCCGTCCGAATTGATCTGGGTGAAGTCGGCCTCGACCGTGGTCAGGCCATTCAGATACTCCGAGATGTCCCCGAGCGGAATCTTCTCGGCCAGGGCCGGAAGCGGCATCAGGAAGGCGAGCGGGGCCAGAAGGGCGAAGCGACGGTTCATGTGACCAATATAACTGGCGTGAGGGCCGGATGCACCCCCGGTCGGCGGCGGCTCGCCGGGACGTGGTGGCCACGTGATCCTGCGTGATCGACGATCCTGTTGCCTTCTCTAATGGCAGGGACAGAATCTTGCGAATTTGTCACATAGTGTAGAAGATTCTTCGAAGTATGTTGGTCTGAGCGCCCATATTCCCCAAGAAATCCCGCCGTGACCGTCCTATCTTTCTTGCGTACAGAAAAGAGCGGAGGCCGTCATGAAAGTCGTGGTTCTCGGAGCGGGCGTGATCGGCGTCACTTCGGCCTGGTATCTGGCCCGGGCGGGGCATGAGGTCACCGTCATCGATCGCCAGCCCGCTGCCGCGCTGGAGACGTCTTTCGCCAACGCGGGCGAGATCAGCCCCGGCTATTCCTCGCCCTGGGCGGCCCCCGGCATCCCGATGAAGGCACTGAAGTGGATGTTCATGGAACATGCGCCGCTGATCATCCAGCCGCGCCCGGACTGGGCGAAACTGTCGTGGATGGCGCGGATGCTGATGAACTGCACCTCCGAGGCTTATGCTGTGAACAAGTCGCGCATGGTCCGGCTGGCGGAATATTCGCGCGATTGCCTGATGGAGCTGCGGGCCGAGACCGGGATTTCCTACGACGAACGCACGCAGGGTACGCTGCAGCTGTTCCGCAGCGAAAAGCAGGTGGCGGCGGCCGAGAAGGACATCGCGGTCTTGAAGGCGGACGGCGTGGCTTTCGAGGTTCTGGACGCCGAGGCCTGCGTTGCCGCCGAGCCCGGCCTTGCTGCCGCACGTCACAAGATTGCCGGCGGGTTGCGCCTGCCGGGGGATGAGACGGGGGACTGCTTCAAGTTCACCCAATCGCTCGCCGACATGGCCCGCGGCTTGGGGGTCACCTTCCGCTATGGCGTCGGGATCGACCGGCTTGAGGCCGATGCGGGCCGGATCACCGCTGTCCACACGTCGGAAGGCAGGGTGACGGCGGATGCCTTCGTGGTGGCGCTGGGGTCCTATTCGCCAAGGCTGGTGAAGGACTTCGGGATCAAGCTGCCGGTCTATCCGGTCAAGGGCTATTCGATCACCGTCCCGATCGTGGATGAGGCCCGCGCTCCGGTTTCGACGGTGATGGACGAGACCCACAAGATCGCCATCACCCGTCTGGGCAACCGCATCCGCGTCGGGGGGATGGCCGAGATTGCCGGGTTCGATCCAAGCCTCAGCCCCAAGCGAAAGGCGACGCTGACCCATTCGGTCGAGGATCTGTTCGGCGGTGCGGGCGACCAGAGCCAGGCACGGTTCTGGAGCGGTTTCCGCCCGATGACGCCCGATGGCACGCCGATTGTCGGACGCTCGCCGATCGCGAACCTGTTCCTGAACACGGGCCATGGCACGCTGGGCTGGACCATGGCGGCGGGTTCGGGCCGGGTGCTTGCGGACATCGTTTCCGGCCGCCGGACCGAGATCGGCGCGAGCGACCTTGGCTATTCCCGCTACCTGCGTGAGGGCCGTAAGGGTCGCACGACGGGCGCCGGGATGCCGGTTCCAGCCTGATCCCTAGCGTGGCTTCGCGGCCCCGCTGACACCTGTTGGCAACAGCCCCGGCGCACTGGCTGAACCACTTGCACAAGCAACTGGATTGAGAAGCAGTTTAAGCGCAAAGTGCCCAAGGAGGGCGATGTTTCGGGGACGGGGGTCGTGAACACAGAGAGGAACGGACTGATCGACTACGGCCGCTTTCTGGCCGCGCTCGGTATTGTCTGGTTCAACGCCCAGGCCCCGGGGGACCGCATCGCCTATATCGCCTTGCCGTTCTTCCTGGTTCTTCTGGCGCTGCCGTCCACCTCAAGTCTATCCGTACGGGCCAAGCGGCTTTTGCAGCCCTTCGTGATCTGGTCCGTGATCTTCGCCATGCTGAACACGGCGCTGGCGCTGAAGACCAACTCGCCCCCGTTCGAGTGGTGGCGGTGGAGCATGCTGCTGTCGGGGACATGGGTCCATCTGTGGTTCCTGCCCTTCGCTTTCCTGGTGGCGGTCGTCGCACCGTGGTTCCGGCATCCGCTTGCATCGTTTGGGGGGGCCATCCTGACGGCAACGCTGCTCGCGTTGCACGGCAGCCCGCAGCCGGTGCCCTTCGGACAATGGACTGTCGCGGTGATCCCCGTGCTGGTCGGGATCGCTTACTTCTCGTGGGGTTGGCGTCTGGCTGTGACGACGCTTCTGACCAGCTGTCTGATCCTGTTTCTGGGCCACCCGTCGCCTGATAATGTCACCATCCTGTTCGGCACGGCGATCGCGCTGGTCTTTCTGTCCAACCACCTGCCTGCGACCGGCGTTTCGGACTGGTGCGCGCGGATTTCCTACTGGGTTTACCTCGCGCATCCGCTGGTGATCATCGTCGGCCAGTCCCTGCGGATCACCTATATCGAACTGGCGCTGGTGTCGTTGGTTGGCAGCGTGATCCTTGCGCAGATCATCGAGACCTCGATCCAGGCATCGCGCAAGGGCAAGCTAGAGTTCTAGGCCCAACGCTTACAGCCTGATGGCCTGCGCCACCCGACGCAGCTGCACGCGGGCTAGGCCCGGATTTGCCGCTTCCTTGTCCAGCGCCACACAGACAAAGACCTGGGGCGCAAAGTCGAGCGGACGGATCAGATGGAGCTTGCTTCCCAGGGCGATCTGGATGTCGTCCACCGTGTCGCCTGCCGCCAATGCCGCCAAGGCCTGCACATTGGCCCGGGCCACCGCGACATTGGCGCGGGTGGCGGGGGCATCGTCGTTCTCGCCCGCCATGATCGCACCTGACAGGCTGTCGACCAGACATCCGCCCAAGAAGCCGGTGATCCGGCGCAGGCCGGACAGATCCACCTCGGCCACCCGGGTCGTCGGGCGACGGGGCCGAACGGGCAGGGCTGCCGGGGTGGGCAGGGCCGCACGCTCGACCGGGAGGGCGACGGGGTAGGCGACGGGGCGGGCGATGACCGCTTCTGCAACCGCGGGCGTGACCGGCCCCGGCACGACCCGGCGCACCAGCACAACCTTGCGGTCGGCGCGCGTTTCGATCTGCGGGAGAGCCTTCTGCCACTCTGCCGCGGTCTGGAACCGTGCCGCAGGCATCACCGCCATGGCGCGGTCGATGGTTTCCAGAAATCCCTTGGGATAGCCTTCGATTGACCCGGTCAGCGGCTTCAACGGATCGGGCCGCTTTTCGGCCAGCGCCGCAAGCCGCGCCTGGCAGTTGACCGAAGCCACTCCCGTGATCGCGTTGTAAAGCGAGGCTGCCAGCGCATAGAGATCGCTCCACGGCCCGCTGTTGCCTCCAGCCGTATAGAGTTCGTGTGGCGAGTAGCCGTCCTTCACGACGCTGAGGCCGGAGTACTTTTCGGCCGCGCCCGCAGCCGTCCGCCGCGCCGCGCCGAAATCGATCAGAATCGGCTCTCCAGTCGTGGTGATGAAGATGTTGTCGGGCGAAATATCGCAATGCAGAAGCTGGTTGTCGTGGATGTAGCCGACAGCCGCGATCAGCTTGCCCGCCATCCGCACGATCTGGTCGGCCGACAGGTCGGCGCGCTTTTCGTCGATGATCTCCAGCAGGTCATGGCCCTTGATGTAGTCCAGCGCCATGTAGGCGGTGTCATTGTCCTCGAACACCTGATGCACGCCGACGATGTTGGGATGCTTCAGCCGCGCCAGGCTTTGCGCCTCGTTCAGAAAGCTTTTCACGATCTTTGCCAAATGCTCGCGCGTGCCCTGCGACCGGGCGCGGACGCGGGTCTGGGCCCGGCGGCAGAACGTGCTGGAGAAGCATTCTTTGATCACCACGTCCCGGCCCAGGCTGTCCTGCGCGAGGTAGGTGATCCCGAACCCGCCCGAGTTGATGAAGCGGGTGATCTTGTAGGTCCCGTGAAACAGGGAGGTTCCCGGCAGCAACTCGTCGCCAAAGTCGGTCTGGGCCAGCGGTTCAGACGTGTCAAATGCCATGATTATCGACCAAGCCCCCATCCTGGAAACGATGCGCCAAGCCGTGCCAGTGCCGCTATGCGATTCTAAGGCGAAGCTGCTGCCATCTTTACAACTTTAAGTTGTGTCCCGATTCGGGCGGGAATTGGGCGGGATTATGTCAGGATTGCCACAATGCCAAAGATCCCGGCGCGGTCGCGCCGGGGTGTCTGATTCAGCGGGCCCCTGGGCTTAGCGTTCTTCGACCAGAATCTCGCGCTTGCCGACGTGGTTGGCGCGGGTGACGACGCCTTGGTCCTCCATCTGCTCCACCAGACGCGCGGCCTTGTTGTAGCCAATGCCCAGTTTCCGCTGGATGTAGGAGGTGGAGCATTTGCGGTCCCGCGCCACAATCGCGACGGCCTGATCGTAAAGCGCATCGTCCGACGCCTCGCCCGAGCCGAGGCCGAGAACCATGTCGATGTCCGACGCCACCTCGTCCTCTGGCCCTTCGACAACGCCCGACATGTAGACCGGCGGCCCGAAGGATTTGAGGTGGTTGACGATCTCTTCGACTTCCTCGTCCGACACGAACGGCCCGTGAATACGGGTGATCTTCGCCCCGTTCCCCATGTAAAGCATGTCGCCCGCGCCAAGAAGCTGTTCCGCCCCCTGTTCACCAAGGATGGTGCGGCTGTCGATCTTCGAGGTCACCTGGAAGGAAATCCGCGTCGGGAAGTTCGCCTTGATCGTGCCGGTGATGACGTCGACCGACGGCCGCTGGGTCGCCATGATCAGGTGGATGCCGGACGCCCGTGCCATCTGCGCGAGGCGCTGGATGCAGGCTTCGATCTCTTTCCCCGCCACCATCATCAGGTCGGCCATCTCGTCAACGATGACGACGATGTAGGGCAAGGTAACCGGGGCGAATTCCTCGGTCTCGAAGACCGGATCGCCGGTTTCTTCATCGAACCCGGTCTGGATCGTGCGCTTGAACATCTCGTTCTTCGACAGCGCCTCACGGACGCGGCCGTTGTAGCCCTCGATGTTCCGCACGCCCATCTTGGACATCTTGCGGTAGCGTTCCTCCATCTCGCTGACGACCCATTTCAGGGCCACGACGGCCTTCTTCGGGTCGGTGACGACGGGGGACAGAAGATGCGGGATGCCGTCATAGACCGACAGTTCCAGCATCTTCGGGTCGATCATGATCAGCCGGCATTCCTCGGGCGTGAGCTTGTAGAGGAGCGACAGGATCATTGTGTTGATCGCGACAGACTTGCCCGAACCGGTGGTCCCGGCGATCAGGAGGTGAGGCATCTTGGCCAGGTTCGCCACCACCGGCTCGCCTCCGATGTCCTTGCCAAGCGCCAACGGCAGCCGCATCTGGCTGTCGCCGAAGTCGCGGGCCGAGAGGATCTCGCGCAGCACCACCTTCTCGCGGTGAGCGTTCGGGAGTTCGATGCCGATCACGGAACGACCCGGCACGGTGGAGACGCGGGCGGACAGCGCCGACATCGACCGCGCGATGTCATCGGCCAAGCCGATCACGCGGCTGGCTTTCAGGCCCGGCGCGGGTTCCAGCTCGTACATCGTGACGACCGGGCCGGGGCGAACCGCCGTGATCTCGCCCTTCACGCCGTAGTCGTCGAGAACCGATTCCAGCATCCGTGCGTTTTCTTCCAGCGCCTCGTCCGAGAGCTGGTTGCCCTGCACCTTGATCGGGGCGGTCAACAGGCTCAAAGGCGGCAGTTCATAGGTCTGCGCCGGTTCATCGAAGCGCAGCGCAGGCTGACTTTCCGCCATCGCCTGACGGGACGGGGCAGCCTTCTTCACGGCGTGCTGGACCACGGCCTTGCGGTCGGTGGCAAAGCCCATTGGCCGGGCCGGGGGCAGTTCATCTTCCAGCGCGTCCAGCGGGTAATCATCCAAATCGTCCTGCGCGTCCCAGGCTGCCTCCTCGGTGAAGGCGAGGGAGTCATCTTCCTCGTCTTCGACCTCCCAGGCGGGCGGGGCCGCGACCGGGGGCGCCATGCGGGGCAGGGTGCGGGTATCGACCATCAGGACGACCGGTCCTTTCGGGCGCATCACAGGCGGCTCGACGCGCGCGGCGGTCGGCAGCGGCGGGGGGGCGACCGGGAAATCCGGGGTGCGCATGACGCGGGTACGGATCACGTCGGAAATCCGCGCCTTGATCCGGTCTTCCTGCGGCATCGAGGGGTCCCAGGTGGGCTCGAACTCGATCAGTTCCGGCTCCGGCTCGGGTTGGGCCTTGCGGCGCAGACGCTCTAGTAGGCCAAGCTTTTCCTTGACCGGGGCGGGGGCATATTCCGGCTCTGGCGCATAGCGCGGTTCGGACCGCAGCGAGGGTGGCATTGCCCGGGCCGGACTTGCCCGCAGCGGCTCGGGTGCAAGACTTGTGCCAGTCACCGGCGGCATCACCCGGCGCGAGGCCTGCCCGTCGCGGGCCATCGCCACTGGCGGTTCATAGGCCCGTGCCGCCGAGCGCGCCCGCGCCCGGTCCTGCAAGGCGGCGGCACCGTTCAGAGCCCCGCGCGCGCCATGGCCGAAACCCTGGCGCAGGGCGGAATAGCCCATGACCGACCCCAGAAGCAGGAAGCGCTGGATCGCCTTCAACTCCTCCATGTCGAAGCCGGTGACGAACAGCATCACTGCGATCAGCCCGGCGAAGGTCAGAAGCGACAGGAACTTGAGCCCAAAGCCCGCCGACCCCGGAATGACCCCGATCAGCGACCCGGTCACCGTGTCGCCGAACAGCCCGCCCAGGCCGAAAGTATGGGTCCAGCTGTCGCCCGGCACCAGCGTCGCGCAATGCACGGCCGCAAAGGCCACTGCGATGACGGCAAAGACCACGCGCCCGACAGCGCGCTCACCCCCGCGATGGATCATGAAACGCACGCCCCAGGCAGCGAAGATCAGCGGGATGGTCCAGGCGCCCTTGCCGATCAGGATGATCAGGGTCGAGGCCAGGGCCGCCCCGAAGCGCCCGAAGATGTTCTGCGCGGGTTCTTCCGTGGCCACCATCCAGCCCGGGTCTTCGGGCGAATAGCTCCACAGCATCAGCGTGAAGCCAAGCGCCACCAGCACGAGGACCAGCCCCAGAAGCTCGCGCCCCCGGCGTTCCAGCATTGCCTGCGTGCCCTGATCCAGAAGCGGATCGCGCTGCCGTGCCTGATACGAAGCCATTCGTCCCTCACCCATAGATGCAGTCGCGGAGCCTTGTCAGCCCGCGCTGCGTTTCTTCTCGCGGGGCGACAAGCGCCACGCGGATATATCCCTTGCCGGGGTTCTGGCCCCCGGCGTCGCGCGACAGGTAGCTGCCGGGCAGCACCCGCACCCCCGTCTCGAGCCAAAGCTTCAACGCCGCCGCCTCGCCATCCTCGACCGGCAGCCACAGGAAGAACCCACCCCCCGGCGCCTGATAGCCCTGCAGGCCCGCGAAAATGTGGTCGGCATCGCGGAACTTCTGCTGGTAGAGGGCGCGCGAGGCATCAACATGCGCCTCGTCCTGCCAGCACGCCTCGGCCACGCGTTGCAGAGGCAGGGGCAATGGAGCGCCCGCAAAGGCGCGCAACTTGCGGATGCGGTGCATGCACTCCGGCCCCGCGGCCACGAAGCCCGACCGCAGCCCCGGAAGGTTCGACCGCTTGGACAGCGAATGGAACACCAAGGCCCTCTCCGGGTCGGCGCCCTGTGCCGCGGCCACCTGCAAGAGACCGGGCGGAGGCGCTTTGCGCCAGATTTCGGAATAGCACTCGTCCGCCAGCACGCGGAAATTGTGCTTCTCGGCCAGCGCCAAGAGGTCGGCCAGATATTCTTTCGACGCAACAGCCCCCTGCGGATTGGCGGGCGAGCAGATGTAGGCCAGTGCCACGCGGTCCAGCACGTCCTTCGGCAGACTGCCGTAGTCGGGCAGGAAATCGGTGGCGGCTGTGGCGGGAACATAGACCGGCTCGGCCCCCACGGTCAGCGCGGCCACGGCATAGACCTGGTAGAACGGGTTCGGCATCAACACGACCGGTTTCTGACCGTTCTTCGTCTCGGGACACAGCGCGATGCAGGTGTTGAACAGCCCCTCGCGGGTGCCGTTCAGCACCATCAGACGGCTATGTGCGACAGTCACGCCATAGCGCCGCGCAATCCAGCCCGAGATGGCGGCCAGCAGCTCTGGCGTCCCGTCGTTGGGCGGGTAGACGCCGAACCCCGACAGGTTCGAGGCAAGGATATGCCCAACGAAGTCGGGCATCGCATGCCGCGGCTCGCCGATGGTCATGGCAATGGGTTCGCCGCCCGGGGCGTGCGCGTCCAGAAGCTTCCGCAGCCGCGGAAACGCATAGTCTGGCAGGTTCGAAAACCGCTCAGGAAACGCCATTACTGCCTCAATCGCGGGGTCTATCCGCCCCGTTTTGCCGAACGATAGCCAGTCGCGCGGCCGAGGTCCAGAAAAACCCTTCACGATTAGCAGCTTGGACCCCCGGCCTGTGGCTTTTTGGCAGAGGTCGGAAACGTGGGCGAATCGCCCACCCTACGGGGCGCGCGGCCTTAGGCCGATTGCACCAGCTGGACCGTGATCGCGGCGTAGAAGACCGCGCTCGCCGCCAGCACGCAGACATGCCAGATCGTGTAGTGGAAAGGCAGCCGCTCCCACACACAGAACCCCACGCCCACGGTGTAAAGAAGGCCACCGACCGTGATCAGCACCATCACCGGGGTCGACAGCAGGGCGAAGAGCGCGCCGCCTCCGATCAGCCCCGCCCAGCCCATCCCCAGCGCCAGCGCGATGGCGGCAAGCTTCAGCCGGTCGGGCGCAAAGGCGCGCAGGGCAGCACCGGACAGGGCGGCGGCCCAAAGGGTGACCAGCAGACCTTTTGCATCGGCGCCAGAGAGCAGCACGAAGGGGGTGTAGGTGGCTGCGATCAGGCACAGGATCGCGGTGTGGTCGAGACTGCGGAAAATTCGCCGCAGCCGGGGCCGGGTTGTCAGGTGAAAGAGCGCCGAGAAGACCAGCATCGTTACCAGCGCCACGCCGTAAAGTGTGGTCGAGGCGACCGCAGGCGCATCGCCGCGCCACACGACAGACAGGGTGATCAGCACCGGCACACCAATCAGCGCCGCGACGATCCCCAAGAGATGGACAACGGCATCGCTGAGGCGTTCAGCGCTGGAATAGTCGTGGCGGGCGGCAAGAAGCATCTGGGCAGATTAGCAGAAGATCGGCCCTGGCGCGATGTGGCGGTCGATCACATCCTGCGGCGTCAGTCGGTCTTGCCGACGTTTTCGGCGAAGGCCTTCTGGAACTCGGCTTGCTTCGTCGCATCCGCCTCGGTCTGGTTCTGTGCCACCCAGTCGGCATAGGGCATCCCGTAGACCACCTCGCGGGCCTGATCCTTGGTCATCTCGATCCCACGCTCGGCGGCCGCCTCCTGATACCAGCGGCTCAGGCAGTTCCGGCAAAAGCCGCCAAGGTTCATCAGATCGATGTTCTGAACCTCTGGCCGCTTGACCATCAGGTGATGAACCAGAGCGCGGAACGCGGCGGCTTCAAGTTCGGTGCGGGTCCGGGGGTCCATGGGCGTCTCCATCCTGAAGTCAAAGCTGCGCGCTGAACCGGTCAGCGTCAAGCTGGTGCAAGCCACATGGCGCGGCTCACTAGGCCCTGCAACCAGGCGATCCCTGCATCCTCATGGGCGGCGCGGGTCACAATCGCGACAAGTGGTGTGACCGTCAGTTCAAAAGGCAGCGGCGTTGCGACCAGACCGAAGCGGGCCGCCTGCCCCTCGGCCAGGCTTGAGGGCACCCCGGCCAGCAAGCCGGTCGAGGCTGCCATCAGCAGCGCCAGCATCGCGTTCGGCACCGAGGCGACGACAACACGCTGGTACCCCAGCTGGTCAAGCATTCTGTCGATCACACCGGTCATGTCGCCGGTCAGCGACATGAAGACATGCCGGGCGGCGCAGTAAGTCTCCAGTGAGGGCGCTCGCGCGAAAGGGTGGTCGGGCCGACAGACCGCAACCAGTCGGTCGCCGCCCAGCGGGCTGGCCAGGAAGCGGGCCGGCAATGGCATGCCCGCAAGGTCCGGGATGACCGCAAGGTCCAGGCTGCGGTCATCCAACTGCGCCAGCACATGGGCAAACGGGCTATCGCCCGGCGAGACGCGAAAGCTGGGCAGCACATGCAGAAGCGATACCGCGATGCCCGGCGCCTCGCGCTGGATCTCCTTCACGAGAAGCGGGCCATGCACTGCCATCGCAGAATCCGGGGTGCCGATCCGGAAGCGCCGAGTCGAGGTGGCCGGGTCGAAAGGCTCGGCCGCGCCCAGGACGGCGCGCACGCCTTGCAGGATCTCGGCGATCCGGGGGGCAAGCTCTAGCGCACGTTCGGTTGGCGTGACCCCGCGCGGGGTGCGCAGGAAGAGAGGGTCGTTGAGAAGCCGCCGCAACCGACCCAAGCCATGGCTGACCGCTGACGGCGAAAGGTTCAGGGCTGCGGCGGCCAGCCCGACATTGCCCTTGGCCAGAACCGTCTCGAACAGCACAAGCAGGTTCAGGTCGGTGCGGGATAGATCAATCTGGTTCAGCATATCGGTGAAATCGTATCACTGGATTCAGTGAGGGGAAGCGGCAATAGGTGTGCCCCGCGTCGCCGGGCAGCTTTCTGCCAAGGCGACCATGCAAAGGAGCACAGCTATGGCAGTCATCATGACGTCGGAAGTCGCCGGGCAGACCCTTCAGGGGTATGACGGCCTGTTCACCGCAGTTTCCCCCGCCCTGCAAAACGCGCCGGGGTTCGTCCTGCACGCCTCGCACCCCTTGGACGGGGGCTGGCGCGTGATCGAGATCTGGGAGTCGCGCGAAGACGCGGCGCGGTTCTTCGCCTCGACCATCGCCCCGAACCTGCCCGAGGGCATCCACCCCAAGCTGACGTTCGAACCGCTGCACGACGTGCTGCAACCCTGACCCAACTGGCGATTTCTGCCCATTCAACGACGAGGTTTCGATATGTTCTTTGACACCACTCTTCACCAGCGCCTTCGGGCGCATCTTTCCGCTCCCGATGCGGTTGCCGCGTTCTGGAAGCCCTTGGGCCATGCGGTCTGGTTCGGCAAGGACCCCTCCTTCGACGCCCGCTTCCGCGATGCCTTCGCGGTCCAGCACGGGGCCGCGGCGCGGGGGGAACTGATGCCGTGGCTGGCGACCCCCGACGGGGCGCTGTCTCTGGTGATCCTCCTGGATCAGTACCCGCGCAACGCCTTTCGCGGCAGCGATCGGATGTATGCGACGGACACGCTGGCACGGATCGTCGCAGATGCCGCGCTGGAACTGGGCCACGACCGCGCGGTCGACCCTGAGCTGCGGGGCTTCTTCTACCTGCCCTTCGGTCATTCCGAGCTCTTGCCGGATCAGGAGCGGGCGGTTGCCCTCTGCGCCGACCTGCCGGAGCCCGGTCCGTCGCATTCCCGTGGCCATCGCGACATCATCGCACGGTTCGGGCGCTTTCCGCATCGCAATGCCATCCTTGGCCGTCCGTCGACGGCAGAAGAAGACGACTGGCTTGCCGCCGGCGGATTTGCAGGGTGAGGGTCGGAGCCATGCAAGCAGATGGAAAGACTATCTCGCCCTACGGCATCGATGTCCCCGGCCGCGAAACCATTCCCGGGCGGTGGACCTCACCGCCGGCGCGGTTAGGGTCCAGCCAATCGTTCCGGACCGGCAAAGGACTGAGCACGGGCGACTTCGCCTTGCTGATGGCAGGGCTTGCCGCGCTGGGCGGCATGACCCTGGGCATCGTCATGGGGCTGTCGCAGGACTTCACGCTGGCCCCGGCCCATGCCCACCTGAACCTGCTGGGCTGGGTGACGCTGGCGCTGTACGGCCTTTACCACCGCAGCAGCAACCGCGACGGCGGCTGGCTTGGCTGGGCACAGGTCATCGCGGGCGTTGTCGGCGCCTACATGATGGCCGGGGGGCTTGGGCTTTACCTGAACAGTGGCGATGACCGCTACGTCCCGGTCGTCGTGGTCGGGTCGCTGGTCGCCTTCCTGGGAATGATCCTGTTCGTGGCCCTCGTCCTGATCGAAGCGCTATCTCTCACGTCCCCGGCGCGAGGGAACGGGACAGCACCGGTCTGATCCAAGCCCTGGCCGACGTACCGGCGTGTGTCACGCCTCGACGTCGTCCAGGGTTGCGGTCAGGATCGGACCCAGCCGTGCGGCCCAGTGCGCCTGTTCGGCGGGCGTGGCGATCAGGTCGTTCCTCACCTCGATCAGCGTGTTGTGCCGTCCCAGACGCAAGGCATGCTGGTCGATGGCATCACCGGGAAGATGCCCCGAATAGGGCTCGTTGTCGCCAATGCAGAGGTCGGTCTCGGCCTGCAACTGCGCGATAAGCGGTTTCGAGAAGCGTTCGTCGAGATGGGAATAGAGCACTCCCACGTGCCAGGGCCGCGGCGCGCGCCCCCGCAGACATGGGGTGAAGGAATGCACCGCGACGATCAGTCGGTCGGGCCGCAGCGCCACAAGACGTGCATAGGCTGCGTGGTACGGGCGATAAAGGCGGTCCAGCCGTTCTTCGACGCCTTCCGCCGTGATATGGCGGTTCGCCGGGATGATCGTGCCGTCATAAAGCTTCATCACCAGCGTCGGGTCGTCCTCGCCCCGGTTCGGGTCGATCACCAGACGCGAGAAGTCCGACAGCAGAACCGGGCTGTCCAGCAAACGCCCGAGTTCGCAGGCCACCCCGGCAGCACCCACATCCCAGGCGATGTGGCGGGCCATGTCCGCAGCCGGGATGCCCAGATCGCCACCGTTCACCCAAGGCGGCACCCGGTTCGACGCATGATCGCAGGTCACCAGCCAGCGCCCCTTGCGGTCCTCACCCTCGATCCTGAATGCCACGGTCACCCTCATCCACCCGTCCTGATCGGTTTACGGGGGAATGCTGGATGACGCCAGCAATCCACGACCGGAAAGCGTTGCGGGCGGTTCCGGATTGCGCCATAAGGCGGGCGGCCCACATGAACCGGAATTTTTAGCAGGAGGATGGCGATGCGCCGCCACCGCAACGTGAAGATTGTGGCCACGCTTGGCCCGGCATCCAGCACCTACGAGATGATCCGCGCCCTGTTCGAGGCCGGGGCCGATGTGTTCCGCCTGAACATGAGCCACGGGGTCCACGAGGATATCCGCAAGCGGCACGAGATCATCCGCCAGGTCGAGAAGGACCTTGGCCGCCCGATCGGCATCCTCGCCGACCTGCAGGGCCCTAAGCTCCGCGTCGGCGTCTTTGCCAACGGGTCCGAGGAACTGGTCGAAGGTGCGGCCTTCCGCATGGACCTGTCGTCCGCGCCCGGTGACGTCAGCCGCGTGAACCTGCCGCATCCCGAGATTTTCGCGGCGCTGGAACCCGGAACCTCGCTTCTGGTCAACGACGGCAAGATCCGCCTGCACGTCAACGCCTGCGGCAAGGACTTTGCCGATTGCACCGTGACGGTTGGTGGCACTATTTCCAACCGCAAGGGCGTGAACGTGCCCGACGTGGTGTTGCCGGTGGCGGCCCTGTCGGAAAAGGACCGGGGCGATCTGGAGTTCGCCTGCGAGCTTGGCGTCGACTGGCTCGCGCTCTCCTTTGTGCAGCGTCCCGAGGACGTGATCGAGGCGCGCGGTCTGGCCAAGGGTCGCGCCGCGATCCTGTCCAAGATCGAGAAGCCCGCCGCCGTGAAGGCCTACGATGCCATCCTGCAAGTGTCGGACGGCATCATGGTCGCCCGCGGTGACCTTGGCGTCGAACTCCCCGTCACCTCCGTCCCGCCGATCCAGAAGCGCCTGGTGCGCGGAGCTCGTGCTGCGGCCAAGCCGGTGATCGTGGCGACCCAGATGCTCGAATCGATGATCGAATCGCCGGTCCCGACCCGCGCGGAAGTCTCGGATGTTGCCACCGCGATCTACGAAGGCGCGGATGCGATCATGCTTTCGGCGGAATCGGCTGCGGGCAAGTACCCGGTCGAAGCTGTGCGCACGATGAACGACGTCGCGATGAGCGTCGAGAAAGACCCGACCTACCGCTCGGTGATCGAGGCCTCGCGTCAGGTCCGCCGCGAATCGGTGGCCGACGGCATCGTCGCCGCAGCCCGCGAAATCGCCGAAGCGACCAACATCAAGGCGATCTGCTGCTTCAGCCAGACCGGCACGACCGCCGCGCTGGTGGCCCGCGAGCGCCCGCATGTGGCGATCCTTGCGCTGACGCCGCTGATGTCGACCGCCCGGCGGATGGCGCTGACCTGGGGCACGCATTGCGTGATCACCCCGCCGCAGGACCGGTTCAAGGGCGCGGTTCTGGCTGCAGTCAGGGCGGCCCGGTCGGACGGCTTCGCGACCGAGGAAGACCAGATCGTCGTCACCGCGGGTGTGCCGTTCAATGTGAAGGGCACAACCAACATCCTGCGCGTGGCTCCCTGTGACGAGCGGTTGATCTCGCGAGTTGACCCGGAGTAATGTTCATCCACGGATCATCCTGCGCGGGGTTCCATGGATTCGAATAGTGATCTGCTTCTGACACTTGGGATCGTGCTGATGGTCTTGTCGATTCCGGCGCTTCTGGCGGCCTGGGCCGAAAGCCGCGCGCCAAGGGCCGGAGCGATCATGGTCATCGTCGCCTTGGGCATCATCGTGACGGCGCTTGTGGGCAAGCCGGGCGGCTATGCCTTCAATGATATCCCCGGGGTGATGATTGCCGTCATTGCTGGCTTCTTCAACTGACGTTGGCACTTGCACCTTTCGCGGCCTGCCCCTATAGGGGCGGCTTCATTACCCGCACGGCCGGCCGAAGTGGCATGCCGAGTCGTGCCTGAAACCACGGAGATGGAAATGCCCAAGATGAAGACCAAGTCGGCGGCGAAGAAGCGCTTCAGCTTCACGGCCACCGGTCGGGTGAAGGCCGGTCCTGCCGGCAAGCGCCACGGCATGATCAAACGTACGACGAAATTTGTCCGCGACGCATCAGGGGCGATGATCCTGTGCGACAGCGACGCGAAGATCGTCAAGAAATACATGCCCTACGACCGGTAAGGAGAGCACCCGATGTCCCGCGTCAAATCCGGCGTAGTCACGCACGCCCGCCACAAGAAGGTTATCAAGGCTGCGAAGGGCTATTACGCCGCTCGCTCCACGAACTTTCGCACCGCAACCCAGGCCGTCGACAAGGCCAACCAGTACGCGACCCGCGACCGCAAGGCCCGCAAGCGCAGCTTCCGCGCGCTGTGGATCCAGCGGATCAACGCTGCCGTGCGCCTGTTCGACGCCGAGATGACCTATTCGCGTCTGATCAACGGTCTGGCGAAAGCCGGGATCGAAGTTGACCGCAAGGTCCTCGCCGACCTCGCCGTGCACGAGCCCGAGGCGTTCAACGCCATCGCAGGCCAGGCGAAAGCCGCGCTGGTCTGAGGACCGGCAGATCTTGGACTTCGGAAAGGCCCTGCGCTAGCGCAGGGCCTTTCTCGTTTGTAGCTTGGGTCGCAATTGATTGCCTTTCCCTCGGTTGGTGAGAAACTTTGGAAGAAAGACTTGCGATGATCTCTTTGCGCCCGGTCAATCTGGGAAACCTCGACACCCTGTTCAACCTTGCCGTTCACCCGGCACAGAAGGGTTTAGTCACTCCCAATCCGAAGACGCTGGCCGAGATACATTACACAAGCGGCGGCTACGTCTTTGCTATCTGTAACGACGACGACATCGTCGGACTTCTGGCGATGATCGACCTGCGCGAGCATGATGAGCTTCTAGACGGAGACGATCCGAACGCTGCCTTCATGCTGCGGCTGATGGTCGGAGCGGAATTTCAGGGGCAGGGTTTTGGCAAGGGCGCGGTTGCCAAGGCCATCGCCTGGGCCAAGGATCGAGGCAACAGCCAGTTCCAGACAGCCTATGTGCCGGGAAATGAAGCGGCCCGTCGGCTTTATGAGTCCTTCGGACTTCGCGAGACAGGTAGATTGATTGAAGGCGAAATCGAAATGTCGCTGAAGCTCTAGCCGGAACTAACGGTTGAACACCCGGCTCGGGTGCAGCTCGCCCCCCCGATAATGGCCCACGGCCACCGCCTCACCATTCAGACTGGCCCAGCCTTCGGTGCCCCAATCGGCATGGCCAATCACCTGGCCGGGGTTGCCGTTGCGCAGGCGCGCGGCACCCTCCGGGGTCGCGGTGAACTCTGGCAGGTCCTGTAACCCCAGTTCCAGCGGCAACAGCCGCGCATCCAGCGCTTCGGTCTTTGCTTCGGCTTCGACCTCGGCCATCGTCACGCCTTGCTCGGCCCGAAACGGCCCCGACCACGTCCGCCGCAGCCATTCCACATGACCAAGACAGCCCAAAGCCGCCCCAAGGTCGCGCGCGATCGACCGGACATAGCCGCCCTTGCCGCAGACCATCTCCAGATCGACGTGGTCCGCATCGGGGCGACCCAGCACGACCAGCCGGTCGACCCACAGGGACCGGGCGGCAAGGTCCATCGCTTCGCCCTCGCGCGCCAGGTCATAGGCGCGCGCACCATCGACTTTCACGGCCGAGTATTGGGGCGGGACCTGCTGGATCTCACCGCGAAAAGCGCCAAGGGCCGCTTCGATCTGGTCATCCGTCGGCCGCAGCGCCGCCGCCGCGATTACCTTGCCCGAGGCATCGTCCGTATCCGTCGCCGCACCAAGCACTACCCGGAACTGGTAGCACTTCAGCGCATCCGTGATGTAGGGGATCGTCTTCGTCGCCTCGCCCAAGGCCACGGCCAGCACCCCCGTCGCATCCGGGTCCAACGTCCCCGCATGCCCGGCCTTCTGCGCCGACAGCGCCCACTTCACCTTGTTGACCACCGCGGTCGAGGTCACCCCGGCGGGCTTGTCCACCACCAGCCAGCCGCTGATGGCCCGGCCCTTCTTCACGCGGCCCATCGCCTAGCCCTTCGGGACAACGGTGCCGACGATCGGCCCCATCGGGAAACCTCCGTCGTGCCGGTCCAGTTGCGGCGCATAAAGCCGCGAGATGTT
>JBKDYO010000033.1:0-14287 GCA_046305855.1 Paracoccaceae bacterium
CGCGGCAGGTGTCCACCATGGCTTGCCGGATGGCTTTGTCTTCGGGGGTCATGATTTTACTCCGGCAAGGGCGCGCCAGCGCGCGGCGTAGGTGTTGAGGTCGGGCAAATCGAGGGGCCGTGCGTCGGTGAGGTCAAGCGGGATGATACCCGGCGGGCGGCAAAGGAGTGCGGCCCCAGCGGCAATGCCATAGCTTTCCGGGGCCACCAGCGTCTTCCGACCGGGGCGCAGGGCCGCGACGAGGCCTGCAAAGGCCGGATCGCGCAGAAAGCTGCCGTCCAGCACCCAGGGCCGTGCGGGGTCAAGCATCGAGCCGCAGGTCACGGCAAGGAGCGCGCAGTAGAGGACGGCAAGGGCGTGGCGGTCGGCAGCCGCTGCAGGAGCGGGGCCGAGGATGCGGCCCTTGCCCGCGCTGCCGGGGAACTGGCCGTCATTGGTGCCGAAGGTCGGAAGCGCCATCGTGCCGTCCGCGATCAGGCGCGCAATCGTGGTCTCGGAGGCTTTTGCGGTGTCTGGCTGGTCGCCCGCCACGGCGGAATACTCGCGCCCGCCCATGGTCAGGACCCCGCCCAAGGGGGCACCCTCCATGTCGGCGTTGCAGGTCATGCCTCGCGCCTCATCAAGGCGGGTCAAGTCCATGCGGTCGGCAAAACAGACGATCCAGGTGCCGGTCGAGACGAGGACGAAGTCGGTCAGCCCCGCAGCCTGATAGCGGAAGAAGCTGACCGAGCTGTCATGTGCCCCGGCGTGGACCCGCAAGGGGGGCAGGTTGTGGCGGCGGGCCAGATCCGGGCGAATGGGGCCGAGGTCATCCGCGGCGCGGGCGAAGGGCGGCATCAGGCGGCCCCAGCCGCGTGCGGTCACGATGGGGGCCCAGGTGTGGTCCTTCACGTTCCACAGGTGCGACTGCGCGCCGAGGATCGAGGCCTCGCTGACTGCCCGGCCCGTCAGCCGCCAGGCCCAGTATTGCGGGATGCCAAGGCACCAGCGGGCGCGGGCGAAGGCCTGCGGTTCGGCGGTTTCAGCCCAGAACATCTGCCGGGCGGTGTGGGTCGCCGCCATCATCACCGCCGACCCCCGGTCGAAGAAACCGCCCGACTGGGGTGCGTAGGCGGCGTCAAGGCCGGGCGGGAGGGGTTGTTCGTAGTCGATCATCGGCAGGGCAAGGCCGGTGCCGTCCCGGTCAGGGTCATCGCCCACCAGCATCCCGCCCGAGCCATGGCCGGAGGCGACGAAATGCTGCAGCGGATGACGGCGGGAGAGGGCCGCAAGACCCTCCAGCACGAAGGCATTCTGCGCGACAAGGTCATGATGCCGCCAGGGTGGACCGGGCAGCACCGTGTTGGGCAGGGTCAGCGTTTCGCAGACGTGGCCTTCGGCCGTGCAGGCCGAAAGTTTCACGTTCGACTTGCCGACATCCAGAACCGCGACGGTTCCGCCCTTCATGTCACCCTCAGATCAGCCGGTATTGCTTGGCCTTGTTGCGGAGGAAGGGAAGTCCCTTGTCCATCACTTCCTGGAAGTTTTCGGCCACCGGACGCCAGACGGCAAGCCCGTAGCCAACCTCGGGCGGCATGTTGATGAAGCTTTCCATCGCGAGGCCGCCCTTGAAGCCGATGGCGGCGAGGGTGGCATAGACCTCGTCCCAGTCGCAGGTGCCTTCGCCCGGCGTGCCACGGTCGGATTCCGAGAGGTGGATGTAGCGGAGGTGTTCGCGGGCATCGAGGATGCCGTTGCCCGCGCCCTTTTCCTCGATGTTCATGTGGTAGGTGTCGAGGTGGATGAAGATGTTGTCGGCCCCGACCTTCTCGATCATCCACTTGGCCTGCCAGCCAGTGTTGATCAGGTGGTTCTCGTAGCGGTTCACCGGCTCGATCCCGAAGGCGATCCCGAGCTTTTTCGCGTGTTTAGCGGCAGCCGCCAAAGCCTTGGCGATATTGTCATATTCGGCCATGGTCGGCGGCAGGCCAGTGCGTTCGCCGATGCCGCCGTAGGTGACGCCAGACAGCGCCTCGGCCCCCATCTCAGCCGCCTTGTCCATGCTGCGGGTCAGCTGTTCGATGGCCCCGTCGGGGTTGATCGAAGCCCAGTTCTGCTGTGGCAGGCCCAGGGAGCAGACCGCGCGCATGTTGTGCTTTTCCAGAAGCGCGCGGGTGTGGGGGGCATCGACAATCGCTGTGTTCAGAAGGGCGATCTCGATGAAATCCATCTTGTAGGCGGCGGCGGCGGGGATGGTCTTTTCCGCCCCTGCCCGATCCCAGTGCATGGTCCACATGCTGGTGTGAACGCCAAAACCTTCCATCTTCAACTCCCTTTGCGTCTTCGTTCAGATATCCGGCCCGCGCCCCAGCGCAGGATCATGACGCCGACGAGGAACAGGCCCCAGACGGCGGTCGAAAGATGTTGGTTCGCGCCAAGAAGGTTCAGCCCCGAGGAGAGGACCTGCAGCACGATCAGCGCGATGACGACCGGCAATACGCGACCGAAGCCGCCGAACGGGTCGACGCCGCCAAGGAAGCAGGCAAGGACGGTGACAAGAAGCAGCGCCTCGCCGTGGCCGACGCGGACCGAGTTGAAGCGGGACAGCATCAGGATGCCCGCGATGGCGCACATCACGCCGGAGAGGGTGTAGATCAGGACGAGCGTGCGCTTGGTGTGAAGGCCGGAATAGGCGGCGGCGCGGATGTTCGAGCCGATCATGCGGACGGAAAAGCCGTGCCGGGTGTGGTTCAGCAGGATGTGCCAGAGGATGGCGGAGACAAGGAACAGGATCAGCGGCACGGGGATGCCAAGGACCGTGCCGTGGCCAAGCGTCGCCATCCAGGGCGGGAAGCCCGAGATGTCGCCGCCTTTCGTCAGGAACTCGCCCAATCCGCGCAGGAAGATCATCATGGCGAGGCTGACGAGGATCGGATGCGCGCCGATATAGGCGATGACCGCGCCCATGACCGCGCCCGACGCTGCACCGACCAGAAGGGCGAGGACGGTGCCGAGAAGGAACGGCCCGATCCCGGCATCGACGCCGCCATACTGGTTCAGCACAAAGGCCAGCGTCAGCCCGGCCATGTTGGCGGTGTAGATGATGGCCAGGTTGAAGCCGCCCGAGATGATCGGCATCAGCATGGCAAGGGTCAGAAGCCCAAGCTCGGGCAGCTGGAAGGCGATGGAGCCGAAGTTGGCCCCGGTGAGGAAGTTCGGGGCGAAAAGGCCGAAGATGACAAGGACGAGGGCGAGGAAGCCCAGAAGGCCGGGCACTTCAGGTCCGAAAGCTGCGACGGCGCGGCGGTAAAGGTCGGTCAAGCGCGGCCTCCGTCGCGGGCGAACCACTTCGCGGGGTCGAGGTTCGAGGTGGAGATCGCCAGAAGGATGATGATGCCGACGACCATCTTGAAGGCATAGGGCGAGACGCCAAGAAGGTTCAGCCCGTTCTGGGTGATCGCGACCAGAAGGACGCCGAGGAAGCAGCCGAGGACCGACCCCCTGCCCCCGCCAAGGCGCGCGCCACCAAGGACGACGGCGGCCAGCACTTCAAGTTCACGGCCAATCAGGGCGTTCGGGATCACTTCCTTGGTGATGTGGGCCTGCATGAGGCCGCCGATCCCGGCCATCATCCCGCACCAGCCGAAGGCGATGGCCTGCATGAGGCCGATGGGAATGCCCGCCCGCCGCGCACCTTCGGGGTTGTCGCCGAAGGCGTATAGCTGGCGGCCCGTGGTGGTGCGGCGGATCAGGACCCAGGTGGCGGCCATGCAGACGGCCATGACGGCAACGGGCAGGATCAATTCGGCCCAGGTGCCGTTCGCGGTCTGGTATTCCCAGAGGATCACCCGGGACGACCACCATGAGGGCAAGTTGTAGAGGAACCGGCCCGCCGTGAAGAACATCAAGAGGCCGAAGAAGGCGTTGAAGGTCGAGATGGTGACGACGATCGAGATGATGCGGAACTGGTGGATCAGGAAGGCGTTGATCAGGCCCAGAGCCAGCCCTAAGCTGCCTGCGAACAGGAACCCGATGGCCCAGTTGCCCCCGCCGATGGCCGCAAAGGCGTAGACGCAGAGATATTGCACCACGCTTGCCGCGACGGCGAAGGAGATGTCGATCCCGCCTGCGATCAGCACGACCAACAGGCCTACGGCCCAGATCACGTTGACGGCGTTGTTGTTGAGAAGGCTGGTGAAATTCACCAGCGTCAGGAAATCGGGCGAGGCAAGCGACAGGCCGATACAGATCAGGATCAGGACGACCAGCAGTTTCGCCTCGGTCGGATAGGCGCGCAGGAAGCTATGCATAAACGGCGGCCTCCATGTCCTGCAGGCCGGTCTGGCGCGGGTCCCATTGATGGACGATCCGGCCCCCTGCCATGTGAAGGACGCGGTCGGCGTTCAGGTAGACCTCGGGCACTTCGTCGCTGACCAGAAGGATCGCGAGGCCCTTTTCGGCCAGTTGCCGCACGATGCGGAAGATGCCCGCGCGGGCGCCGACATCGACGCCGACTGTGGGGCAGTCGAGGAGGAGGACCTTCGGCTGGGTCGCGAGCCATTTGGCCAGGACCACGCGCTGCTGGTTGCCGCCGGACAGGGTGCTGACGGCATCGGTGGGCTTGCCGATCTTGACCGCAAGTTCGGCGATCCAGTGGGCGACGGTGGCCTCCTTCTTCTGCGACGACAGGAGGCCCCCTGCCCCGCTGATCTGTTTCAGGACCGACAGCACCGCGTTGTCGGCAATCGACTGCGGCTGGATCAGGCCCAGCGCCAGACGATCTTCGGAGACATAGGCGATGCCCTCGGCCACGGCGTCGCGGTTCGAGGTCAGCTGAAGCTCCCGCCCATTCAGGGCAATGCGGCCGCGGTCGGCCTTGGTCATGCCGAAGAGGGTATGGCACAGCTCGGTCCGGCCCGCGCCGATCAGGCCGGTCAGGCCCAGCACTTCGCCCGCGTGCAAGGTGAAGGAGATGTCGGAATACTCCCCCCCGCGCGACAGACCTTCGACGCGCAGGACCTCCGGCCCGGTGACGTCACGGGCCATCACGTCTTGCGCAAAGGAGGTGCCGGTCATCAGCTCGGTCAGGCGGGATTGGGTCATGCCTTCGGTTGGGTAGACGCCGACTAGCTTGCCGTCGCGCAGGACCGTGACGCGGGAGGCGATCTCCAACACCTCGGCAAGGCGGTGGCTGACGAAGACGACGGCCACGCCGCGGGCGGACAGGGTTCGGACTACGGACAAAAGCGCATCGGTCTCGGACTGGGTCAGGCTCGCCGTCGGCTCATCCATGAAGATCAGCCGCGCGTCCGAGACCAGCGCCCGGGCGATGGCCACGATCTGGCGCTGTGCGATGGGCAGGTCGCCAAGGCGCGCGTCGAGGTCGAGATCGACGTCCAGCCGTCGAAGTGCGGCCGTCGCCACCTCGCGCAGACGGGCGTAGGAGACCCCGCGCGGGCGGTTGCCAAGGAGGGTCTCGAAGGCGATGTTCTCGGCCACCGTCATTTCGGCGAAAAGCGCCAGATCCTGCCAGAT
Organism: Paracoccaceae bacterium; assembly: GCA_046305855.1. Classification (GTDB taxonomy): domain Bacteria; phylum Pseudomonadota; class Alphaproteobacteria; order Rhodobacterales; family Rhodobacteraceae; genus Tabrizicola. Next base: position 5,515 of record JBKDYO010000033.1, read on the forward strand.
GACTGCGATCCCGGCCTTGCGGGCCTGCGTCGGCGTGATCTGCGGGTAGGACTGGCCGAAGATTTCCATCCGCGCGCCGGGTTCGGGCTGGTAGACGCCGGTGATGATCTTGATCAGGGTGGACTTGCCCGACCCGTTCTCGCCGGCCAGGCAATGCACCTCGCCTGCACCGACGGAGAAATCCACGTCGTCCAGTGCCTTTACCCCGCCGAAGACCTTGCGGATTGCGGAAAAGCGCAGGGCATCCGGAGCAGCGGTTTCGCCAGAGGACGCGGCGTCAGGATTGGCGGCAGGCATGGTCATTCCAGATTGGTGTGGTTCGCGCGCATTGCCTCGGCCGTGATCCCAAGCTGCGCTTTCAGCTTCAGCACCATAACCTCGAACAACACGAAAAGCGCGCCCTCGAAGAGACTGCCCATCGGCAGAACCGACGACGCCCTGTCGCCCTGATCGTCCGCCATCGTCTGTGCGGGAAGATGCAGGATCATGTTGGCCAGTGCCACGCACCGGCCCTTGGGTTGGGCCGTGATCATGATCACTTCGGCCCCCGCCGCGCGGGCGACGCCCATCAGCGCCTCGGCGGTCGAGATATAGCCGGGGCCACAGGTGACGAGGAGCACGTCGCCGGGGCCGACAGCGGGGGTGGTCATGTCGCCTTCGACTGCGGCCTCCAACCCCATGTGGAACATCCGCATGGCAAAGCCCATGATCTGCAGCTTTTCGCGACCGCCGCCAAAGACAACGATCCGTCTGGCGCAGGCAAGGCGGTCGACGACGGCGTCGACCTGGGCATCGTCCAGCGTCGCAAAGACGCCGCCGAGTTCATCGAGCGCGGTGCGGTAAAGGTTCATCGGGATCCCCATGGCAGGCAAGGCTCCGGGGCCGCGGGAGCGGCGGCCCCGGAGGTACAGTGGCTGCGGTCAGAGGCCGAGGTCGGCCAGACCGTCCACCGTGTCGGCGTTGATGGCGATCAGGTTGTTGGTGATGATGTCCTTGTTCGCCGCGTCTGGCGATACGACCCCGAGGCCGGGGATATCGGTGCCATCGGCAATTTCGGTCCCATCAATCAGCATCTTGCCCATCGTCACGAAGACGCGGCCTGCTTCGGCCGGGTTCCACATGAAGCCGCCCGAGATCGCGCCCGACTTCACGAGGTCGCGGCCCTGCCCGGGCGAGAACGGCCCGATGACGTGGATCGTACCCACCGCGCGGCGTTCTTCGATTGCGCGGCCAGCTCCGATCGGGCCCTGGCTGCCGAAGGCAAGAAACCCGGTCAGGCCGGGATTGGCGGCCATCAGGTCGAGCGCGGTCTTGCGGCTGTCGTCGACGTTTTCAGCCACGCCGTAGCGTTCGCCGACCGGCTTCATGTCGGGATACTTGGCCGCGAGGTAGGCGATGGCAGCGTCGGCCCAGGCATTGTGCAGGGGCACGGTCAGCGAGCCGACGAAGACGCCATATTCGCCCTTGCCGCCCATCTTCTGCGCCAGAAGTTCGGCATGGGTCTCGCCAAAGCCCTGGGCCGAGGCCATCTCGAAGTTCCAGTCGACATTGTTGATGCCGGGGCCTTCATGGCTGACCACCTTGATGCCAGCTGCGCGGGCCTTTTCAAGGACCGGCTCCAACGCCGCCTCATCGTTCGGGACGACGCCGATCACGTCGACACCCTTGGCGATCAGGTCCTCGATCGCGCGCACCTGCAGTGCCGGGTCGGCGCTGGTCGGGCCGATCATCGTGGCGTCGATGCCAAGTTCGGCGCCCTTTTCGGTGATGCCCATCTCCATGGCGTTGAACCACGGGATGCCGCCGATCTTGACGACGACGCCCATGGTCGGTTTGTCCTGGGCCAGAACGCCAGTGGCCAGAGTGGCGCTTAGGGCGACGCCGGCAAGAAGCGTGCCAAAGGTTCTTCTTTTCATGTTCATCCTCCCATAAAGACCCGCTGCGGGGCCGCATCTCATCTGCTATATCGATTGTGCAAACATTCTTTAGAGCAGCGTTGCCACTGACCAAAGATGTCTGCGCTGGGTTCTCCTCCCGGGATCGGCCAACTGCACAATCGATATTGCGCATCAAGCGGCCAAGCGACTAGAGTCGTCAAGAAGTTTCTTGCCGAAGCCGTTCACAATGACCCGCGCGCCCCGCAAGGCCACCATCTATGACATCGCCCGGCTGTCCGGGGCCTCGCCCTCGACCGTGTCGGCGGCGCTGGGAGAAAGCTGGCGGACCCGGCGGATTTCCGAGACCACGGTCGAGACCATCCGCCGGATTGCCGCCGAACAGGGCTATTCGGCCAATATGCAGGCACGCGGCCTGCGCAAGGCGCGGTCCGGGCTTGTGGGGATGATCATCCCCTTGCACGACAACCGCTTCTTCACCGCTCTGTCGCAAAGCTTTGAGGCCTTCGCGCGGGAACGCGGGCTGGTGCCGGTCATCGCTTCGTCGCTGCGCGAACCCGAGGAGGAGCGGCGAATCGTCGAGACGCTGATTTCCTATGCGGTGGACTTCCTGTTCATCGCGGGGGCCACCGATCCGGATTCGGTCACCGCGCTGTGCAAGTCGGCGGACCTGCGGCACATCTTTGTCGACCTGCCGGGAAGTGGGGCGCCGTCGGTGGTGTCGGACAACCACAAGGGCGCGGCGGAATTGACGCGGCGCCTGCTGGCTGACCGACCGCTGCAAGGGGGTTCGGCGCGGGAGCGGCTGTATCTGATCGGCGGCGACGCCGGTGACTATGCCACCGCCCGGCGAATCGAGGCCTTTCGGGATGTGCTGACCGAAGCGGGCATGCCCCCCCTGCCCGAGCAGATCATCGCCTGTGGCTATGCCCCCCGCAGCGCCATGCGCGAAGTCGCAGCACTGTGCGACCGGCTGGGGGGTCTGCCGGGAGGGCTTCTGGTAAACTCGCTGACCGCATTCGAAGGGGTGCTGGGGCATCTGTCGGGCCAGCCCGCCGAAGCGCTGCGGGCGACCGTCGTCGGCTGCTACGACTACGACCCCTTCGCCGCCTGGCTGCAATTCCCGGTGCACATGGTGCGGCAGGATGCCCACGGGTTGATTCGCGAGGCCTACCGGATGATTGACGAGAACGTCCGCAATCTGGTTTTGACCATGGTCGAACCCGAACAAATCGCGCCACGCACCTTCTATGACAGTCCTTTTGCGGATCGGGGTTAATTTATGGCCAAATATGAACCGAAAATGAACGGTAGGTTCGCGGCACGTTAAACAACCGTAATGCAATGTGAGTTCATGCCGAGTCGCCGTTCGCTGATGAACGCGAGAGACAGGCTGGGTCAATGGGGGTTGATCATGCTGCGTTCGACTGTTGAAGAAGGCCGTTTGCACCTGACCGCCGATTTGCGCGCAACTGAGGGGATTGCGCTCAAGTCGACGCAACGGAGGGTGAAGGCAAGTCTGTTCCAGACCGACCGCAAGCAGTTTCCGCCGGTCGACGATGTCGTCGCGATCCTGGATCGGATTGCTTCGAGGGCATTCGTCGCCTAAGCTGTTATCGACTGCCAAAGCAAGGCCGCCCTTTAATCGGGGCGGCCTTATCCATTTCCGGGTCCGGCCGCCTGTGCGCCGACCGGCAGAAAGAAAGGCCGCCCTGTCACCAGGGCGGCCTGTTCGATTCGGTGGTCCGGTCGGTTCGTTGCTGACCGGCAGTTCAACTGCCGGTCAGACGTGCCGTTGGGGTCAGAGGCCGAGAAGCTTCTTCACGGCAGCTTCCACGGCATCGGTCACCGGCTTGTTGGCCGCAGCTTCCAGAAGCTCGCGTTCCAGCCCGGGCTGATCCTCGATCCGCGTTTCAAGATCGGCAATCTCGGCTTCGAGGTCAGCGTAGGCTTCGGCGTCGGCCAGTTCGTCCTGGAGTGCCTGTTCGGCCTCTTCGGCTTCGGTCAGCGCGGTGCGGGCGGCCTCAAGCTCTGCTTCGATAATGGGGTCAACTCCGCCGGCATCGGCAAGCTCGGTTTCCAGTCGCGTCACTTCGTCCGACTTGGTCCCGACATCTTCCTGCGCATCTGCAAGTTCGGTCTGGATCTCGGCAAGCTCGCGCACTGGCGGTGTCATGGTTTCGAGGAGCGTCTGCTTTTCCTCGAGCTGGGTCTCAAGTTCGCGCCCTTCGAGGACCGCGTCCCGGTAAGCCGCGATCCGGCCCACACGCGAATTCGACGACGCGTTCTTGAAGGCATTCTCGTTTGCATGTGCCGCGTTCAGCGCGCCAAGCTCGGAAGCGCTGACACCCAGTTCGTCGGCAAGTCCTTTGGCCTTCGGCTTGGTCTTGGCCTTCGTCTTGGTTTTCTTGGATGACTCGGCGGCTTTCGACTTGGTCTTGGACTTCTCGCCGCCGTCATTGGCCATGCCGTTGCCGTTCGACTTGCCGTTGTCTTTGCCGTTGCCGTTGCCGTTGCCGTTGCCGCCGCCGTTCCCGTTTCCGCCGCCATTGCCGTTGCCGCCGCCATCGTTGCCGTTCTTGGCGAATGCCATGTCCGGAGCCGAAACAGTGGCGACAAACGCAGCCGAGCCAAGGAGCGCGATGGTCAAGGAGCAGGCGCGCAGGACCTTAAGGGTTGGTGATTTCATAACGGAACCTTTTCGTTGGGCGTGGCTGAAGGGTTTCAGGACCACGTAGTTGGAATCTCTGCATGGCGCGATCAGCAAGCCCGACCCATGGCCCGGCTGCCGACTCGAATCGCAATCTGTGGTAGAGTTAGACACCAGCCTGGTTTAACGAGGCAGGAACCATGTGTTAATTTTGGGTTCATCCAGAGTTCGCTATACTGCTTGCATGCGAATACGTTCCGCCCTGATGTGTCTTGCCCTGATTGCCCTGACCGGTCCGGTTCTGGGGGCGACGATGCGCGAGCTGAACGGGGCCGAGTTGCGCCGTGTGGTGCGCGAGGACGAGCTTCTGGGATTGAAGCAGGTCATTTCGGCCCTCGCCAGCCAGACCGGGGGCGAACCGATCGAGGCCCGTGCTTTTGAAGCAGATGGTGTGTTCTACCGAATCGTGCTGAAGAAGGCTGACGGCAGTCTGATCAGCATGATCATCGATGCCAAGACCGGGGTACAGGTCGCCAAGGGCTCTGCCATCGGCAAGCAGATTGTTGCTGCGGCAAAGAACGAGACCAAGGCCAAGGGTGGCAAGGGTCAGACCGCAAGTGACAAGGCCAAGGAGAATGGCGGCGGCAACGGCGGTGGCAATGGTGGTGGCAACGGCGGCGGGAACGGCGGCGGTGGCGGTGGCGGTGGCGGCGGCAACGGGGGTGGCAACGGCGGCGGGAAGAACTGATTTCGCCATAATTGTTGCCAAATTCGCGGGTAATCCTTTCCGACATGAGAATCCTGCTTGCTGAAGACGAATTGGTCCTGTGCGACCAGATCAAGAAAGTCCTCTCTGCCGAGGGCCGGGTCGTGGACGTCGCAAATGACGGCCAGGAAGCCTGCTTTCTGGGGACGACCGAACCCTATGACATGATCATCCTTGATCTTGGCCTGCCGATTCGGGACGGGATTTCGGTCCTGCGCGAATGGCGCAGCGTGGGTGTGGCAACGCCGGTCCTGATTCTGACGGCCCGGGATGGCTGGTCGGACCGGGTCGACGGTCTGGATGCCGGGGCGGACGATTATCTGACCAAGCCCTTCCACCTGCCGGAACTTGCAGCTCGGGTGCGGGCGACCTTGCGGCGCAGCTCGGGCCGGTCAAATCCGCTGTTCGAGCTGGGCGCAGTGGCTTTCGACACCCGCCATGGTCGCGCCACGGTGGACGGGGTGCCAATCGATCTGACCTCGCAGGAGGTCGCGGTGCTGTCCTATCTGATCCACAACTCGGGACGGCTGATTTCGCGGACCGAACTGTCCGAGCATATCTACGAGTATGACGGCGACCGCGATTCCAACACGATCGCGGTCTTCATCAATCGCTTGCGCAAGAAGCTGGGGCCGGACCTGATCCAGACGGTGCGCGGCCGCGGATACATGATCGACGCAGCCTGATGCTGTCTCTGCGACAGAGGGCCTGGATCAGCGGCGGGCTGTCGGCGCTGGTGTCCATGACCGTCGGCGTGCTGCTACTGTATTCCTTCCTGAACCAGCGCGAGTCCGACCGGTTCGACCGCGCGCTGACGGAACGCCACACGCAGGCGGTTGTGGCGCTGAGCTATGCCGGGGACGATCCGGCGCTGCTGGCCGAGCTTTTGTTCGACCCGCAGTACCAGACGCCGTTTTCCGGGCGCTACTGGCAGGTGACGTCCGCTGAGCAGCAGATTTTCGCCTCTGAATCGCTTTTGGGGGCCAGCCTGCCCGGTGCTGACACGGCCGAGGCGGTGCTGGAGCTGCGGACTGCCTCCGACCCGGATGTCGAGCAAGTGCGGATTGCCGCACAGCGGATCACGCTGGAGGACGGCAGCACCTGGGTCGTCGCGGTTGCCGAGAGCCTTGCACAGTTGAACGCCGACCGCCGGGACTTGCGGCAAAGCCTGGGCGCGGCCTTTGCGCTGGTGGCCTTGATCGGGCTAGCAAGCGTGCTTTTCCAGACCGCCGCGATCGTGCGCCCGCTTGACCGGTTGCGGCGCGACGTGGCGCATCGTTGGGATCGGGACGAAGCGCTGAACGACGCGGATTATCCCGAGGAAGTGGCGCCTCTGGTGGGCGACATCAACACGCTGCTGACCCGAAACCGCGAAATCGTCAGCCGGTCCCGGCGGCAGGCGGCGGACTTGGCCCATGCGCTGAAGACGCCAAGCGCGATCCTGCGCAACGAGCTTTCGGTGCTGGCCGAGAAGTCGCAGGACATGGGCAAGGCGCTGGATGCGCTGGACCGGGTCGACGCCCAGCTTGCCCGGTCGCTGGCGCGGCTACGGACCGCGAACACGGGCGAGACGGTGCAGGCGAAGACGGACCTCAGCAATTCGATCCACCGGTTCCAGCGCCTGTTCGGCATGATGGCGGAACGCGAGGGCAAGACCCTGTCGGTGGCCTGCGAGCCGGAGCTTATGGTACGGATGGATGCGCAGGACATCGAGGAGGTTCTGGGCAACCTTCTGGACAATGCGCTGAAGTGGTGCCGCACACGGCTGTCCCTGACAGCGCAGAAGCGCAAGGGCGGGATCGAGGTTCTGGTCGAGGATGACGGGCCCGGCATTCCCGAGGCGGACCGGGCCGAGGCCATGCGGTCGGGTGCGCGGCTTGACACCTCGAAACCCGGAACGGGGCTCGGGCTGGCCATCGCCAGCGACCTTCTGCAGGCCTATGGCGCGGTCCTGATGCTGGAGGACAGCAAGGGGCTTGGCGGGCTGGCCGTCCGGATCGCCTTGCCCACCCGCTCTGCCCTGCCCTCGAAAGAGCCGACCTGACCGCCCCTAGCTTGGTGACAGCACGAGAATCGCGCGGAAGTCGTTGACGTTGGTCAGCGTCGGACCCGTGACGACCTGCGCGCCCGCGCTGGCAAAGTAGCTGTGCGCGTCGTTGCGCGACAGCGCCTCGGCGGCCCCGGGAGTGTGAAGGGTTGTCGGGCCGACAAGGGCACCGGCCACTTCGGCAGCGCCGTCCACCCCGTCGGTATCGCAGGCGATGGCATGGATCTGCGGGTGGCCATTCAGGGCAAGCGCAAGCGCAAGGCAGAATTCGGCATTCGGGCCGCCGATGCCGTCGCCCCGGCGCGTGACAGTCAGCTCGCCTCCGGACAGAAGAAGGACAGGTTGGTCGCCCGGCTTGAGCTCTGCTGCAAGACCGAGGGCCATGGCGGCCTGATCGCGGGCGACCTCGCGGGCCTCACCCTCAAGGCTGTCGCCAAGGGTACGGACAGATGCGAAGGGTGCCGCCAGTGCCGCAGCAGCGGAAAGGGATTGGGCGGGGGCGGCGTAGATGACGTTTTCGGTGCGCGACAGGCGCAGGTCGCCAGGGGGGACGACGCCGGACAGGTCAAGGGCGGCGCGGGCACTGTCGGGGACCGGGATCGACCAGCGGTCAAGGATCGCGCGGGCGTCGGCTGGCGTGGTGGCGTCGCCGACCGTGGGGCCGGAACCGATGAAGGCGGGGTCGTCGCCCGGCACATCCGAGATCATCAGGGCAAGCATCCGCGCGGGCCAGGCTGCGGCGGCAAGCTGGCCACCTTTCACGCGGCTGAGGTGCTTGCGCACGGTGTTCATCGCCGAAATCGGCGCGCCGGACGACAGAAGTGCAGCATTGACCGCCTGTTTTTCGGCCAGCGTCATGCCCTGAGCCGGCGCGCACAAGAGCGCCGAAGCCCCTCCGGAGATCAGGGCAAGGACCGTGTCGGCGTCCGTCAGGCCTTGCACCAAGGCAAGCATCCGCTGCGTGGCATCGACCCCGGCCTGATCGGGGACGGGGTGCGCCGCCTCGACGATCTCGATCCCCTTGCACGGGCGACCATAGCCGTAGCGGGTGATGACGAGGCCTTCGCACGGACCCCAGACGGCCTCGACAGCTTCGGCCATCCGGGCCGAGGCCTTGCCCGCCCCGATGACGATCAAACGGCCCTGCGGCTTATCCGGCAGGAACCCGGCCAGTGAGCGCATCGGATCAGCGACTTCGACGGCCCGGTCGAAAAGCTGGCGCAGGAAGGCGGCGGGGTCGGGGATCGTCATGGGGCAAGGCTCGACGCGCGGGGAATGAGTGTGACCGGGGTAACCGTGTCGGGCGCGGGCCGCTGGTCTTTTTCCAGCCAGTTCAGCACCGTTTCCGCCATCGCCCTACCAAAGCCCGCGATGTCGCAGCGGACCGATGACAGGGCGGGAAAGGCCTGGGCACA
>JBKDYO010000034.1:0-3753 GCA_046305855.1 Paracoccaceae bacterium
AGGACGGGATCGGCGCGATTGTGATGGGGCGGGAGAGCTTCGAGAAGGTGCTGACCTTCCCCGATTGGCCCTACAAGGTGCCGGTCGTCGTGCTGAGCCGCACGCCGGAGCGGGTGGTGGTGCCGGAGACGCTGACAGACAGGGTCAGGGTCAGCGGCAAGTCCCTTACTGCAGTAATGGAAGAGCTTGGTGCCGATGGCGTGACGCGGGTCTACATCGACGGGGGCCAGACGATCCGCAGCTTCGTCGCGGCCGGTCTGGTGCGTCGGATGATCGTGACGCTGATCCCGGTGCTTCTGGGGCAAGGCCGCCCGCTCTTGGGCCATGGGGCGGGGGACGTCAACCTGACTCTGGTGACGGCGCGGCATTGGGAGAACGGCTTCGTTCAGGTGGAGTATCGGGGCTGAGCACCGATGGGTGACAGGCGTATCCGACCTGTGCAAGTGTGCAATGCAAGTGATTGTCTTGGCAGGTGCATTATGGACGAACGGCGCGTTGCGCTGCTGGTGGACGGTGAGAACCTCTCCGTCGAGCATGCCGGGTTCTTGATCCTTTCGGCGGCAAAGGTTGGCACGCTGAGCATAAAGCAGGTCTTCGGTGCGGTGACCCGGCTTGGGGCCTGGACCACGGCGCCAGGCTTTCGAATTGTCCACGTCGCGCCGCGTAAGGATGCCGCGGACATCGCCATGTCACTGGCGGCTCTGGAACTGGCCTTGACCCGGCAGGTGGACGAGATCTTTCTTGCCACCTCTGACCGCGACATGACGCTGGTGGCCCTGCGGCTGGCCGAGCTGGGCGTTCCCGTCACCGGGATTGGGGAGGAGAAAGCCCCGATCGACTTTCGCAAAGCCTGTCGGAAGTTCGTGCCCATCCCGGCCAAGGCGGAGCAAGAGGCGAAGCCCCGGTCCTTCGATGATCGGATGCGCGCCTTCCTGAAGGCGGAGGGCAACGTAAGTGAAGGCTGGGTGACGCTTTCCGCCTTGGGGCAGGCTGCAGCAAAGGCCAAAGGCATTTCCAAGGCCGAAGCCGGGATCGGCAAGTCGGCCTCTTGGATCGACTGGTTCAAGAAACAGCCGCAAGTCTTTGAAATAGAAGAGCGCGGGACCCAGTCCCGCGCCCGTCTGAAGCCTGCGAAAAGGGATTAACCCTTCAGCGCCTTGTTCAGGTATTCGTCCACCTTCTCCAGATAGCCCATCGTGGTCAGCCACTTCTGGTCCGGCCCCACCAGCAGCGCCAGGTCCTTGGTCATGTGGCCGTCTTCCACGGCGTCCACGGTCACCTTCTCCAGCGTCGTGGCAAAACGCATCAGCGCCTCGTTGTTGTCGAGCGTCGCGCGGTGCTTGAGGCCCCCGGTCCAGGCGTAGATTGAGGCGATCGAGTTGGTGGAGGTCTGCTTGCCCTTCTGGTGCTCACGGTAGTGGCGGGTCACGGTGCCGTGGGCGGCCTCGGCCTCGACGATCTTGCCATCGGGCGTCATCAGAACCGAGGTCATCAGGCCCAGGGAGCCGAAGCCCTGCGCCACGATGTCGGATTGCACGTCGCCGTCATAGTTCTTGCAGGCCCAGACATAGCCGCCCGACCATTTCAGCGCCGAGGCGACCATGTCGTCGATCAGGCGGTGTTCGTAGGTGATGCCCTTGGCCTTGAACTTGTCGGCGAATTCCGCGTCGAAGATCTGCTGGAAGATATCCTTGAAGCGCCCGTCATAGGCCTTGAGGATGGTGTTCTTGGTCGAGAGATACACCGGCACGCCGCGCTGCAACCCGTAGTTCAGCGAGGCGCGGGCGAAGTCGGTGATGCTGTCGTCAAGGTTGTACATGCCCATGTAGACGCCAGCGGACGGCGCCGAGTAGACGTCCTTCTCGATCACGGTGCCGTCGTCACCGACGAACTTCATCGTCAGCTTGCCCGCCCCGGGGAACTTGAAGTCGGTCGCGCGGTACTGGTCGCCAAAGGCGTGGCGGCCAACGACGATGGGCTGGGTCCAGTGCGGCACCAGGCGGGGCACGTTCTTGCAGATGATCGGCTCGCGGAAGATCACGCCGCCGAGGATGTTGCGGATCGTGCCGTTGGGCGACTTCCACATCTGCTTCAGGCCGAATTCCTCAACCCGCTGCTCGTCGGGGGTGATCGTCGCGCATTTGACGCCGACGCCGTACTGCTTGATCGCGTTCGCCGCATCCACGGTGATCTTGTCGTCGGTGCGGTCCCGCTCCTCGATCCCGAGGTCGTAGTATTTCAGGTCGATGTCGAGGTAGGGCAGGATCAATTTCTGCTTGATGAAGTCCCAGATGATCCGGGTCATCTCGTCGCCGTCGAGCTCGACGACGGGGTTGGCTACCTTGATCTTCGACATTCTCGGCCTCCTGAGGATTCGGTTGCCGGGGTCATAGCCGAAAAGCCACGGCTTGGGAAGTGCGGTATGCGATTGTATACCGAAATGCCGCAGGGCACGTCATGTCCCTATGTTGGATCTTTTCCTTCGGCGGTTGACCCAGATTGCAATCGAACTTCCGATAGCCAAAAAAAGGCAAGGCCAGAGGATCTCTGGCCATAGCGCCAATGTGACCGAGAGTGGGTCGATCAGCACATAACTTGCAACCAGGCTCCCGGTAAGCAAGTTGGCAAAATGGGTTGTCGACCCGGTGCGTTGAGCGAGGAAGCCAACCGAAACAATTGACAGGAGCGGGATGAGTGTCCCGGACACCATCGACACAGAGTGGTAGAACGGATCATCAATCTCGCCGGCAACTGACAACTTCGCGATCTGCAGGACTGCGAGGCAAGTCAGGTAGGGCAGCCCGAGCACTGCAATCCAGCGAAGGATAAAGTGTATCTTTTCCAATTGTTTAACCGAACCATGGTCGGGATTTTTCGCGGACCCAGTCCCAGAGACGCGGTGCGCCCTTGGCGATCTTTGACCCTACCCGGGCCTCAAGCTGGTCGAAGGTGACGTTGTAGGTGGCCCAGGTCCCGCCGCCCGACATCAGGTTCGCCATCACCGGCTGCACCCGGTCGAGCGACTTGGCAAAGCGGGCGTCGGGGGTCTCGGCGGCCTCGAACTCTTCCCACAAAGCGCGAAGGTCGGTCGCCAAGCCACTGGGAAGAATCCCGAATATCCGGTCGGCGGCTTTGGCTTCGGCGGCCTGGGTCTCCACGCTCGCATGGGCGGTGCCGTTCTGCGAATGGATCGGCACGTCTCCGACGTCGATCTCCACCAGGTCGTGGATCAGAAGCATCCGGATCACCCGGTTGATGTCCACGCCCGGCCCGGCCTGATCGGCCAGCACCAGCGCGTAAAGCGCCAGGTGCCAGGAGTGTTCGCCGGAATTCTCGACCCGCGATCCATCCACCAAAGTCGTCGCGCGCAGAACGGATTTCAGCCGGTCGGCTTCGTTCAGGAAGGCGAACTGGGCCTCAAGCCGGTCGCTCACCGGGCAGGTCCCGTCATTGCAGCCTTCCCGTCAATGGCCCGAGCCAAAGGCTTCTTCTTCCGCAGGCGGGGCGTCCGGCGCGGCCGAACCAACCGGCTCTCCGCGCTTGATGGCCAGAGCGCGCTCCAGAAAGTCGCGGCCCCGGCGTTCGGCCAACCGCACGCGGATCGAGGTCATATAGGCTTCCTGAAAGGTCGGCGAGGCCGCCATCAGGATCTCGCTGACCTTTTCGTAGAACCGGTCGTCGCCCAGTTCGGCCTCGGCGGCAAGGACGTCATCGGCCAGCTTGTCGGCCATCAGTTGCAGCGCCGACATTACC